>NZ_JCAJZT010000008.1:0-159158 GCF_059510395.1 Shimazuella sp. NTD248 | reverse complement strand
GTGCGATTGGTTCCAAGTGAAACCGGCTGGAAGCAATACTACCGAGCAGAAGGGGAAGCAGAACTGGAAGTAGTGGACCTGCGAAGAGAAGAAAATCCCATCGAGTGGTTGGAACAGAGAACAGAAAAAGCCCAAGCGAGCTTACATCTAACGGAGGGACCAGTATTCCGGGCGATCTGGTTCCGCTTCTCGGAAACGGAAGGAAGATTGTTCCTCCTTGCTCATCATATGGTGATGGATGGCGTGTCTTGGCGAATTCTAATAGAAGACATCGAGATGATCTACCAACAACTTGCAGCTGGAAAACCAGTACAGTTACCCCAGAAAACCAGTTCCTATCGTCAGTGGGCGGAGTATCTTCAAAAATTAGCAGCTGCGGAGGAAATCGAAAATCAAAGGGAACAGTGGCAACAAGTAAAGGATACAGTGATCCCACAAGATCGGTATGGGAGAAATACGGAAGACTCTGTGGAACAAGTACAATTACTGTTAACAGCTTCTGAAACAGAGCAATTGTTATCCAAAACAACTGCTAGAACTCATGCAACGGTAGAAGAACTATTGTTGACGGCACTTGTCCAATCTCTACAAAAGTGGACCGGGGAAAACACTCATACCATCCATTTAGAAGGACATGGGAGAGAGGAACAAGAAGAACTAGATTTATCTCGGACAGTTGGTTGGTTTACTTCCCTCTATCCTGTGATGTTCCTACTACCATCATCAAGCATGGGAGAAGCAATACAAGTTGTCAAAGAAGCTCTACGTGATCGCAGCAAAGAAGCATTAAGCTATGGATTATTGGCTCACTTGCATCTATCTCCTCTTAAAAAAGTAGAGGCAGCAATCAGCTTTAATTATTTGGGGCAATTTACTCCGGTGCAGAAAAGTGAAATCTCAAGCCTTCTAGAAGGGATAGCTACAGAAACTACAGGTAGAATGAGTGCTCTTGAGGCTGTTCGCCCTCATCTCATCGATATTGTAGCAGTAGTAAATGAAGGGAAAATGCGGATTACATGGTTGTATAGCCAAAATATCCACAATAAAACGAGTATGGAGTTGTTCAAGCAATACTTCCATTCCAAACTACAAAATCTGATTTCAGGAAATGAAAAAAATGTTGGAATGACAACATCTGATTTTCCAGAGGCAAATCTTTCTAAAAAAGATATGCAGAAAGTACTTCAACTTCTTCAAAAAAAATCGAAGGGGAGATAAAGGTTGGAAGAAAACGATATATCTTTAAATCTTGAAGATATGTATACTCTCACACCACTACAACACGGAATGTTACTGCATTCCGACATGGCAACGAGCGATGGTATGTACATCGCTCAACTATCTTTTTCGATTCAAGGGGAGTTTCAGCTCCCCGCCTTTCTTCAAGCATGGCAAGAGGTAATCGATCGTCATGCTATTTTGCGAACTGCTTTTTTGTGGGGAGAAAATGTAGAGCCTCAGCAGCTTGTATTTTCGGGGGTTTTGACACCATTCCTCCAAGTAGATTTGCGTCATTTGTCCAGAGAGGAACAGGCAGTTGAAATAGAAGAGACAAAAAAACGTGATCGTAAGCAAAAGTTTTTATTAGATGAACCTCCAGTGATGCGCTTTACCTTTTTACAAACGGATCATGATGCTGTTACATGTATTTGGAGCTACCATCATGTTCTAATGGATGGTTGGAGTCTGCCCATCATACTTGGAGAGGTATTTCAATATTACGAAGCTATCTCTAATGGTGACTCCTTACATCTTCCAACACCTAAAGCCTATCGGGATTATATTGCATGGTTAAAAAGACAAGATCAATCGGAAGCAAAAGCATTTTGGCAAGAAATGCTCAAAGGTTATGATACGCCCCTGTCTTTGCGTTTTGATCGTAAAGAGACAGACGAACAAGGTTATCAATCTATCACGAAGATGTTATCAAAGGAAACGACAAATCTTATCCAAGAAATGGGCAAAAAATATGGGCTAACCATAAGCACGATACTTCAAGGTGCATGGGGATTGTTGCTAGGAAGGACACATCATACAGAGGATGTGTTGTTTGGAGCTACCTCATCTGGAAGGCCTACTGAGTTAGCAGGCTCAGAAAATATGGTGGGATTGTTCATTAATACGGCACCAGTTCGAGTTGCCTTAACATCCGAAACGATCTTGACATGGCTTTTAAATCTTCAAGCCAAACAAGTAGAGGCCAGAGAATATTCTTTCTCATCGTTAATAGATATACAGAGTTGGAGTGAGATTCCAAGAGGTTCTCATCTGTTTGAAAGTATTGTCGTCGTCGAAAATTACCCAATTCGTCAACAGGCAGCAAATGAATCTGCAAACTGGGGTATAGCAGATGTTGATGGGAGGGAAGAAACTCACTATCCCATTACCTTAGTTTGTACGCCTGGCGAAACAACGCAATTAAAAATCATGTACCAAGCTGATCGATTTGCTCCATCTACTATCGAAGATATTTTATTTCGTTTGGTTATTATTTTAGAACAGATGATTTGTCATCCTGAGCAAAGGGTTGATCAAATCTCAATTCTTACCAAACCAGAAGCAAAATTAATGCTAGAAGATTGGAACCAAACTACTGTTGCAACAGAATCCAAGTTCATTCACCAATGGTTTGAAGAACAAGTGAAACGAACTCCTCATCAGATTGCCGTTACTTGGGGACAGGATTCACTCACATACGAACAATTAAATCAAAAATCCAATCAATTAGCTCATTATTTGATCTCAGCAGGGATTAGTCAGGAAAAAATCGTCGCTGTTCTGCTGCCTCGATCCACTGATTTGCTTGTCAGTTTGCTTGCAATTTTAAAAGCAGGCGGAGCATATGTACCATTTGATCCAAAATATCCAAAGGATCGTATCACCTATATGCTAGAAGATTCTAAGGCTCAGATGGTGCTGACAACAGAGCAATTATCTTCCCTCCTAACCACCAATATGAATCCATGTTGTATGGATAGACTAGATTTAAGAAGTTATGCAACTGACAATCCTAATCTAGACAGCAGTACAAAACAACTCGCTTATATCATTTATACTTCAGGATCAACAGGAAAACCAAAAGGTGTCATGGTTGAGCATCATAGTGTTTCCATGTTATTTAGTTGGGCACATAGACAGTATCACCCTGACGAATATAATGGAGTTCTCGCATCTACGTCTATCTGCTTTGATTTATCTGTGTTTGAGTTGTTTTTTCCACTGAGCTGTGGAGGAACAGTTGTCGGCGTGGAGAATGCACTGTATCTTACCATCGCCTCTGATCTGGTTCCTATCACCTTGATAAATACAGTTCCATCTGTTGCAAGCGAATTGATCCGAATGAATGTTATACCTGATACGGTAATTACGATAAATCTGGCAGGTGAACCTTTGTCCAGAAATCTAGTGGATGAATTTTATTTGTTGCCACAGATCGAGAAAGTATATAACTTATATGGTCCAACTGAGGATACCACTTATTCTACATTTGCCTTAATAGAAAGAGAGAGTGGACAGACTCCATCTATTGGCGGGCCAATAGATCATACAACCGTATTTGTTCTTGATTCACAAGGACAAGCAGTCCCAGCAGGAATTCCCGGTGAACTCTATTTAGGTGGAGAAGGTTTAACAAGGGGATATCTCCATCGCCCTGATTTAACAGATGAAAAGTATGTTCCTCATCCTAATGATAAAGAAAAACGTGTCTATCGAACGGGTGACTTGGTCAAGTATGAAACAGATGGTACCCTGCAATATATTGGCAGGGTGGATTATCAAGTGAAAATAAGAGGATACCGAATCGAACTAGGGGAGATTGAAGCTGCTTTACATGCTCATCCTTATATCGAAAAGGCGATCGTAGTGGAAAAAGATAGCCGACTTATCGCTTATGTCATTACGACAGATCGATCAACGGATTATGAGACATATCTCAAGCGATATATTCCAGTTTACATGATCCCTAGTCAATTTGTTTTCTTGGATGTTTTTCCGTTAACTCCTAATGGCAAAGTAGATCGAAGTAATTTACCAGCACCTAGTCAGAGCAGTTCTCCTGCACGAAAACAAGAATTATCTCCATCTGAAGAGATCGTAGCTGGAGTTTGGGAACAAGTTTTAGGAGAAAAACCTATTCAAGCTGATGATAACTTCTTTCAGGTAGGTGGGCATTCCTTACTAGCAACACAAGTTATTTCAAAACTAACGGAAATATGGAACAAAAAAATACCTTTGACTTATATATTTGAGTTTCCTACTGTTAGAGAGCTTGCAGCCAAAATAGAAGGAACACAAAGGGAACAGTCAGAACTTACTGCTATACCGGTATACGACCGTTCGAATCAATTCGCGCCAGTTTCTTATGGACAGCGAAGATTGTGGTTTCTTGATCAAATTCTCGATGATCGTTCTACGTATCATCTTCCCTACTCGATAAGGATAGATGGAAGTTTTGACATATTAGCATTTCGGAGATCGTTGCAAGCAATAGCGATTCGTCATGAAAGTTTACGTACTACATTTACTGAACGCGAAGGAATTCCAATTCAAGTCATCCATCAAGTTCCACCTATCGACTTTTCTTTTACGGATGTCAGGCAGGAAGAAGAATCACTGGAAAAATTGATCAACCATGCTTATCACCAGCCATTTTCTCTCACTACAGGTCCTTTGTGGAGAGTACATCTCTATCAAGAAACAGAAGATAAGTGGGTATTGCTGTTTACGTTTCATCATATTATCATGGATGGCTGGTCACTTGGAATTTTTGGAAACGAGTTATTTCGATTATACGAAGCCAATAGCAGAGGGAACTCGGTTGAAATCGATGCTTTACCATTGCAATACCGAGACTATAGCGCTTGGCAACAAGATTACATCCAAAGTGATGATTTAAAAACTCACCTTCATTACTGGAAAGACAAGCTAGCGGATGTTCCTGTGCTTGATTTGCCAACTGATAAAACAAGACCAGCAGAACAAACCTTTTACGGAAGAACGAAATCTTTTGAGATTCCGCTTTCCTTGTCAGAAGGTTTGAAACAGCTGAGCAAAGAAGAAGGTGTTACTTTATACATGAGTTTGCTCGCATCTTGGCAGACTTGGTTATCTCGTTACAGTGGACAAGAAGACATTGCAGTAGGCAGTCCAATCGCAGGAAGAACAAGATCAGAGCTAGAAAATATCGTTGGTTTTTTTGTCAATACACTTGTATTTCGAACAAATTTAATCGGTAACCCTAGTTTTCAAGAAATACTTGGTCGGGTACGGAAAACTTCGATGGAAGCTTATGCAAATCAGCATGTTCCATTTGAAAAAATGGTGGATGAATTGTCTCCAGATAGAAATTTACAACATTCGCCTTTGTTTCAAGTGATGTTCGTCTTACAAAATATGCCTGTTCAAACAGAAGGATCGATAGATCTAAATTTGTCCCCTTTTCCATTAGAGCACGAAACAGCAAAGTATGATTTAACCTTAACTTTCATGGATACCCCACAAGGTTTGCAAGGAGCCTGGGAGTATAATGCTGACTTATTTTGTGAAGTAACAATAGATCGTATGATCAAACAATATGTCCAAGTATTAACAACTGTAGTAGCAGATCGGACGATACCCATCCGAGAAATCTCATTGCTCACCAAGGAAGATGAACGATTTTTGGCAGAACAAAATCAATTGGTATCAAATTGTCCAGAAAAATCTATTGCGACATTGTTTGAAGAGCAGGTAGCTCTTTATCCTGCAAAAATTGCGTTGCAATCAGCAACCGTCTCCTTAACTTATGAAGAAGTCAATCAACAAGCAAATCAGTTGGCTTACTTTTTACAGAAAAAAGGGTTAAAACCTGATACAAAAGTAGGGGTATGTCTTGATCGATCTATCGAACTTATTCTCACAATGTTAGCAATCGTCAAAACAGGTGCAGCGTACGTACCATTTGACGTTTCTTATCCAACAGAGCGATTTCAGTACCTTGTAACGGACTCAGCGGTGTCTTTTGTAGTGACAACACAAAAATGGGCAAATCGATTTCAACATAAGCAAATGGATTGTTGTATGTTGGATGAGGTAGAGAGGATGATTAGGCAAGAATCAACATCTAATTTAGTCACCCAAGTTACGACAGATTCTCTTGCCTACGTAATGTATACGTCTGGTTCGACAGGCAAGCCAAAAGGGGTAGAGATTCCCCAAAAAGGTATTATTCGATTGGTGAAAAATCCAGACTATGCAACTTTTTCAGCAGATGATGTATTTTTGCAATTGGCACCTGTAGCTTTTGATGCTGCTACCTTTGAAATTTGGGGAGCGCTTTTGAGTGGAGCCAAACTGGCAATCATGCCAGCAGCTCTCCCCTCTCTCTCTGAATTGGGAGAAGCTGTCCAATCCTTTGAAGTTACTACCTTATGGCTGACAGCGGGATTATTCCGTTTAATGGTGGATCACCAATTGCCTGCTTTAAAAGGATTAAAACAATTACTGACAGGTGGAGATGTGGTATCCCCTGTACATGTCCAAAAAGTGCTCCGTATGGGCGGTGTCCAAGTGATCAATGGATATGGTCCTACGGAAAATACTACTTTTAGCTGTTGTTACCAAGTGCCGCCAGATTGGTCTGGCGATGTTTTGCCTATTGGGAAATCGATAGCAGGAACAACTGCATATGTTCTAGATGATATGCATCAACAAGTGCCGATCGGTATAGTTGGGGAGTTATATGTTGGTGGAGATGGTTTGGCGAAAGGTTATGCAAATCAACCGCTACTGACGCGAGAAAGGTTTATCGAGCATGAAGAGTTTGGACGACTGTATCGTACAGGAGATCTTGTCCGCTATTTGTATGATGGGACAATGATGTTTTTAGGTAGAAAAGATCATCAAATAAAAATTCGCGGCTTTCGTGTTGAACTAGGGGAAATCGAAACGACTCTGGCTCAGTTTCCGAAAGTAAAGGATGCAATTGTAATTCAAAAGGAAGGAAGGCTGATTGCGTATCTTACTTCCATGTCCCCGATTAATGCGAATGAATTAAGAGATCAATTAGTACATGTTTTACCTGATTATATGGTACCCTCTTCTTTTGTTTTACTTGATGAACTACCATTGACCGAGAATGGGAAAGTGAATCGAAATGCCCTGCCAGCCCCTGCTGCGATTCATGTCTTAAAAGAAATGCCCAAAGGTGAAATAGAACCAAAAATCGCTGCGATTTGGCAAGAAGTACTAGGTGTTTCGATGATCAACCGCAACGATAATTTCTTCCGTCTTGGTGGAGATTCCATTCTCAGTTTGCAGGTAATTGCCAAAGCAGCACAGCAAGGTATCAGGGTCACTCCAAAGCAAATATTTCAATTTCAGACGATTGAAGAGCTGGCTAAAGTAGCGATTCAAAAAGATGTCTTAGAAGTTGAACAAGGAGTAATCAAAGGTAAGATAAACTTGACACCGATTCAATCTTGGTTTTTTGCCCAAAAACCGGCTAATGTTCATCATTTTAACCAAGCAGTAATGGTGCAAATAAACATTTCCCTTTCTCCAGTCCAAATGGAAGAAGCCTGGCGCAAATTGCATGAGCATCATGATTCCCTTCGTCTGCAATTTCAAAGGATGGAAGATAGCTGGCAAGCTAGTTATGGAGATGAAACAAATATCGTTTCGATGAAAGTACATGATATTTCCAACTTCGATGAACAAGAACAAATGATGGAGATGGAACGATTTGCTGATTACTATCAGCGCAGTCTCGATCTTGCTCATGGTCCTATTACGAGGCTGGTCTATTTTCATCTAGGAGTAGAACGCAAACCTCGCCTATTGATCATTGCTCATCATTTGGTAGTAGATGGTGTATCATGGCGGATCATTTTAGAAGATTTAGCGACACTGATCCAGCAATTAGCCGGAAAACAAGCGATGGTATTGCCAGCTAAAACGATCTCCTATCAGCGTTGGGCACAGTTGGTCCAGCATGAGGGACAGCTTAATCAAGTTCACAAACAGATAGATTTTGAAATACCAGTTGATCAAACTGGAGAAAATACAGAGAAATCTAGTCAGTTGGCAACTTATGCTTTTAGCAAGGAAGAGACGGAAAAATTAGTAAAGTCATCGGTAAAAGCAGAAGATATTTTACTCACTGCTTTTGTACGTACATTGGTGAAGTGGACTGCAAACAGCAATATATTCGTCGATTTAGAAGGACATGGGCGAGATATGCTAGGAGATGACATCGATGTTTCAAGAACGGTGGGATGGTTTACAAAACTGTATTCAGCTTCTTTCCAAGTAAAAGAAAATGTAACTGCTTTGGAAGCACTACGATTAGTAAAAGATCAACGATATACAGCATTTCATCAAACCAAGTTTGGTCAAACAAAGAGCATTAGTCCCGTCAATTTCAATTATTTAGGACAATTCCGCGAGCTCAACGAAGATACTGGCGTCCTGATTGGATCAGAAGAAACAGTGGGAGATACAGTGTATCCTAACATGATTCGAGCCTACATCCTAGAAGGGTTTGGAGTTATTTCAAAAGATCAACTCTCCTTGACTCTGCGTTATAGTAAAAATATTCACCGAAAAGAGACGATTGATGAGTTACTCTATCAAGTATGCCAAGAGATTCGCATTTTAGTTTCCAAATTAGTTGAAACTTCCGAACAAATCTATACTCCAGCTGATTTTCCACTAGCTTCTCTTTCCACACATGAGTTTAACTTGATTCCATCTAGAGGAGTGGAAGATATATATCCCTTGTCACCGCTGCAAAAAGGAATGGTGTTTCATTCTCAATATGCGAAGACAAAAGGAGAGTATATAACGCAGCTCGCGATGACGTTAGAAGGACAGTGGTATCCAGATAGATGGACAAATGCTTGGAAGCAATTGATAGCCCGCCATGAAATTTTGCGAACTAGTTTTTGGAGTAAAGGGTTAAAAGAAGCACATCAGGTCGTACATGACAGGGTTTCATTAGAGGTTAAACATATCGATTGGCAACAAATAGCACTAGATGAGCAGGAAACATGTCTGGATAATTGGCTCAAAAGTGATCAAGAAGAAGCCTTTGATCTTTCATCCGCTCCACTGATGCGCATTGTCTTTATTCGGTTAACTCCAGAAAAAGTCATCATGGTGTGGACACATCATCATATTTTGTTGGATGGATGGAGTATTCCGATGGTTCTGCAAGAACTTATGCAACTCTATCATCAGCAAAAATTACCTAAATCCGCTCCGCCTTACCGTCGATATATCGAGTGGTTGAGGCAGCAGTCAACTGAAGAAGCAGAGCGATATTGGAAAACACAGTTGAAAGGAATTTCAGCAGCGACGTTGACGAGAAAAACAGATGGAATTCCCTCCGCTCATAGTGTAAAACGATTTGTAAACAAACAATTGACAGAATCGATTCAGCAATTTGCCAGAGAACATCAATTGACGATGAGTACCGTAGTTCAAGGCGCATGGGCAGTGCTTCTTAGGCAAATGACTCAGGAAACTGATCTGTTATATGGGACGACAAGTTCAGGTAGACCAGCAGAATTAACAGATATTGACAAGATGGTAGGTCTGTTCATCCAATCTCTGCCAACAAGAGTGAACTTGGACACAGACCAAAATGTAGCAGAATGGTTGCAAACCTTGCAACTACAGCAGCTAGAACAGCGCAAATATGAATATGTATCGCTTGTCGATATGCAAGGATGGAGTGATATTCCAAGAGGTACACCACTGTTTGGAACATTATTTGTATTTGAAAATTATCCGACTGTTGGATCAGAAGAAGAGTCTTCACAGGAAATTCGTATTACCGATTTGGTAGTTCAAGATCAAAGTAATGTTCCGCTGGTGCTGATTTCCGGTCCTGGAGAACAGTTATTACTGAAATTCCAATATTTATCTCCTTGTTTCACCAAAACAGAAGTAGTGAGATTTTTAGATGAATTGGTTTTTTTACTAGAAAAAATGATTGCTATGCCAAGCAGACCTGTAAAGCGGCTGTGCCATATAGGTGATGCAAAAGAAGCAGAAAGCCCATCCTTACAAAAGTACCGTCCTATCTCAAAGAATAAAAAATTGCTCATAGGGATGACAAAAATTTGGGAAGAAGTATTGTCGCAGGCACCTATTGGGCTTGACCAGAGCTTTTTTGAACTCGGTGGTCATTCCTTTGATGCCCTAGCTATCGCATCAAAAGTAGAACAAGATTTGAGTTATCCCTTTTCCTTGTCTCTGCTTTTTCAGTACCCTACGATTGGGGAATTGTGTTATTATTTGGAACATCAGCATGCTATCCATTCCGTGATCAGTCTACAACAAGGAAATGGCCGACATACTCCTCTGTTTTTGATTCATGCGCAAGGCGGGGGAGTACTGAGTTACAACGATTTAGTAGCACAATTGGATGATGATTTGACGATTTATGGTATCCAAGCAAGAGGATATGAGGGAGAAGCAGATATTTTTACTTCGATGGAAGAGATGATCGATTATTATGTTTCCTTGATCAAACAGGTACAACCTGTTGGTCCATATCGGCTGGGAGGATGGTCGCTGGGTGGAGTGCTGGCACATGGTGTTACAGTGAAATTAGAACAAATGGGAGACACAGTAGAACTCTTGGCAATGATCGATTCTACTTGGTTAGACCAAGAAGAGAGTGAAGTTCTCTATCAACAGTTGAAATCAGGAGAGTTTTTGCCGACAATAGATTCAGAAAAGAATAAATTGTGGCTTGAAAATGGAATTGCTTTTGCTCGTTACCAACTTTGTAAAACTGTTCAGACACCTATTCACCTTTTTGTAGCTGAAGACCGATCCCAGACCATTGGCTCCTCCAATTGGGCACTTTGGACAGCATCAACAGTTCATGCCGAAATAGTGGATGGAAATCATGTAACCCTATTGGAAAAAGCCAATGTAAAAAAATTGGCTGATGATATGGGGAGAGCTATTCAAACAGCAGATAAAAGGCTTGCTGGCAAGGGGGATTAAAAATGTTAAGCCTTTGGTTACCTTTTACCAAAGCGATCAATGCCGATACGCATGTTTTGTTTTGTTTTCCATATGGCGGGGGAAACCCCGCTTTTTATAACAATTGGGGAGTCTTTTTATCGGACCATTTCCAGGTATGTCCCGTTCAGTTGCCTGGGCGTGGGATGCGTTTTACAGAACCTTCGTATACTGATTTTCATTTGTTGATACAGGATATCACAGAAGCCCTTACCCCGCATTTATCAAGTAATCGGTTCTCCTTTTTTGGTCATAGCATGGGGGCCTTAGTAAGTTTTGAAGTAGCAAGGCTGCTCCAAAGAAAGGATTTGCCACTGCCGGAGACTCTATTTGTTTCGGGCTATCACGCAGCCCATTTGCCAGACCCAGGAAGGAAAATTCATCATCTGTCAGACGAAGAATTTTTAAATGGAATCATTGAGATGAATGGATTGCCTGAAGAATTGGTAGAAAATCGAGACTATTTATCGGTTTTTCTTCCAGCATTACGGGCAGATTTTACCATGTGCGAAACATATGAATATGTACCCGATCAAAAATTAAAAAGTCCGATTGTTGCATTAGGTGGAAAAGAAGATCCTGAAGCAGGAGAAGAGCACCTAAAAGCGTGGAAAGAACAGACAGCAAGTGAATTTGCTTTGTATATGTTAGAGGGGGATCATTTTTATATTCATCAAAAAGAAACCGAAATAGTGAAAATAATTGAAAACCAATGTAAGACATTGTATTTTTAAAATAATATAGTGACAATATATTGAGGAATATGTTACTTTGAGATTATAGGTCCACACACAGAGAGGAAAAACGTGGATAACGTCAACGGTCATCTTGGAACGTTCCAGCCGGCAGGTAGTACTTCATTCAAGCTGGAGCCCGATGCTCACCGGACACAGCTCGTCGGAGTTGGTTACCTTTTCGATAAGCAGGGAAACCTGCCCCTTCTCCTGCGAGCCGCAGGAGACCCGGGTACTGGAGCCCGAGTCGAGAATGCTGGGGGAGCAGTAGATCAGTTCGAGCTGATGTTTGATGCAATTCCCCGGGAGATTCGTGAAGAGCTCAACTACAAAAAGCTTGCTGAAGGGCTTTGGCCGGAAGATATCGAGGTCTTCCGGACCTTCATCGGTAAGGAAGAAGTGAAGCCGATCGAAGGTGGTTATGCCACCCTGCGCATCTGGAAGTTTCCTTGTTTGAGCCGTCGTCCGTTCAGTGAGGTTGAGTTCAGCCTTTCACCTGACCATGAGCAGTACGCGGTGGTTGTTCCGAATGCGGATATGGTACATATTCCGTACGAGGACGGCCCGCTCCTATTCAGCCATCTGCCACTGGAACGACAGAAGGATGCACTGGAGGCCCGTGAGGTTATCTTCGGCTCCAAGCTGAAGTAATCTTGACGGACTCACTGGACGCCGGGTTCCCCCGACGTCCAGCCGTAAATAATGATTGACAACATAAAAAGGGCTCCCTTGCTAGCAAGGGAGTTTTCTCATTGAAAAAATATCCAAAATAAGAGAAAATATCTATGAATTTGAAAATGAAAACAGTAAGTGATTTCTTTTGCATCGTTTAAATGGTGATCACTTTTATATCAACATAAACTAAAATAATTTAACAATTTAAAGATTAGGTATTAGATACTTTATTTTTTTATTAGAGGTTGCAACAGGCTCTATATGTATTAACCAAATAAAAAACAATGCATCTGCTCTATTTTACTTTTGATCTGCTTTTTTACTGCTGAATCTACTTTTTCAAATGTCATCCAATCCAAGTTTCTTTTCGTTTTGTCTATTGTCCAAACTCCAATTGCTTCTCCGTTCAAGATAATACTAGCTCTAGACTCCCCAATTTTATTGAACAATAATTCATAATACTTTTGGTCCACATATAAAAAACGACTCTCATAATACCCTTTCAAAGATGGGTCTTCATAAGCTAAAAGAGTTAACCAATTATCCTTTTGAAAAAAAGAGTCTTGATAATGTGTGAAACCTTTTTCAGTCATGAAATACACTGTATTTGTTGTATCTAATTCAACCGCGATTACTTCAATCGCTAATTCCTTTATCGAATCCCGGATGACTTTTATACTTAACCCAGACCACCATGCGATGTCTTTGATGGAAACAGGTCCAAAACGATCAATATGATAGTAGACTAATTTCTTTTGAGCTTCTTTTAAATCCATCTGATTCAAATGTAGATTTGGATAAATAGATGGGGTGTATCCATAGTAGCGTTCTTCTTTTCCCCAATGGTTGCTTTTGTTTATATAGCACAGTTCGCCACCTTCCCATAATTCTTTTATCGCTGTAGTAATTACTTTGTTATCTTCATCCGACAACTTTCCCAATTCGAATTTGACCAAACTGACAATTTCTTTTGGAGTTATTGGTTTACCCTGCACAAAGGATATGATGATTTCTTTAATTTTAGCAACATAATCCATGTTTGCACCCAGTTTTTTATATAGAGTGTAACAATCCGCTAATCGAAAATGCATAGTGGCTCGATGTGCAATAGGAGCATATTCCAACGGTAAGATATGTAGTGTTCTTCTCATACAACGAAGTTTAATATGATCATTCTTGACATATAAGTGATTCCAGAGGGTTTGCGTTTCAAAACTAGGGACTCTCGAAAACAACGTAGTAAATGGAGTAGGTAAACGTGCAGCATGAAGACCAAAGAGATTATCAATTGCATTTCTTACATCTTTTGATTGGAAATTTGGGAGAACATTATGTTTCATAAATACATAGTTCATCACTTTTGATCTATCTAATTTTTCTTTTATAGCTGTTAAACTGCTCATCTTATCCCTCATCTTTCAAAAACTAAAATGGATTCTTTTTCATTCCCATATTGAAAAAGAATCCGTCCCTTGTAAAAAATTATTCCATACTTAGCTTGTTTTGTCCTCTAGTTCAACAAATAAACAAATGTTCTATCAATGAAAATCAAACCCGCATTCCCTATTCAAATGCTCACAAATTTGATGTACAACTAGATGGGTATATTTCAATCCATTTAATTTAACAAAGTTCTCTGTTTCTATTAATGATGAATAAGATTCAGTTAATTGTTGGTAATAACGTTTAAAAGCATCTTCATTTGACAATTCTGACCAGATATCAGCTCCTGAATTATATCCAAAATACGGCTTGGTTAAATAATGACGTTGAAGTGCAACCTCACATGGAACCTCTACATAAAATGTGATATCTGGTTCCCTAGCGAAACGATAGCAATCACGAACATATTCATGAGAAACACCCCTTGCTGCATCTCTAGTAAATGCTGTGTATACCCACCGATCAGCAATGACTATCTGCCCATTCTCAAGGGCTGGTTTAATGATTTCTTCATAACGTAAAGCAAATTCCGATAAATGCAACAAGGAATACGTTAATGGAGAGAAAGTAAAATGGGTTTTCTTGTGGTTAATGATTTCTTGTAAAGGTTCATAAGAGTTCCACTCTGTAAAAATAGGATCGTATCCATATGCCTTTAGCTTATCTCCAAGCATGTTAATCAACGTACTCTTCCCACTTCTAGCTACACCTTCAAAAACAAGTAGTTTACCTTCCATGACAGTCTCCTCAATTCACTCTCTCTTTGATTGGTTTTCCTGTTAAAACTTTTACCTCTGCTACATGCATGGTATTCAAAATATCTTGTTGTTTTGTATAAAACCCAAGTGCATTCTGTAGTTCTTCAATGCGATCAAACAAACCATTTGTCATGTTCTCAGCTTCTTGGAAAATCGATTGAGATTTTTCTACCCACTTCTTTTCCTCTGACTCATGCCACACTTTCTCAATGGTATCTATTGTGCCTTCAACCAAAGAAAGCATCATATCTCCATGCTCTTGAATGAAATTTTCCACATCTTTACGCAATACTTGATATTCAAGAAAGGCTTTTGTTTTTTCCTGATCCATATTCATAAAATGGGATTCAATTTTTCTTATTAAGCTATCCATTTTGTAAATAGCTTTCAGACTTGGTTTTGCATGTTGGTAATAGGTTCTAACCATCTGATACAATTGTCCTACTTTTGGATCAGTAAAATCATAAGTGCCAATATCGTACCAACTCTTACGTTTAATCCTACCTTCTTGCAATAGCTGCTCCGTTAATGGTGTTCCTGCATAAGGTAAGAAACGACCAGTAACATCTCTAATATCAAAAGTTCCTAGCGTTTTAAGGAACTCAATGTTCTCACGCATCCCATTAAGAGAAACATCTGGTTCAAAGGGCATCATCCCAATGGAGATTTCAGGAATACCAACCTGCTTTAGAATTTGGACTGCTCTGACATTTTGCTCAGGAGTAATATCTTTTTTATATCTTTTCAAGGTATCGGCATGTCCAGATTCCAAACCTAAAAATATTTTTTTGAGTCCAATTTCTTTCAGAGCTACAAATATTTCTTTGCTGCAACATACCGCTCTTACTTGCATCCACAGATTCAAATCATCTAGATTTGCTTTCTTAATTTGACGGCAAAACTCTAACACCCATTGCTTACTTCTTTTGCTTGGGTCCATAAACAAGTCATCTACAAACTTAAATTTTCTAACACCTTGTTGGTATAGTAAAGAAAACTCTTCCACAACATTCTCAACGCTCCTAACTCTTCTCGGACGATAATTAAAGAATGTTTGTATCGAACAAAAAGAACATCTTGCATAGCAACCTCGACTTGCCAACATCGAAATACGACGATTTTTATTTAACAAAATAGGCATGGTGTCGCGATGTGGAAGAGGAATGGTATCCAAATTTTCTACTAAGGGACGATCCTCATTGACCACTATTTTTCCATCGGTTCTACGATAAGTAATACCTTTCACTGTTGAAATGCTTTTATTCTGTTGGATGCATTGAGCTAACTCTACAACAGTTGCTTCACCTTCTCCACGAACTACACTATCAATATGATGGATGTTCTCCAAAAATTTATAGTGTTCATAAGTCGGGAAATGACCGCCAATAGTAATATGACCTGTATACCCTGCTTGACGTAACTGTTCCATCACTTCAAAAGTTGCAGGAATCGTATCTTGAGCAGATGCAGAAAAGCCCACAAGCCAAGGGTTATGATTCATGATTTCTTTCACAACTTCGTCTACTTCCAGCATTAATAAATGAGCATCTAAAATACCAGTTTGAAAATTGGCATCTCTAAGTGATGATGATAAATAACCCATTGCAAGGTTTTCCGACTGATAACGAGAATCAAACAATTCGTTTTTTGGTTTACATTGCACGAGAATAATTTTCATGAAAGTCCTCCTAAATAACAAATAAATTATACAAATATTCCAATAATAAATTCTGTATTTTTTCTTTATCCGTTTCAAACAAAAACACTTCACCACTACGAACTTTATCTTTATATAACTGAGTGAATTCATTTTGCACCATTTGAATGAGTTTTGGAGATTCAAAATACTTGTGATGGGCAACATCCTTAGAATCTAAACGCTTACAGATTACATCCTCTGAGGCATAACACCAAATAACTGCATCAGGAGTTTCAATGAGTCCCATTTCCTTATACAAAGTCATAACCTGTTGGATATCGACATCGATATTTTTTGTTCTAGCAAAAGCTCTTACATAAGAAATGATGGAGTCAGAATAACGATCCTGAATCACCACATATCCATCTTCCAACCAAGGCTTAACGTAACGTACAGTAAGCTGCACTAGATCAGCCATGTAGTAAGAAGTGGAGAAAATCTCTGGATAAGATTGAGTTATCTTTTTAAATTCTCGACCAATTTCCGTAAAAGAAAGTGATCCATGACTATAAATGGTTTTCATGCCTCGTGATTCAAATGAAGTTTTTAGATCATGAGCAAGTGTGGATTTTCCAGTACCACAACTTCCCTCTAAAACAATTAGCTTCCCAGCTTTCACCAAATCACCTTACCTTTCCTATTTTACTAACTCAGCAACCTTAATAAATACCGTTCTTGTTCACGAATCTTCTCCAATTCAATCGTAGAGATATAAGTACTAAGAGAAGTGTGAAACCGACTCACCTCTTCTTTTTTTCCCTCACGGATAAAATGAAAAAGCTCTTCCATTTTCTTTTTACTTATGCCCTCAATACCATTTTTCAAATGTAATCGCCCATAACGTAAAAGAATACAGATAGCCGTCAGAACATTGGAACGAGTATTTGATCCCCTTAAATGGTCAATCAACTCTACATAATGTTCTCCTTCGCCACAACAATAGACAAAATACTCCGCTAATTTTCTTCCTGTTTTTATTGCTTCGTTTAATTCCAGTACTACCACCTCTTTTTTCCAAAGAAGATACATCCTGCTTTGTTTTTTAATGAAATCATAGAGATAAAAGATTTATGGTCTACAGCAGTAACTTATCTCTCAAACGTTGTACAATAAATTTTTGTTTTCTTATGAGATATCTCTACTTTACAAACTCTAGATATTGGAACTTTTATAATCTTTCCACCCACACTCTCCAGTTGTAAAACTTTCTGCAAAGGAGTATAACCACTTTCACACTTTATCACTTTGAATTCTTCTGTCTTCATTTTGCCCACCTCGATCTCTCCATCTTTACTTGTTCACTGACTACTATTGTTGGAAGAAAATCCTTGTTTACGGGATTCATTCTTCTTAAAGCTCTTTGAATCAATGCTTTTTCCTCCTGATACAAAGCAACTCTCAATTGACTTTTTTGTGTCGGTATTCTTTCATCGATCTCTTTTTGGTACTTTGTTAGTGCTAAAGTGAAAAGACGCTTGAATTCATCCTCTAACGGAAACAAAACTTTCCCATTTTGCAACATGAAGTATCCCCCAATAGTCTCCGTAAATTAGCTTAACAACTCATTCATTGTTGTTAATACAATGTGGGAATAGTTCCCAACATTTTGTGTCTACATCATATATTTTTTTA
This sequence comes from Shimazuella sp. NTD248, assembly GCF_059510395.1. Taxonomy (NCBI): domain Bacteria; kingdom Bacillati; phylum Bacillota; class Bacilli; order Caryophanales; family Thermoactinomycetaceae; genus Shimazuella; species Shimazuella sp. NTD248. The sequence continues at coordinate 141,198 of NZ_JCAJZT010000008.1, read as the reverse complement.
AAAACATATGCAATTCATTCGAATTGTTAAATTATAAAAGTTATTTCATGATATTTCATTCATAATTATATTGAACACCAACTTTCTTCCATTTAATAAATTCATTTCATGAAAATCGTTGGGTAATAGAGGTTTTTAATCAGAATATGGCGAAAAATAAAATTAAAATATTTTTTAAGAGGTGATTACATTTGAATAATCCAGAATTAGGAGCTTCATTGAAAAAAATTCGTAAATCAAAAGGGTTGCGGATTACAGATTTAGCAGATAAAGAAATTTCTACAACTACCATCAGCAACATAGAACGCGGATTATCATCTGTGCAAAAAGAATTCTTAGATCGATATTGTAATAAACTAGGTGTTCGATTTGACGAGATTCCTGATTTCTTCGATAGAGAAATCAAACATCTAAAAGACAAAATAATTTTTATTGAGTCAGATATAAACATAAACGAAACAAAAAGAGCACTTCAAAACATTAGGGAAATCATGAAACTAAATGAAAGTGAAATGTTTAAAGATACACTTTACTATCTCAAAGCCCAGTGTCATTTCAATCCTCGTAGCAGTAGAAAGGACTGGGCTAAGGCGGAAAATCTTTTAAATCAAGCGATGACGGTAACAACAAATCCTCACAAAAATATACGTGCATTGTGTCTAAAGGAATTAGCAAGAATCGTTTATTTTCGGGACTATGATCTAAACAAAGCGGTGCAATTCACTACTGATGGTTTAAAGGCATATAATGATGATGGAGATAAAAAAGAAATCAAATACTCCCTATTAGTAGGAAGAGCCTCTTACCTTGAAAAATTAAATGAGACAGACAAAGCACTTCAAATATTATTAAATCTCTGGAAGGAAATTCAGTATATTGATAATTTGGAAGTGAAACTGACTATGTTTGAAATTCGCGCACTCTGTCACATTAAAAAAAATGAGTTAGAAGATGCCCTAAAATATGCAATCGAAGGTTATGAACTAGCTCACTCTAATCAAAAATATGAAAGAATGGTTGAACTACTTACCACATTGGGAAATATAAATGTGAAGAGAGGGGATTTCCAAACCGCTGAGGAATGTTACAACCGTTCATTAGAATTGAAACCCAAACTCAAAAAAAAATATTTATGTGTATCTTCCTACACTCAGTTAGGAAAATTATTTACTTTAACAAGGGAATGGAATCAAGCGAAGTTCAATCTGGAGCTAGCTGTTACTGAGGGGGAAAAAGCTAATATCCACAGAGATGTTCATAGACTTAATGAAGCACTTATAGCGAATGGAGATTATTATCTTGCACAAAATGCATACTTTAAAGCTATTACTCCCTATAAAAAAGCACTTTCAATCGCCAAAATGCACAATTTTGAAAATCACCAACAAATCATTCTTCTAAATCTATCTGAATGTTGGGATAAACTAGGCGATAAAGATATGTATCTTGAAACAAGTCGTGATCTTCAGTTATTATTAAGAAAAGACATAAGAGAGGTGTAAAAATTGAAAAAATTCGAGCATGAACCACCTAAATATATGAATATTGTAATATTTACAAGCTAACCTACAATTTCAATTATTAGACTAAACACCTTTACATTAAGCCTTGAAAAAACCTTACTGCCAAATTAAGACTTGATATTATCATATCGTCATAATCAATAATAGGAAAAGCCCTAGGTTGTACTGAACCCCAAAAGCGCAGATGTGAGTGGGTGGAGCGTCCTTTGTGTTTTTCAACAACAGACCGGAAAACACACACATCAAGCGACTTTATCCAGTGTTCAAATTTATTTATGCAACAACCTCATTAATATAGTGACAAATTGTTCATTTATGTGCTACTTTTAAACCGAAGGTCCCATAAAGAGAAAGGAACGACTGTGTGGACCAGGTGGATTGAGTTCGTCTGGATGTTGATCTTCAAGATTTACATCCGAGTAGTAGCTGTCTTCGTCATCAGTAAGGATGGTTACGTCCTCGTTCTCCAGCGTGCCGAGGATGACATCTCGGCCCTCGGTAAGGATCAAGATAAGGAACCATCCTGCGGTCATATCGACAAGGGAGAAACACCTAGGAAGGCCGCTGTCCGGGAACTCCGAGAGGAAACCGGTATTTCTGCCGATCCTTCCGAGTTGATCTACGTCGAAACAGGCTGGATCAAGGGGAAGTTTCCTCGCGGCGGAGTTGTTCGATATGTCCTTTACATGGATGAAACACATGAAAACATCCATGTGACGCGTCGGTTGAGCGAGCACAAGGGTCATGTTTGGGTTGAAGCCACTCCCAAGATGTTGGCGAAGCAAAAAGGACTTCCAAATGTTTACCAGGCGTACGCCATCAAGGCATGTTGGAAGCTGGTGAAGCGAGGAATGCTGAGCTGATCGCACTGGACGACGGGGGTCACCCGCCGTCCAGCAGTTAACTATGATTGACAAGATAAAAAAACTCCCTTCAATCAAGGGAGTTTTCTCTATTTACTCCAATAGGTCCAGTTTCCAGCAATGCATGACGATACATAAAGGATTTCACTTAGCGATATGTTTTTGTTTTTATTATCTTATTTTTAATGAATCTAAGCCTTGCTTGATTTGTTCCATTTTTACGATATGTGTTATTCCATATAGCACATCCGTTTCCTCATTGGAGGAATGCTCTTTTGAAGCTGGAGTTGGATTCGTGTTATTAGAAGTAGTGTCTTGCTTTTCAGACACAGTGCTTTGATTTTCTGGAGCAGTATTTGGGTTCACATTACTAGGGTTTTGCTTTGTTGCCGCTTGGTATGTATTTGTTTTTTTCGAACTCGAATCGGCTGTAGTACTCTTCTTATTTTCTTGTTTAGATGGTATCGTACGATTCTCCGATTTTCCCACCTGAACGGTTTTCCTAATAGCTTTTGGATGTTGGACAGACGTTTGTACTGTTGCTACTTGATTAGAAGAATGTCCACCTGAAATGGTAACAGTTGTCGTATCGATTGGTGCTTCCCCTATATGCACAGAAGGCGCAGCTTCTCCTGTTGGTTGCCCAAATGGAATCAGCAGAAGTGGAATTGCTATGATAAATGCCAAACGCATCGAATCCCTCTTTTCTATAAATGAGTTTACGGTTATATAGTATAAATCATTTAGTTGTATTTGGATTTTCCAATTAATAGGAATGTGATTGTGCTAAAAATCAAAGTAATCCAAAGTACAATCTTTGCACAAATGACCAGACAGCATTTGAACCGCGCAAACCCTTTTAAATTTGTAGAAAAGGTGTAACATATAACCTAGATACATGATCCGTACAATTTCTGCACAGTCTAGGTAGAAAGGAGGGGTCGGATTGGATGAACGAAGTGTTCTTCTCTTATCACAATTAGTTCATCATAAAGGTTACTTACCTATCGAAGAAATAACCGATAAGCTACAGATTTCTAGACGTACGCTTTACTATGATTTGCAAAAAGCAAATCAATGGCTCAAAGATCAAGGGTTAAAACCGATTACGAATGTTCGATCATTAGGATTGTCTCTGCCGGAAGACTCCAAGCAGAAAATTCCAGCACTAATGAAAGATATGAGTACACAGCAATATTACTTTTCTGAAAAAGAACGCAAAAATCTATTGGCGGTTTCCTTGATTACGACTACTGTCCCTCTGTTTTTAAAAGATTTGATGGACAAAATCAAGGTGAGTCGAGGGACTATGATTCAAGAGATTAACCGTTTAAAAGACGAATTTACTTCCTTTCCATTAAAACTGGAGTTTCATCGAGTAGATGGATATGTTATTGAAGGGGAAGAAAGGCAAAAACGCAAAGCGTTACTGTATTATTTATCGCACATTCTCACTAATAATGGTTGGCATCAGCTATTAAATGAAATCCAAGTGTTATTAAACGGAGAGTTGGATACAGAAGCATTGCATCTGGAGAAAGATACATTATCGTTCATTCATGAATACTTTCCTTTTATCGAACACTTGGTAACAGATAGTGTTACCAAGTACGGATTGCAGATTACGGATGAGATGTATCAACAATTATCGCTGCGACTTCTGGTATTTAGTAAGCGCTTACTCGAAGGTAACTTTGTTCAGATCGAAGAAGAAGAGAGTGAGGTACTTTGTACAACTCCAGCGTATGAAGTAGCAACTTATATAGCCAAACAACTGGAGCAAAAGTTTCAAGTGCCTTTTCCAGAAGATGAGATTGCATATCTGACCATGCATCTTTTGGGGATATCGATTCGCATAGATCAATATGATTTGGATCATAATGAAGTAACAGAAAACTTAAAATGGATTATCGAAAAGATGGTGTTTGATTTTCAGAGATATGCTTGTGTGTTTTTTCAGGATTCGCCCCAATTAAAAGAGAACTTACTCAAGCACTTAAAACAAACCTATTATCGTCTCAAGTACGATTTGGCCATCGATAATCCATTAATCGGTTCCATTCAAGAATCATATGGTGAAGTTATGCAATTAACAAAAAAAGTGGTACATCATTTAGAAGCTTACATTGAAAAACCGCTAAATGAAGATGAGATTGGTTTTTTGGCAATGTACTTTGGAGGATGGCTCAAGCGGGAAGGGACAACTCCCCAGGCACGAAAAAAAGTCATGATTGTCTGTGGAAATGGTGTATCCACTTCTCAATTGCTTCAATCTCAAATTGAAAATCTACTAACAACAGTTGATGTAGTTTCTATCTTATCTTTACGTGAATTTAATGAACACGCCCCTTATGATGTTGATTTTATCGTCTCTACCATTCCGATTAAACATCATATTCCTGTTTTTCATGTCAATCCTATTCTGACGGATTTAGAAAAAGAAACCTTATTGAATCAATTTAATTTGTTCATCCAACGAAAATCAAAGTCACTCCATTATTCGATCCCTGCTTTGATGGATATTATCCAAAAATATGCCGACATCAAAGATGAGGCAAAATTGGTGGAAGACCTAACTCAATTTTTATCGTTGGAGAAACGGACACTATGGAAAGGGGTGAAACCTGTGTTAGAAGATTTATTGACAAGAGATATGATCCAATTGAACCGAGTGGCCGAGGATTGGAAATCGGCAATCCGAATAGCCGCACAACCTCTGGTAAAAAAGGGCGCTGTTCAAGAGGAATATGTTGAAGCAATGATTCAAAATGTACTAGAACTAGGTCCTTATGTTGTATTAGCACCGAAAATCGCTATCCCTCATGCTAGACCGGAACAAGGTGTCAAACAAATGGGGATGAGCCTACTCACTCTGAAAGAGGGGGTATTATTTGAGAAAAGCGACAACCCAGTACAATTGATGATTGTGCTTGCAGCAGTAGACAAAGAGTCGCATCTCAAAGCATTAGCACAATTATCAACGCTATTATCAAACGAAGAAGATGTCAATCGAATCATAGAAGCGATAGATAACAAGACTGTTTTGGATTTGATCGAAAAATATTCTCAAGTCTAGGAGGATGAGGAAGATGAAAATTTTAGTGGTATGTGGATCAGGATTAGGAAGCAGTTTTATGTTGGAGCTCAATGTGAAAAAAGCAACGAAAGAACTTGGGATAGATGCTGACGTATCTCATACGGATTTAACAACAGCTAAGTCAGAACAAGCAGATTACTATATTGGCTCTGGAGATATTATGGATCAACTTAGTGGAGGAACCAGAAAAACGATTTCTTTAAAAAATATGTTTAGTATGGACGAGCTCAAACAAGCACTGCAAGCAAACATCTTAGATGCTTGATCTTCTAATCTATTTCATATAAGGGGGCCTTTACTATGCTGGACTTGTTAATGAAAGACATCTTAGGTACACCTGCAATACTAGTAGGCTTATTTGCACTCATTGGATTGTTGTTACAAAGAAAAGGTGCAGCAGATACCGTTTCAGGTACGCTCAAAACAGTGATGGGATTTTTTATTCTATCAGCTGGGGCTAGTGTCATTACTGGGACACTAGATTTCTTTGGAAAGATGTTTGAGAAGGGCTTTCACATTCAAGGGGTAATTCCAAATAACGAAGCAATTGTAGCACTTGCTCAAAAAACATTCGCAACGGAAACAGCTATGATTATGCTATTTGGGATGATTGTGAATATCATTTTAGCTCGCTTCACCCGTTTTCGTTATATCTTTTTGACTGGTCACCATACATTATATATGGCATGTATGATCGGAGTTATTTTGTCTACTGGTGGAATAAAAGGTGTTCCACTTGTCGTTATCGGTTCTATCATTCTTGGATTGCTCATGGTTCTTATGCCTGCTCTGCTTCAACCTACAGTGAGAAAAATTACAGGGTCGGATGACATTGCTGTTGGGCATTTTGGATCAGTCGGATACTTTGTTTCTGGATTAGTAGGTAAATATTTAGGAAATCCGAAAAAATCATCGGAAGATGTGAAAGTTCCAAAGGGATTAGGATTTTTAAGGGATACCTCTGTTGCGATTTCTTTGACTATGGCTATCATGTTTTTTATTGTCGCATTCGCAGCTGGAAAATCCTTTATTGAATCCCAATTAAGTGGTGGACAAAACTTTATCGTATTTGCCATCACGCAAGCGATTACATTTGCTGCTGGGGTATACATTGTTTTAGCTGGGGTTCGACTAGTCATTGCAGAAATCGTACCAGCATTTAAAGGAATTGCCGATAAAATTGTTCCAAATGCTACACCAGCACTAGACTGTCCAGCAGTATTTCCATTTGCTCCTAACGCAGTAATCATCGGTTTCTTAGCCAGTTTTGTCGCTGGGGTAATCAGTATGTTCTTGCTGCCTGTATTTGGATTAAAAGTGATTGTCCCAGGACTTGTACCACATTTCTTTACAGGTGCAACCGCAGGAGTATTTGGTAATGCCACTGGAGGAAGAAGAGGAGCAGTACTTGGATCATTTGCAAATGGTCTAATCATCAGTTTCTTGCCTGCCCTGCTGCTGCCTGTTCTCGGATCCTTAGGATTCCAAGGAACAACCTTTGGAGATGCTGACTTTGGAGCTGTTGGTATCATATTTGGAAACTTGATCAAATTAACACCAGTGCTTGTTTATGCGATTCCAATCATTGTGGTTATTCTGCTTGTTGTACTTGGTATTATCAAAAATAGCAAAGAAAAAACGACTGCATAACCCACGATTGTTTTTAGACCCCATTGATTACCTGATACATGTGTAGGGTTGGTGGGGTCTTCTACTTTAGACAAAGGAGAGGAATAAATATGACACAACACAAAGATTTGGATCAACTGACCATCGATACGATACGGACTTTGTCTATCGACATGGTGGAACAAGCTAATTCTGGTCATCCAGGTATGCCATTAGGAGCAGCACCGATGGCCTATGAGTTATGGACAAAATTTATGAAACATAATCCATCCAATCCCGGTTGGTTCAATCGAGATCGTTTTATTTTGTCAGCTGGACATGGTTCTCCCCTCTTGTATAGCATCATGCATTTACTTGGATACAATTTATCAATGGAAGATTTAAAAAGTTATCGTCAATGGGGAAGTATCACTCATGGACATCCTGAGTACGGGTATCCAGCAGGAATGGAAGCAACAACAGGACCACTTGGCCAAGGAATTGGCATGGCTGTTGGCATGGCGATGGCAGAAGCACATTTAGCCAAAGTATATAACCGGGATCCATATAAGGTAGTCGATCACTATACCTATGTGATCTGTGGAGATGGGGATTTGATGGAGGGTGTAGCTGCTGAAGCTGCTTCTTTAGCAGGACACCTCAGTTTAGGAAAATTAATTGTTCTCTATGATTCCAATGATATTTGTTTGGATGGTGACCTCGATCAAGCTTTTACAGAGAAAGTCTCAGATCGGTTTGGCGCCTATGGCTGGCAGTATTTACGTGTAGAAGATGGAAATACTGCATCAGCGATTGGAGAAAAAATCAAAGAAGCAAAAGCTGATCGAGAACGTCCTACTTTAATCGAGATCAAAACAGTGATTGGTTTTGGAAGTCCAAATAAAGCCGGAAAATCAGCAGCGCACGGAGCACCACTCGGTTCCAAGGAAACCGAATTGACAAAAGAAGCACTTGGTTGGGAGTATCCTCCTTTCACTATACCAGATGCAGTGAAAACGTTTGTTGAGACCTTTATAGAAAAAGGGGTACAGGAAGAAGAGCAGTGGAATCAATTAGTGAAAAGATATGAACAATCCTATCCTGAGCTTGCAGCACAATTCAAAGGAATTGTAGCAGGAGAGTTGCCAGATGGATGGGATGAACTCTTGCCTGAATATGATTCCTTTTCGAAACCCTTAGCTACGCGTGAAGCATCAGAAGTGGCGCTAAATGCACTCGCAAATCGAGTTCCATCTTTGATGGGAGGATCAGCAGATTTAGCATCATCCAATAAAACACACCTCAAAGACTATTCGATTTTTAGTAAAACTGCTTATGAGGGTAGAAATATTTGGTTTGGAATTCGAGAGCATGCGATGGGAGCAGCATTAAATGGTCTGTCTCTTCATGGAGGAATCCGTCCATATGGTGCAACATTCTTTGTCTTCTCTGATTATTTACGTCCTGTTTTTCGACTTGCAGCAATGATGGGTCTGCCAGTCATGTATATTTTTACACATGATAGTATTGCGGTGGGAGAAGATGGACCGACTCACGAACCAGTTGAACATTTAGCCTCTCTGCGTGCGATTCCGAACTTAACAGTAATTCGCCCTGCTGATGCAAGTGAGACATTAGCTGCCTATCGATATGCATTGAGCCAATCAGATGGCCCTGTCGCTTTTATTTTATCGCGCCAAAAACTGCCCCATCTCACCTTGGATAAAGCAAACGATGGAGTAACTCGAGGAGCCTACATACTCGCTGATCCAACAGATGGGAAACAACCCGAAATTATTCTCATCGCTACCGGTTCAGAAGTAAGTCTCGCTGTAGAGGCCCATCAAACATTAGCAAACGAAGGCATTCCAACACGGGTTGTAAGTATGCCAAGCTGGGAATTATTTGAAAAACAATCAGTAGAATATCAAAAATCGGTATTATCTCCATCTATCCCCCATCGGTTAGCAATTGAAATGGCTTATCCACTAGGTTGGGAGCGTTATACGGGAAGCCAAGGAAAGATAGTCGGTGTCACTGGCTATGGTACATCTGCACCTGGTGAAGTAGTGATGGAGAAGTATGGCTTTACCGTTGCTCATATCGTAGAGGAAGCTAAGAAATTAAAAGTAAATGAATCTTAATCATAACTGGAGGATTTATGTATGCAGGAATATGCTAAATTAATAGATCACACTTTGTTAAAAGCTGATGCGACTACAGCAGATATTCAAAAGTTAGCGAAAGAAGCTAAGAAATATCATTTTGCTTCAGTTTGCGTCAATCCTAGTCAAGTTCCTACTTCATTTGAAGTGTTGAAGGATACACCAAGTGTGAAAGTCTGCACCGTTATCGGATTTCCTCTTGGAGCTACTACAACAGAAAGTAAAGTTTTTGAAACCAAGGTTGCTACCCAGCAAGGAGCAACGGAAGTAGATATGGTTATTCATCTCGGTAGTCTCAAACAAGGAGATGATACATATGTACGAAATGATATACAAGCTGTTGTAGAAGAAGCGAGAGGAAAAGCATTAGTAAAAGTAATTTTGGAGACATGTTTGCTCACAGAGGAACAAATTGTCCGTGCTTGCAATCTAGCAGTCCAAGCAGGTGCAGACTTTGTCAAGACTTCTACTGGTTTTTCTACAGGAGGTGCAACAGTAGAAGCAGTAGCACTCATGAGAAAGACAGTTGGAGATCAGTTAGGTGTGAAAGCATCTGGAGGAATTCGAAGTGCTGCTGATGTAAAAGCGATGATCGAAGCAGGAGCAAGCAGGATCGGAGCTAGTGCAGGTGTAGAAATTGTCACAGGTGGAAAAGCTACAACTGACTACTAATACGTCTAACTACCAGATTTCTCTCCACATACTAGGATTGGAGAGAAATCTTTTTTATTTCAACTGTAGAGTCTTTTGGAAATGCTACAGCTCCAAGGTAATCCTCATGTTCGAATGATACGATGGACAGTTTTTCAACATTCATTGGATTTGCTCTATCTTCTAAAAGTTGAGGTTGTTCATCAAAACTGATTGTTACCTGTTCTACAGGGTAGGATAAACCCATTCCAATAGCTTTAATGTATGCTTCTTTTCTCGTCCAAGCTCGATAAAAAGCAAGCTGTTGTTCAGCGGCATTCAACTTACAAAAAGATTTACGTTCCTTGATAGATAAGAAATGTCTCGTCAAAGAAACATAGTCCTCAAGCGGTTTTATCTGTTCAATATCGGCCCCAACTGGACGAGCTGCAATTGCTATTGCTGCTAATCGTTCCGAATGACTGAGGTTAAAATGTAAAGAGCAAGAAGGGCTGACCAACTCAGGTTTTCCGAATGCATTGAAATGATAACGAATGTCTCTAGGGTTACAAGCTATATAAGAAGCAATAAGCTGACGCATCATACCGTGACTAATTACATATTTTTTCTGGTGGGCTGGAAAGTGAAATTTTTTCGCTTTCTCTTGTTCTTCCACTGATAATATGGAAAGGAATTCTTTTTCATTGTAATCATTTGGATCAATGGAAAATAAATAGAGGTCTACTTGTGTAGGGCAAGGTAAGTTTCGCATAAAAATCCTTTCTTTACAGGGGTATTTCTTTATTCAGAAATTAAATCTATTTTAAGTTTTTTCACTTTTCCATCTTCCTTTATCGTAATATTTTGCCTATAATAATACTTCTCGTCAAGTGTAATAGGTGAAAAACACTTTGACTTAAATGATAATTGATGCTATTCTTTTGCAAAATAGGATAAAAAGCAGTGAACAAGAAAAGTACACTTTATTATCTTTTTGCAGAGAGCTTGTGGATGGTGGAAACAAGTAAAGGAATTTAGTGGAATGGGCTTGGGAGCTTTTTCGTTTGCTCACGTTACGAGTTTAGAGTGATTTTCTACTACAGAAAATAACTAGGGTGGCAACGCGGTCTATTTCGTCCCTAATCGTGGGACGATGTAGGCTTTTTTTATTTTGAAGGAGGAAAAGGATCGATGGCAGTAGTTTTTTCTGGTGTTCAACCAAGTGGAACGCTAACTTTAGGAAATTATTTAGGTGCAATTAAACATTTTGTCGATTATCAAGAAGAAGAACAAAGTTATTTTTGTATTGTTAATCAGCATGCGATTACTGTTCCACAGGATCCAAAGGAATTACGAGAAAATACGAGGAGTTTGGCTGCACTTTATTTAGCAGTTGGACTAGACCCTCAAAAGACGACTTTATTTGTACAATCAGACGTAGTAGAACATGCTCAGCTCGCATGGGTGATGCAGACAATTGCCTATGTAGGGGAATTGGAAAGAATGACTCAATATAAAGAAAAAGCGGCAAATAAAGGGGAATCGATCCCTGCTGGATTGCTTACCTATCCTCCATTGATGGCAGCTGATATGTTACTCTACAAAGCTACGGATGTACCAGTAGGAGAAGATCAAAGACAACATATTGAATTTACCCGAGACTTGGCGCAACGATTCAACCACCGTTATGGTGAACTGTTTCCTCTGCCCAAAATGCGAGCACCGAAAGTGGGAGCAAGGATCATGTCTTTGCAAGATCCGACTAAAAAAATGAGCAAATCAGACCCAAACCAAAATGCAACCATTCGACTATTGGACAACGAAAAGGACATATTGAAAAAATTAAAACGGGCTCAAACGGATTCAGATAATACAATTCGTTTTGATAAGGAAAATAAGCCTGGAGTTTCCAATCTCCTAGCGATTTATTCTCTGTGTTCCGGAAAGAGTATAGATGAGCTCGAGCAAGAATACGATGGCAAAGGATACGGTCATCTCAAAGTAGATACAGCAGAAGCAGTGATCGAAATTCTTCGACCCGTTCAAGCTCGTTATCAAGAACTTATTTCCACATCTGAACTGGATCGCATTTTAGATGAAGGTGCAGCCAAAGCAAGAGAAGTAGCAGCAGCAACGATGAGAGAAGTAGAGCAAGCTATGGGCTTAAAGCGTTAAAGGTTTTTAGCGATAAGTAAATATTTACAAAATAACAAAAGACTAGTAGAGGAGAACTTTGCTAGTCTTTTGTGTTTTGTGAGATGGAAAACTAAAAATGAAATAAGAGTTTCTTTCTTTTAAAGAATATAATAATATTTCATATAATAAGTCTATTATAGCTCTTCTCATCTCTGTGATGACACCTTAGGAGTGATAACGATGGCAAAAGCTTTGTTTTCTTCAGATGTAAAAACAAAAACAAGTGAAATGATGTTCACCTATGGAATTAGTTGCCATGCCATTTTGGTTCTGCATGCTGTTGGTTTACTACCAATAATAGAAAAGAGACCGATAAAAAAAGAGGAGCTTACAAAAAACGAAAAATTTCCTCAACCAATGGCGATCATAGGAGCATTTCAAGCATTGACTTATGCAAATATCGTAAAAGATGATGAAGATCAATATGTTTTGACAGAGTCTGGGAGAGATGTAGTGGAAAATATCGATATGTTTATCCACTGGTATAATGCATATGGAAATTTAATGGCTAAAAGCGTGGATATCGCCAAAAATTTATATGTTCCTGCACCTGAAAAAGATTATGATTTAGATCAAGTGGCATACTCTGCTTCATTGATCAAGAGAAGATTAATCAAACCAGTCTTAAAAGAGATCATTTCAGAACTAGAGCCACAAGGTGTTCTATGTGATATGGGTTGCAGCTCAGGAGAATTATTGATATCCCTATGTGAGGAATTAGAGATAGATGGATTAGGTTTTGAAAAAAGTCCAAGAATGGTAGAACTAGCAAATAAAAATATTCAGATGAACACAGTAGGAAATATCCATGCTTATTATGCGGATTATACCAGTATCAGAGGTGTATATCCGGAAGTAGATCTATTAATCTGTGACTTTTTCATGCATCATATAACGGATGATCGAACTTGTGTAGAAATGTTACGATCGTTTAAGACCACCTTTCCAAATAGTCGTTATATGCTTTTTATGGACAACTATACGCCAGAAATAGGTGCACAGTCAGCAGAGTCATTTGCTCCAGCATTTGATTTTGTGCATCGTCTACAAAATATTGATACACGAAATTACTCATCACTGGAAGGGATCATTAACAATACGGGATATGATTTAGTTAAACGAATCGATTTAGATATTGCCAATAGTTACTTATGGCTGTTAAAAATGAATTAAATAAAATACAAGGGTGACTGGCAGGAATATTTCTTGCCAGTCACCTTTTTGATAAGATGAAAAAAATGCGAATATCGTAAATCATTTGGAAAGGCAGGATATTTTATGAGTGGCGATTTGATAGGAAAAAAATTTTCTTATACCTGGAGCATGCAGAAGGTTGTAGGATAAATTCATAACCCTTTTTATTTTTTGATAGAATATGTTATGAAAGATTACAATAAAAAATATCCTTTAGACAGATAAAAGTTTTCCAAAAACTATTTACAAAAGTAAGAATTAATCAAATAATAAATGGAAATAGGGTGATAGGTAGTGAGGAAGTTTGGGTTTATTTAGGAACATCTAGTTTATAAGAATGAAGAGGTAATGCAATGGAGAAAATTACAGAAATAGCAAATGTATATCATGACTTTTTAACTGATGCCAATCAAGAAGATGAGAAAGCGGTTTCAGCAATTGAATTACTTTATTCAGAATTAGAAGATACTAAAATAAGAATGGAGTTATTATTTCTTAGGCAATTTGCCCTTTATTATATTTTGTTCAGAAGAATAGAAGATTCGTCCGTTGCCGATATTATTTTTCAAGAAGTACATGCTCGGACTTTTCAAAATGTATGGAGATGGGATATAGACAGTAAAAATAAGAGCATTTTAGTAGCTAAGGAATATACCAATCGAACAAATGATATGGAATTTAATTCCGAGGAAGAAAAGTTAGAAGCAATTGGACGCTTATTTAGTGAAAGGTTAGTAGAAAAACATTCCGATCCTCTTATCCAGCTAGGAAAGAGAGTTTCCATGAGGAATTTAGCATTTATCAATACAACACTAGATTATGCAAGAGAAAAAGGCATGTCATTTATATCTTACTTTTTTTAATTAAATAATGAAGATAGAATTTCCCATAAGCTGTAGGAATTAAAAAAATATGCAATTCATACAAAACGAATGTTTGTTTTTTTGTGAATTGTGATAAAATAACATATGTAAGGGTGACGAACCAGGGAAAGGTGATCTCACAGAAATCCGAGAAAGACCCTCTCGGAATGTTATTTTTAACATTTGTCAATTAACTTTGTTGTTTCTGTTGGAGGTTTCCTATGGGTAAGAAGATTGGTAGCAACGAAGAGGGCGATATCGTCATCGGTGATGACGGCGTCATCGATGTGGAGACCAATGACTGATTCGTGACCCGGTGTTCCCTTAGACCGTAAGGTTTTGAGGAAGCACAGACCGATTGATATCTACGAAAGTGGATGTCGATCGGTCACCTACATTTCATAATAAAGCTGAGGATTTCCTCTTGGATCATAAACTGGTTAATACGTATACCTAAATAGAACAGTCTTCGGACAAATGATTCATCAAGAACAACACTGATTTATATTTCAGTGTTGTTCTTTTTCCGACAGCTTGTATATTCCGCCCAGAAGGGCTACGAACAGAACCAGAGCGATGATCTTCAGGCACTTGCGACGGTTTTTCATTTTTGGATTCCCATGGGGATCGACCTGCAATGTATAACATTAGATGGAGGTGAGAAAATTATAGAAATAAAAGAATTTTCCGATTTTATGAGTGCATTCTCTAAATAGCTAATTATTCCCAAAATTTCCGATCCAGTGCCCGATACTGGATCGCCTCTGCAATATGGGATACCTCTATGTGTTCCATTTCTGATAAATCGGCTATCGTTCGAGCTACTTTTAAGATTCGATCATGGGCTCTGGCACTTAGGCCTAGCCTGTCAAAAGCTTGGCGCAGAAGTTCTTGTGATGCTATATCTAACTCGCAATACTCCCTAATCTCAGATGGGGTCATGGTACTATTACACAAGGTGGCAGACCCAGTAAATCGTTCACTTTGTACTTTTCTTGCTTGATTGACACGCCCCCGTACAGTGGCAGAAGATTCATTTGCAACACGGCTAGATAACGTTCCAAAATCTACCCTTGGGACTTCTACGTGTAAATCAATTCGATCCAAGAGAGGTCCTGATATTTTGGCGCGATATCGCTGGACTTGTTGAGCATTGCACGTACATGATCGATCTTGGTCATATCCAAAATACCCACATGGGCAACTGTGTATATAAGTACTTGGGATATACACAGGAGGGTACAAAATGTTACAAGAGGAATCTTGGGTACGTAGAGGACACACGAGAAAACCAAATTTTGTAGTACGTTCCATATATACTGTTGGAGATTGGCTAGGCGATTTCGGCTTGTTGTATAATGCCACAAAGCGTGGAGCAGGTCATCTATCTGCATTTGCAGGTCACTCTCTTTTATTACTTGTAACGCTTGCTATCACTTTATTTTTAGTTGTTACATCCGCGACCCATTCATTGGAGTTGTTGAACTGGATCGGATTTCAAGGATGGACAATCTACCCAATTTTGTTTGTCGTGGAAGCAATTTTTATAACCGGATCTATTCAATTAGATATGGCCTTTAAACATGGCAAGTACTTTCCTATCCCACCCATCTTAGGTTTTGTTGCTGGTTTGATCTTTGTACTATTTTCGAATGTTACAGGGTTAGCAGATAACATTGGAGGGAAAATATTTGGAGTTGCTACACCATTTGTATTAATTATCGCTAAAACAATGCTTGCTTGGCAATATACATTCAGAGCGAAAATAGCAGCAAAATCAATTGAAGAAAATAAAACATTACCAGAAAATACGATCCAAGGATCACCCAACATAACTGAAGTTATTGAAGAAGAAAAAACAGTTTTAGAAGTAAATTCATCTGAGGAAAATCTAACAGAAATCGAACCTAAAAATGATGAATCTGAACTAGTACAAAACTTTGATTTAGAAGAGAAAAATGATCATCAAAAGTCATTAGATATTGAACCCGAATATCTAGACCAAAATCTAGATTTAGATATTCAAAAATCTGATGATGTTTCCTTAGATATCAATGAAGAAAAACCAAATCCAAAACTAAACGAAAATCTAGATGCGCAACCAGATAATAAACAACTTACAACGAACAAAAAAGGAAAAACTTCCTCCGTACGAAAACCTAGAAAAACCAAGGGATCAACTAAAAATAAAAAACCAAAAAGAATGTCTGCATCTGATGTGGATTACGATGCCATAATTGAAGTAGCTAAACGGATGATTGAGGAACATCCGCAACATAAAAAACCAACAAAATATAAACTTTCAAAAACGTATGGAACCACAGAACACCACGCACAAAAAGCATTAGATAAAATGTTTGAAAAACAAGAAGTAAATCTAATCGAAAATCTAAAGCCAAATCCATATATCGAATCAGATCAAAAAACAGATTTAGAACGTCCTAAACTAAAATTAGCGAAGTAGTTATAAACGAAATTAAAAGGCTAGCCGTCATTACAATACGGTTAGCCTTTATTAATGATATTTTTGTCTTAGACCCAATTCAAAACAGCCCACACTTTCAATGGGCTGTTTTGTGCTTAAACTGAACTTTACTTATTTTTGTATATATCCAGTTATGCAAATATCCTCTCCAAATCTTTCTATGGAGATGTTTTCTAATTCGACTGCTTGGGCCATTAATTCGAATCCTTTACCGCCAATAGGGGTAATACTGTTTTTTCCCCCAAGCAATTTGGGTGCGATGAAGGATATTACTTTGTTTATAAGAGATGTTTCGAGCATGGACCAGTTAAGTTGTCCACCACCCTCCAACAAAACAGATTTGACTTCGTTTTTTCCTAGAATCTCCATTGTTTTTACTAGATCAACGGTGTTATTACCAGCGCGAAATACTTTTACTCCGCGTTCTTCTAGTTGTTTAGCTTTCTTTTCATCTGCTTCTTCGGAACAAAAAACCCATGTTTTTGCTTCTTCTGTAGTGTTAACTAAGGTGAAGTCTAACGGTATACGTAGTTTGCTGTCCGCTACGATTCGGATTGGGTTTTTTCCTCCCCCTTCGGGTAACCGTGTTGTTAGGCTTGGGTTATCATTCATAACGGTATTGATCCCAACCATGATGCCATCGAGATTGTGACGCATATAATGCACATTTCCCCGAGAGATACTATTGGTTACCCACTTGCTGTCTCCAGATTCGGTAGCCAATTTTCCATCCAAAGTCATGGCGGTTTTCAAAACAACGAAAGGTAATTTCGTTTGATTGTAATAGTATAAAATTTCTTGTTGATTAAACTCCATCCTAATTTTCCTCCTAGTTTATAACATGAATTGATATTCAAACTGGTACACGTCTGTACGACTTGTAAGCTGGCAATACTCTACAAGTTTACTAGATGCATCGAAAGTCTTCCGAGTAATTCTAGCAACTGGCACATTTTCATCCATCTCTAAAAGCTCAATTTCCTCACTTGCAGGTTTACCCACAATTAAAACCTCATCACAAGAGATGGGTTTTCTTCCGAATGACTCCAAAGCTTTATACAGACTAAGTGTTGGGTTTTCTTTTACTTCCTCAAGGGCTTCTTTCAAATCTTCAATAGGTAACGAATTTGGAAGATAAGATTTTGAAATAGTGATAGGTACACCATCTCTCAGTTGTAATACTTTGTAAAACAACACAGGTGGTTGTAACTCTTTACGTATGTTATCTGGGAGATCAGCTAATGTATTGTAAATTCGGAGATCAAGATATGTTTTTGTAGCCTTGTTTTTATGATCCCTCCCAAAACCTTTACGAGTTGAAGAAAATCGTCCCAAGAGCCAATCAACAGATACGTTATACAGATCAGCCAGTTTTGATAAGGTTTCTGGATCTGGATCGCGTTTTCCCTTTTCGTATAGCGAAAGAGAGCCATTACTTATTTCAATTTTTCCAGCAGCCTGATTTTGCTTCAAACCAGCGGCAACTCGTGCTTCCTTTAAGCGTGTTGGTAATTTTGACGACATGTTTATTTTTCACCTCGATTTCTATTGACTTAGTATAGTGTACGTCATAATTAACAAAATGGAAAGAAATTTTACAATCTGTTGATTTTTTTGTTGATTTTACATATTGTAAATTATATACTCGAATTATTAACAGGAAATAAAAAATTTTGAAAAGGTGATGCAGATGATGAAAATACTCATCATTGTTGCTCTCATTTTTGCAGTTATGATCTTAGTCGTAGCACCAGTTGTTCTAATATTGCGATTTCTATATGACCAAATAGATGCAGCTTATAAACACAGCAAAGAGAAGATTAAAGCCCTGATCCCACGCTGGATCAGAGGAAAGTAGGCGGTACAAATGTTGGATAATTTCCAGATTTTCATACTAATTGCTGGCATTTTGGCGGAGTTAACGATTTTTATTTATTACTTTGTCGGAAGCAAAAAAGATCAAGGTTAAGAAGCAGATTGAACTTTGAAAACAGAAGAGGAGGGATTTTCATGGAAGATGCTTTAGCGAAATTTTGTTTGACATTGGCTCTTGGCAGTGGATTCGTAGGAGCCGGAAAAATGTCATGGGATTATCTCACTGAAAAAGGTGACGAATACAAGAAGCAAATGAAAAAGTGGGTGGTTTTTCTCATATTCATTTCATCCGTACCAATGCTTACCAATTTAATCCCTGATGTAATGGGTAACTTACAAAATCCAGCCGAAAAAGTAACTACTTCCGTAACGAACGGCGTTGCAGATATTGTTGTTGGGATGTTCGAATAATGGAACCGATAGCGGGAATAGTTTTTGTTTCGCTTACACTCATCGATCATTCCAAAATATTTGGTTTTTGCTTAGTGATTTGGATATGTATTCGTATTCGGTCAACGGGATACAGTTTTGGAACGACGGCAAAAAGCGTCCTAGCCTTTTGTATTTCAGGAACTTTGCTGATTGGATTACCGCTTACGGTAGCCAAAATGTGTTACCCAGAATTGGCAAGTCCAAAAGCAAAAACGGGAGCAATGGAGGAGGTGGCAGAATGGTTTGGTCACTAATCACTCTAGGAACGGGATTAGTACTAGGGACTGCACTTTGGTTTTTAGCAGACACATTGGAAAAGAAAAAAGCTTTGCAACAGACAGTTGCGAATCCCAATAACCAAGATGAAACAGACAATTACGAGGACTAATGAGAAGTTAGTCCTTTCTTTTTACCCCTACGACGGGTACACATTCAGGTACAAATAAGGAGGATAAAAAATGAAATATAAACGCAAAAATACGGATTGCTTTCAGTTAATCCCCATCAAACCTCTGGAATCAAAAACGGAAGCAACCGATGAGAAGAAAGAATTCAAGAAAATCATCGGTACCCTTTCTCGTAAAATGAATGCGTCTTTTCCTGGATCAGGAGTCATGAAAGACGGATTTTATTATGATAAACCTCATTTTGGTTACCAGCTTCATAAGAAGGATGGCAAGATTCATCAATATGTATATCTGCCACGAGAAAAAAAGGACACGATAGAGCCATTTCGACCACTTGTCCAATCTGCTCTAAAGATGGATGTTGGCGATTACAGATTGGAACAAGAAAACGTAGCGTTATCCAGTGATAACCTCTACACCTTTGCAGTCAAGGGACTACCAAACCAATATGCGATTCAATTGGATCGCGAGTTTCATCAACAAATTCAATCGTTGTTTCGATCCGTTGGACAGGATGAATTGCTATATAGCTTGGTTGTAAAAGAAGTAGAAGACCACCAGAAAAAACGGAATGAGTTATCTCAACGTTTTTCTGGTCTCGATCCAGACAATAAAAAAGCGATGATGTTTTACAACGTAAAGCGATTCACCGTTTCTGGAGCAAAGGCGCTGTATGATTTCTGGACGGAAGAAGAGAAAAAAGAAAAGCATCGGGAATACAAAGAGAATTTCCAATCTCGGATGGATCAGCTTTTTCCCAAACGATTAGAGCAGAAGAATCCATTATCAAAAAGAAAATTAGCAGAGAATAACCAGTATATGCAGGTGGAAGTGCTGTTCCTACTTTGGACAGCAAACAAAGCAAAAGCACAACAATTCAAGTCGAAACTACAACAATTGATGACAACGATGCAAGGAGAAAATCAGCTTCAAGTAGTCGAAATAGAGCCAAACTTGAAGCGAGTAGAAAAAGGGCAACTACATTATGACGATGTGCCACAGCTTTGTTTGTATCAACGAGAATTCAGTAAATTCCTTTACCTACCTAGCTCAGAGGAAATAAACGATGACTTTTACTATGAGCGACCAACCAAAACGGAAATCCCAAAAGAAATGTTTCAAGGTCGCAAAGGTGCTGTTCCTTTTGCAAAGGACATTAACCATAACAAAATCATCTATCAACCAAAGCCACGATCCAGACAGGAAATTGACGACTGGGTAAAAGCAACCCTAATTGTTTCCGAACAAGGAGCTGGAAAAACTACGATTCTGGTTAATCAAGCTCTAGAAACCTTCGGAGCACACGCAAAGGACTACAAAGAGTGGTTGAAAATAGCGAGATCCGTTATTCATATCGATGTTGCAGATGGCAAAACGATCGATGATATTCGGCAGCATATTCCCGATTGGCTACAACATCGTGTCATTATCCTGAATCATGCAGATATTCAAAATCCGATTGCTGTTGGCTCTCACGACATTCTCAAACTAAGCAAAAACAGAACAGCTACTGCTGCACGTATTGCACAAGCAGAAACCAAGATGCTTATTGATTGCTTGGAAGAGGACACCAAAACCATCTCTGTAGAGCGATATTTCAAATTTGCTTTACAAGCCAGTTACGTAGTGGGAAAAGGTAACATTTTAGAAGCGGTACGGATTCTGATGGAGGAAAAGTACCGAGCAGAAATACTAAAGAAGCTGGAGGAAGTTGACCCCTATTTACACGGCGAACTTTTTGATATCGATCAAGAATTTGAAGATGAGAAAAGCGCAGGGGTGATGAAGACAATTCGCAACCGTATCTCCCACTATACCAGTGATTCTACGTTGATCGAGCTGTTAGCCCAAGAGCCAAACGAAGACATCGATTTCTGGCGGTGGATGAATGGAGACGAAGATGGGCCTTATATGGTGTTGATTTACTTGCCAGATGAAGAAGATTCCATCACCAAACAATGCCGAAATTACTTGTTTGCCCATTATTTTTTGAAGATATGGCGGTTGATGAAAACCCGTGGGCAGATGCCAGAAGAAAAGCGTCCCATGACTTTAGTCCAAGTAGACGAATTACACTTGATTCTCAAACAAAGACCAATCATCGAAATTTTCCCTGATCTGTTCAAAGAACCAAGGAAATACCGCGTTCGATACAATTTCACCTTTCATGACTGGTCTTCTATCGAAAAAGCCGGAAAGAGCAAGGAAGCTATTGTTACCACGATGAAGGGTGCTGGATGTAATTTGTTCTTGATGAAAGGTGGAGAAGACTTTTTCAAATCGCTGTCAGGCATGTTAACTCCCTATAATTTAGAAGATTTTAATGGTCTGTTGGAACTCCCCTATTGTGCGATTTTTCGAGTGGCTTTCCAGAAAAAAGCACAAGTATTTCAAGCTCGATTGCTGGAACCTGCGGATATGAGATTGGAAACATACAAAGTAAAGAGTTTCAAAGGTCAGTCCAATGTACTCGGGCGATCCGGCGAAATCGTAAAACAGAAGATCGTGAAAGAATTAAAAGACATGGCTCACAGCACTCTGCAACAAAAATTAGAACGAGAGAAAGCCAAAGAAAAAGACGCAAGCACTGCAAAGAAAGTCAAAAAAGTAAGAGAAACAGCACTGAACTTATAAAGGAGGGTTTCTAGTGATCACGGACATTTTGAAAGATAAAAAAATAGCAACACGGGGGAAGCTGATGCTTCTCCTTTACAAACTAGGTATGGTGGATCGGCACCGATTAGCAACGTTACTGGATAAGTCGGTTCATACCATCGACTTAACAATCAAACGATTGAACAGAAAGAATCTGGAGGAAAAACACATCCTTTCTTATACTGCACCATTTAATCATGGTCCGAAGATGTATCAACTAGGACCAGCAGGTTGGAAATGGGTGATGGGATGGATCGAGGAAGATCGCAAGTATTATCAACGAAGCGAGTCACAACGAAAACACTACAACGGAATGACCGATGTTTTGATCCGATTCATGCAAGTGCTTGGGAAGGAAGAAACATGTAAACGAATTCAATATTTAAATACCTATGAAGCAACCGAATTATTTCTATATCCCTGGCAGGTAATGCACTACGAAGTGTGGCAGGATCACAAGTTAAAACGAGAGCAAACCAAAGGACTTCCCAAACCTGATATCTATATTCAAGTGGATGACGATGGATGCTGGGGAGAGTATGACACAGCGAATGAAAACCACATCAAAGTAAAAGAAAAGATTCGCCGTTATTTTCGTGCTTACATGAAACAACTGAGAAATTCATCCATGTCGAGAAAACCCGTTGTATGGATTGCTCCCAGTCGTTCGAGAGTAGAAAATATGAAGTCATGGTTCAATCTGGTGAAAAGAGAATTAGAATTTCAAGATCTTCCCTATGATCCACCTGAGATGGTGTTCTTGGTCGAAGGAGAGGAAACAGAATTTTTCCTGTCGGGGCTGCACGCAATAGGAAAAAGAGAAGAAGAAAAAAAGATAAGTGAAAATATATAAATTAGTCAGGGTCAAAATAGAAGGCTTTGACCCTTATTTTAAAAGGTCTTATTCATATTTATTGATAGGTACACCCGTCGGTACACGTTTGGGTACAGGTTCGGGTACAAGGTTAGGTACACTAAATTCCACTCCAAGGAGGTGAAAAATAATGGCCGAATATCTAGATAGTTTATACCAATCAGTAGCATCTTTTGGGGCAATGATCATCGTAATTACTACATGTGTTGTAGTAATTTATCTACTGTTTAACCTATCTCCAATCATCGAAGCGTTTCTATTAAAAGACACTCCTGAACAATTTGTAATAGTGGATAACAAGGAAATTCATATTAATATTCGAAACCGCTCATACGAAATCAAATTCAACAAATTGAAATCATTATTTTGGAAGTTAATTGGAATTGCTTATTTGACAGGATTAGCATTAGCTTTTGCGATTATTGTTGTGATACCACTTGTGATAATAGTAATATTGTGGATTCGAAAAGGATTAAAGTTTGGAGTATTCAAAGGAGTTCGTCGAGTACTTCGAATAACTTCACCAAAATAAGAGAATCAGAGTGAAATGTCCAAATGAATTATGTGAATAGCAGATAGGGAGTAACCCCTCCCTACTGTCTATACAAACTTTATGCATGATGGCAGATCGAATCGGAGTTTACGAAATGGAAATATAATTTACAAAATGTAAAATATTTAATTGATTTTACATTTTGTAAATTATATACTTAGATTATTAACACCAAATAAAAAATTCTGAAAAGGTGATGCCAATAGGGACTACATTCAACTCGTTATACAACAGCACAGTCCCTCCAAAAAATCAAGGAATTACGATCATCAAAGGTACCCACTCAGAGTTAAACAGGCATAGAAAAGCAACAAGCCTATATCTCGAAGTTATAAACCAGATCGGAGGTGAGCAAATGAACAACAACGGCGGAGATTACAAAACAGATGGGGATTTTCTATACGATTAAGAAGAATGACACTCAAATGGTAGCTGGGAGGTGAAAAAATGAAATTGAGCAGTATCTTGGATGATATCGCAGATGTGGCGGCTGGCACTATGTCAGAAGAAGAATTTGTTAAGAAGCATGGTCAGAAACCTGAAAAAAAATAAAAGCCCTCAACACATGGTAGAGGACTCTCGGCAAAAGAAATTCTACCATGTGTGAGGTCTATCCGTAAAGGGGTGCTACCCATGGAAAAAGGTGATGGAGTTAAATACAAAGGCGAATATGTAACGATTGTTGATATAGATAGTTCTTCTGCCAAGATTATTTTCACAAATGGCCATATAAAGCCAGTTGGTCTTGATGAAATCGAAGACGTTTAAAACCCTTGATGTCAAACAGAAAGGAGAATAATCATGATAAATCGTATCGAAATGGAGCCTTGGCCAACAGAGCCAATCAGTCGTTAAATATATACAACTTTGGAGTGAGACAAGATGGAAATAAAAGAGATCGTTTTCAATTATAACAACATTCATGAAATTTTGATTGTTGAGGACATCGAGACAGGTAGACGGGCTAAAGTCACCAGCATTTCAGACATCAGGTATTTTTTACATCAACAGTATTTATCTCCTGATGATTACTTTTACGGCTGGATCGACGGAGATGATGTACTTGGTCTATTTAGTTAACAAGAGACACTTTCATGGTAGGCGAGGTGATCACATGGGTCGCCGTGAACCATCAGAGTATTAATATTTTCAAAACAAAAAAACAGGCGGTGCGGTTGCCAGAGGAGCGATTGAATGAAAAAGTACCCAAAGTATGATGCAATAATCGAACACAAAGAAACTGGATTCACCACCACGCTTCATTATAATTATGATTCGCATGAGGATATGTCGGAAAGTGAAATCGAGTCGGATGTTGAACAGAAACATAGTAAATTTAAATGTCAAAAGGTAGTCGAAGTATAACAGTCGGCATTGCTGCCAGAGGAGTTGGAATAATGTCCAAGCTAAGTACAATCAATCAAGCTTACGAAGAAATCCTTCATTCTGATTTAACGGACTATGAGAAAGACAAGGGATACGCAGAACTAATGACCGAAATGGAGCAGGAATTAGGTGTTCCTTTTCTGCAGAGCAAAGAATTTGAACGTAAGAACCCTGCTGTAATCGCGTTGTATCGAAAAATCAGCATATCACGAACAACAATATAGTGGTGAAACGGCTGGTGGGATTGAGAGCTACGATGTTTATGATTCAGAAGAAACAGGTGACATTGCGATCTGGTTCAAAAAAGGTTGGTAAAACAAAAAAGGACTCCGCACATGGCGAAATCCCCTCAGCAAGGATCATTTTATCATGCTGCGAAGTCTCTGAAAAGGAGACAATTCTAAATGAACAACAAAGAGCATGTTATAACTCAGAATCTTCCAGGCGGAATTGCTACGGTTAAAATTAAATGTACTCCTGATATGGATAAATGTCTGGAAGCACTACTGATAGTGTTAAACAGTAATCCCCAGACCAAAAATGAGAAGGAATCTGCATAAAAAGCTCTTGGTATTAGCTATATCACTGAAAAGAAAAACAATTGAGATCCAAGCGAGAGGTATTTTATCGAAACTTGGCAAGCACATATAAATCGGGTGGCTTCGGCCATCCGATTACAACTAGGAGGGGAAGCATTTGGCAGTATATAGACACGTGCATGTTTCATTTTGGGAAGATTCAAAAGTAGTTGAGGAAATGACTCCAGAGGATAAGTTTTTTTATCTCTACTTGCTCACTAATCCAAATACAACACAAATAGGAATTTACCCAATCACAAAAAAGAAAATGGCTTTTGATATGGGGTATTCTCTCGAAAGTGCTAACGCTCTGGTAGATCGGTTTGAAAAACATCATCAAGTTATCAAATACAACCAAAAAACAAGGGAAATCGCTTTACTCAATTGGGGGAAATACAACCTTAATCGTGGAGGAAAACCAGTTGAGGATTGCATGAGAAAAGAACTACAGGAAGTAAAAGATAAAAATTTGATTCATTTGGTTGCTCAAAAAGTCGGTAATGATCGTTTGAAATCCTTATATTTAGCGCAGTTAGACGATACGTCACACGATACGTCAACGACACGACCCACGACAAGTGGACAAAAAGAAAAAGAAAAAGAAAAAGAAAAAGAAAAAGAAGAAGAAAAGAGAGCCGAAGCTAACGCTTCTAATATCCTTGATGAACAAGTTAAAGATATTTGGAATCATTATTTGCAAACCTTTGATGGTTTTTTTTCAAGACTTACACTGACTAAAAATCGTAGAAAAGCAATTGCATCAAGGCTAAAAGAATTGCATCCAGAGAAGAAAAGAGAGTTTCTATTCTCTGTAGATGATATCAAGCTTGCAATAAGTAACATTCGTAAATCTGATTACCATTGTGGGCAATCCCAAAATAACAACAAATTTTATGCACATATAGAATTTATCTGTCGTAATGCTGACATGGTTGAACAATGGATGAATGAAACACCAAAACCGCAACAACAGAAAGTAATTCCTTTCCATAACAAACAACAAGGGGCAAAAAACTATGATGGATTTTCACAAAGCTCTGGATCAAATACCCAATCCACTGAACAGACAAATGGAAAATGGGATCATCTCGTCTACCGTGGATGAAATGAATTCCGCTCATTGTTGCTTGATATGTAGAAAAGAGATTCGACGGTTGGAGTTACATGTTTTAGATAAGATTATTCGCCCTCTTCCTGTATGCAACTGCATCAAAGAGAAAGAGCTTGCTGAGCACAGGGAACGAGAGTTAGCCGCTGAACGGGAAAAGGTTAAACGCATTTACGGTGAGGGGTTAATAGATGAGGAGTTAAAAAACGCCAGCTTTGATACTTTCGTTAAACGACCAGAATTGCAGAGTGCATATCAAGTTACTAGAAAGTTTGTATCAGACTTTGAATCACAAGAATATGGCCTTTATTTATTTGGTTCAGTTGGAACTGGAAAAAGCCACTTAGCAGCATCCATCCATAAGGAGCTTATCCAACAGGGTTATGCATCTGTTTACATCGATGTGACTCAACTGTTTGGACTTGCGAAGAGTACATTCAAAGATGATAAAAAAAGCGATCAGGATTATATACAAGCAGCAATAAAATGTGAACTTCTAACACTGGATGAAATGGGACTAGCCCCTTTGACCGAATATGAATTCAAAATCTTGTTCCAAATCTTAAATGGCAGAAAAGGAAAGTTAACCAATTTCACCAGTAATCTGGACTTAGATCGTCTTGAAAGATGGTTTGCAGTAGATAAGGTTGGAAAACCACTCGATCCAGATGGACGCTTATTCGATAGGTTAATGGGTAGCACATTGCCTTTACCTGTGCATGCTGGTTCCTACAGAAAGTACAAAGCACAACAACGATTGATGGCTATGCAGAAAGGAGCGATCTAGGTGGCTAAAGTTGAAAAAATTGCAGGTGAAGTTCACATGATCCGTACCACACAAGCACTATATATGGCCCTAGATGATGACAACCTGAATTTCTTTTGGGATGAAAAGGAGGTGTTATGGTTCGATCAGCTATGGAACAATGGTACAAACATTATGGATATAGCAGAACTTTTTGATCGCGATCCAGATGAGGTTATATTACTTGCGATTGACAGAGCGAGAAAAGGGGTCATTGGTAAGAGAAAAGGCGGAATAGTGGGAATGGGTTCTAGACAAAAATAAGCCCAGCTAAGGTGAGCGGGCTTTAATCTAAAATGTGGTGAAATTTAAGGAAATTTCAAAGTCCATTGTACACAGATACAGTGGGCAGATCAAGGGGTGAGCATCATGAAAGTGCTTGATCTCTTTTCTGGTATAGGGGGATTCGCCCTCTCTGAACATTGGGCGGGAATGACAACAGCAGCTTTTTGCGAGATTGATCCGTTTTGTCAAAAGGTGCTCCATAAAAATTTTCCTAGTGTTCCGATTTATGAAGATGTAACTAGGCTAACACGTGAACAACTAGAAAAGGATGGTGTTATGGATGGCAGCGATCCAATTAGACTTATTTGCGGTGGCATACCATGCCAGCCCTTCTCCGTATCAGGAAAACAGCTTGGAACAGAAGATGAACGGCACTTATGGCCTGAAATGTACCGACTTATACAGGAAGTTAGACCCACTTGGGTACTTGTCGAAAACGTTACTGGATTTATCAAATTGGCCCTCGATCTCATTGTCAATGATTTGGAAAACGAGGACTACGAAACAAGGACATTTGTTATTCCAGCTGCAGCAGTCGGTGCGCCGCACAAAAGAGAAAGAGTCTTCGTTGTGGGCTACTCCAAACGCAGCGGATGCAGTGGGCAGTCATGGAGGTGGTCAAGGAAAGTCACTAAGAACGGATATTTACAACTGGAAAAAGAAGATGTGGCCAACACCAACAGCACAAGACAGCAAGAATGCAACATTACCTCCATCACAGAAAGAGAGGGATTTAATACCAGGGGCATTGATCAAATCGAATCAAAAAGGATCAATCAATCCGGATTGGGTGGAATGCTTGATGGGTTACCCGATTGGTTGGACCAATATAGATTAAATCAGTGGCCAGCTTATTATGGTCAACCTCAGCATGGATTTGAACCACCAAGAGTTGCAGAAGGTGTAAAAAATCGTAAGGAGAGGCTAAAAGCATTGGGAAATAGTATTGTTCCTCAAGTAACTTATCAGATATTAAAAGCGATTATGAGAACGGAATAAAGGAATCCCCTTGCCAAATGTGACATATTAGCAAGGAGTTTCCCTCTTTTGATACATGGATGGGCTATTATACCAAAGGAGTCGATTGATAGGTTAAATATTTCGGGGAGTATGTGCTATTATTGGATGATTTATAATACTCCCCTTCCCTCCTGTATTCCGAAATATTTCAAAACGTTCTATGACCCCTTGTATTCGAAATGATTGTCATAATGTACCTCTGTTTTGTAATCATAAATAATCATTTCTCTCCTTTTTTGTTAGATGCCATGAATTAAAAAATGATAACCAATGTACACACATGAATATTTTGTGTTAAACTATATTTACCTAATATTTAGAAGAGTGGTGATTTTATCAAAGTAGCAATTTATGCAAGAGTGTCTTCTGATGATCAACAAGAACGTGGTACTATTGAAAACCAAATCGAATTCGCCAAAAAATACTGTGATCTACATCAGTTAGAAGTAGTGGAATGGTATAAAGATGACGGTGTATCTGGAACATTACCGCTTGAAGAACGTGATTATGGTTCTAAGTTATTAAAGGATGCGAAGTTAGGGAAATTTGATCTCCTGCTTATTTATAAATTGGATCGATTTGGGAGATCTGCACGAATCATCTTAAATGCAGTCCATGAGCTTGAAGGATATGGTGTAAAAGTCAAGAGTATGACAGAACCTTTTGATACAGGAGATCCTAGTGGTAGATTTCTACTGACCATGCTAGCTGGTGTAGCCGACTTAGAAAGGGAAACAATTTTAGAAAGATTATGGTATGGAGCTAATCGCGCAGCACGAGAAGGAAAATGGATAGGAGGAATAGTCCCCTATGGTTATCGAGTCGAAGATAGCTACCTTCAAATCAATGACGATCCATCTTATTGGGGAATTACTGAAAAGGAAGTAATTGAGATGATATTTCAATTAGTTGGTGAAAAAGGATGGTCCACAATTAAAGTCAGTGACCACTTAAATTCACTTGGAGTTCCACCCCATTATAAAAGAGATGGTAGAAAAGTCGTTAAAAACAAGAGGAAATCGAATACCATAGGAATTTGGCATCCAGGTAGAATTCGTACTATCATCACAAATACTACGTATATGGGAATTCATCATTACGGTCAACGTTCAACTAAACAAAGAGATATTATAACTAGAGAGGTACCAGCAATAGTATCAGAAGAATTGTGGGAAAATGCCCAGAAAACATTAAAGGAAAATCGAATCTTCACACAAAAAAATGGTATTAGAAATTATCTACTTACTGGACTAATAAAGTGCTCAATCTGTGGAAGGAATTATCATGGAGTTTTCTATAAAAGCGAGAATGAAAAACAAAAAATGTACTATCAGTGCGGTGGTAAAGTCAACTATGTAAAACAAAGAACAAACCGATGTGAAGCTAAAAATGTAAACGGTGTTTGGCTAGAAAATTTAATTTGGGATTATTGTGTTTCCTTTGTTGCAGAACCTGGAAAAGTTCTTAAGGAACTATCAGCTACATTAGATCAGAAACAAGAAAAGAATTGGTCAACTGATCTCAATATACTACAAAAACAATTAGATGAGTTAGAAAATGAAAGAGAAAGCATCTTAGATTTATTTCGTAAAAAGCTAATAAGTAGCAATGATGTAGAAAATCAATTCGCAAAAATCTCATTGGAAAAAGAAGGACTTACTAAAAAAATCGAAGAGATAACTGTACTCCAAGAAATAGAACAAAACAAATTTAAAGGTTTCAAATCAGTGGAGACTCTATTAGAATCATTAAGACAAAAATTGAATCAAGATATTACACAAGATGAAAGAAAAGAAATTGTACGAACACTAATAAAAAGCATTACAGTTCACACTGTATTCGATGAAGAAGGAAAAGTAACTCAAGCAAAACAACGTGCAAGAAAAAAAGCTGAAATAGAAATCGAATTTCATTTCTTAAAATTACCGAAATTGACTATATAAATACCCAAAGTACTTATATACATGGACATGGATTCATCGATCCCACGAGCACAAATTCTGCTGGAAAAGTGAGGACCGCCCGTGCTCTTCCCAAGGTAACTTCTCGGTCTTCCAATGGCTGACGTAAAACTTCTAAGGAAGATTTAGAGAACTCCGGAAGCTCATCGAGAAATAATACTCCACGATGGGCCAAACTTACTTCCCCTGGTTTCGGAATTGCTCCTCCCCCTACAAGACCTGCCTGGGAAATGGTGTGGTGAGGGGAGCGAAAGGGACGTTCCGATATCAACCTTCCCCTATCTTGAATAAGACCTGCTATACTGCAAATCTTGGTAACTTCCAATGATTCCTGAATATCCATGTTTGGCAGAATGGAGGAGATTCTTCGAGCTAACATGGTCTTCCCAGATCCTGGTGGACCGATGAGGAGCAAGTTGTGTGAACCTGCAGCTGCTACTTCCATTGCTCGCTTTACATGTATTTGACCTTGTACATCTGCTAAATCTAGTAATGAAAGGTAAGTGTTTACTGTTTCTTCCATCGGCAGTGGTTCTGGCTTCCATTCCCCTTTGAAGTACAACATTGCTTGTTGTAAGTTTTCTACAGGAATAACTTCCATGCCACTAACTAGTTTTGCCTCATTAGCGTTTTGACGAGGGAGTACTACTTTTGTTAAGCCTTTTTCTTTTGCTGCCATAACCATGGGTAGAACTCCAGATAAAGGACGCAGCGTACCATCTAAAGCCAGTTCTCCTACAATGAGATATTGATTAAAATTAGGAATCTCACCTTGTCCACTCGCCACAATCACACCCAGGGCGATTGCTAGGTCAAAGATAGAACCTTCTTTTTTTATATCTGCTGGTGCTAGATTAGTAGTAATCCGTTGCAGGGGAAAGTTAGCATGGCTATTTCGAATCGCTACTCTTACTCTCTCTTTTGCTTCTCTTACCGCAGAGTCAGGCAGCCCAACAATATCAAACATCGGTAAACCGTTGCTGATATCTACTTCAACTTCCACTAGAAACCCATCCACTCCAAGAACACTAGCACTCATCATTTTGGCATACATATCTCCACACCACCAGAACATATTTTCTATATGTGTATATTCATTCCACACATATGCTCGTATTTCCTGTTTATAGAAATGGGAAAGAACAACACTGAGCGCCTCAAGGAAAAGGAGAGTTACCTGAGGGGTTACTCCAATGGTCATGAGGATGGCTACCAAGAGGGCTATACCTTCGGTTACGTCGAGGGTCACACCAATGGCTATGTCAAAGGTGTAAAAGCTGATGGGAAGGCGGAAGCGGAGTGTGAGATCAACTATGACATGGGGATTGAGCTAGTAAAAAAGATTTTCTAGAAAGATCCGTAGATGTGCGGACGATAGTTTTAATAGGGAGGCAGAATGAAGAATTAATTGATCCAAATTACCTAGAGGAAACTTTATTGCTGAAAAAGAAGCTAATTCAACAAGAACCTGATACTACATCACAAAACTGGAAGTTGTATGGAGTGTTTGCTGATGAAATTGAATTTTGGCAAGCTGATTCAAAACGTAAATATACTTTAAATAAATATCAGTGATGAGGAAAATCAATGGGAACATAAACATTTATGACCTTAATAGTTTTAGAATTCTAGATATATCTTACTATGCAATAAATTCAGGGAAGCGGAGTGCAACATTATGAAGCCTCTTTGTAAAATCATTCTTTTTTATTATATAAATAATAATTAAATGCGAAAAATTCCATTTGTATTAAATGTTGTTTATAAGTATACTATTTATACAAAATAGATTATTAGGCCAAAGGAGGTTATGGCAAATGTTAGCTAGGTTTCACTTAAAGAAATCGCTTGCTTTTGTCGTTTTGTCGTTTTGTCGTTTATTGCCTTGGTCAGCGCATTGTTACCTGTGAATGACGCATATGCATTTTATTACAGACTTTATGATAGCTCATTTAGAATGTATGATGATACTCCTGTATTTAAATATTCTAAAGGTGGTTTGGGGGTTTATGTCGATTGTAAAAATTCAAAAGGAAACTACCAAACCATGAATCTATATCGTAAGATTAATGGGCAATGGAGTCTTCGTGCCACACAAAAAGTATACTGTTCAAAAAGTACTAGAAAAGAAAACTATTTTTATTATTCTAGCGCAGTATCTGGTTCCTATTATTATATAAGACTTTATAATTCTGGATATACTGGTTACACTTCCACATCCAGCTTAACCACTGCTAATGTGGATGTAAATCCAACCTAAATAAAACCTCAATATTTTCTGTTATATTCAGAAGATATTGAGGTTTTTGTTTTGTTCGCCCAGCAAGCAGTGTACATTCTATCCTTTTTTTAAATCTCTAAATACATCAACTATTATGAATGGACAATTAAGAGGTGAATACAAGACTTGTATCCAATATGGAAATTAGCCTATATGAGTAATCTCTAACAATGCTAATACATTTTTTCGCAAAATTGTAAAGTGATTTTTGAAATTTCTCTATTGGAAAATGAGCATTACTTTCCTCCATTTTTCTCCATATCATTTCGTATTATGGAGGCACGTACCTCAGTTCAGGCTGTTTCGTTGATAAAGAAGTAGCCTGTCGAGCTAGACAGTATTTCGATGAAACAGGGAAATCCTTCAATATGGAACATAGGAGGTATGAGATATGAAGATCAATAGAATAGATCATGTGAGTATAAACGTAAATGATCTTTCAGAGGCTAAAGCGTTTTTTCTTGATTTAGGACTTGAAGTGCAGGCGGAATGGGAATTGGATGGAGAATTGTTGGACAGAATAGTTGGGCTTAATGATGTTAAAACGGCATGTGTAGGATTGAGGATGCCAGATGGTCAGGCATGGATAGAGCTGGTTAAATTTTATTCGCCGTCAGATGAAAAGGATATTCAGCAACCTTTTGCAAATACGCTGGGTATCCGTCATATTTGCTTTGCTGTTGAAGATATTGAAGCTATTGTTGCAAAATTGAAAAAGAAGGGCACGGAAATCTTTAGTGAGATACAGCAATATGAAGAAAATTATAAGTTATGCTACGTTCGTGGTCCAGAGGGAATTATTTTAGAGTTGGCGGAGAAAATCAGATAAATATTGAATGGGACTTTAAATGACATAGATCTTCAACTTTAAAGGTTTCTTCTTAGGCATCGCACGGAAGATCGCTCATGTATGTGCAATGCACAACAAACCAGCGATATCGTGACAAAATATCAGGACCACTCTTGGACCATACCAGATATCATTTATTGCAAAAGGTTCCATGTCATCGCCTCCCAGTAATTGTAATCTGCTTTTCGTGTAATGATAGGACTTATTAAGATTAAAAAAATCTGCGGTTAAGGGATTTCCCTAACCACAGATTTTTTTAATAAACTACATTGAATTTTTCCTTTTTTCCAATAAATATTTTATTAGCCAGCAGTTTTTCATCTGTTACAGTAACCCATCTGCAAGTTAATCTGGATTTCAAGGACATAGTAAAGTCCCAATTTTTATTAGCAATGAATTCTTCATTTTCTCCAATTCTTTTTGCAGTTGCAGAAAGAATCCCTTTAGAATTTACCGAGAGGTATTTCCCGTTGGAAACAGAACGAAAGGCATGATACTTCTCATTCACCACGATTACTTCAAATTGCTCTGATTTACCTACTTTTTTTGAAGTAACAGTAATACTTCCATTTGCCTCAACTGATACATAAAACTGGTTGTAAGCTTGAAAGTAAGTAACAAGATGATCATTTGCTGCATCTGTTTTAACAGTGTTGAAAACTGGAAAGAGAAAACTAAAAAAAATAGTTACAATCCAAAACTTTTTCCAAACACTCTGCAATAGGAGTACCTCCAATTTGAGGATATTAGGTAGTTACCTACTTGTATTATCTCCTAATAATTGCAAATTGTCTAATTGGTTTTAGTAGTGAGCAATGAAGCGATTTCAGGAGATGCATCGAGCTATAATTGGTGTAGATGATTCTAAAATAAATTGATCATATTAATGGTAATAAATTAGACAATCGACGATATAATCTAAGAAAAGCAAATCGATCACAGAATACAATGAATAGGTTGTACTTCATACAAATATTTCTGGTTAAAAGGTGTATCATATGACAAATGGGAAAAGTAATTTGGTGAATATATCACTTTCAAAGGTAAACAAAAATGTTTAGGTTATTACAAAACAAAAGAAGAAGCAGCGTTTGCTAACCATTACGCAGCTTCTTTTTATTATGAGGAATTTGCTAATTAAATGAAGCTAAGGGGATGGTCGGATGATAGGACCTGCAATATTTTTTATAGCTCACCAAGATGACGAGACTCTACAAGCATCAGTTGATATCTTAAACTACTTAACAGCAGGGCGAGAGGTAATAGTTGTCCTATATACGACTGGCAAAGGCTCATTTGTCCAAAATGTACTGAATGGAAATGAAACATCCACATATTGGGGTACTACTCATAATCCTTATCTAGAAGGATATATGGAACTGACCGATGATGAGTTTTCCGCAGCTCGTAACCGTGAGTTTTGTTCTGCTCTTGGTCAATTGGGGGTACCTCCTGAGAGTATTCATATTCGGCCAGTAGATTTAGAGGGTGGACCCGTTACCAAAGATACGGTTAAATCTCTCATGCTGGAATATGTCAATAATTACGGAACAGCAGGAGTATCCTATAAAGCAATGAGTTATTATGATACAAGCGATTCCCATAAATACAGCGGACAGGCTTTGTTAGAACTATATAACGAGGGAATTGTTACGGACGCAAGATTCTATATTGCTCGCTCCGATTGGGCATTGAGTAGACCAGGTACAACGTACACGGCTACAGCGACGCAAAAGGAAAAAATCAAGAGAGCTGCTCGATGTTATGAGGCCTGGAATCCTGTGAGCGGAGCCTTCGCCATTGGATACCACAGTGTATATGCACAGTTCAATGCATATTTAACGAATCCTCAAAATAAGATTCATAAGCCAAATGAATAAAGGGGAAAACGTTTGGATAAATCATGAATTTTATCTATATCCACTTGATCTGGCTTTTGTTGTTTACGCTGTGGTTATACCTGTTTGCATGGATTTGGACATTTGCAATGATATGGGCGCTAAAAGTATGCAGCTTCCCTTATGCACGTTATCGAAAACAGTTTCATCAATGAAGAGAAGAACAGAAATCGAAAGCCAAGGATTAGGCTTTTTTATTTTGCATTTCTTCATTCTCAAATCCTCACTAGTTATAACTGGTGAGGATTTTTTCTTATATCTAGTTGAGTCAGCATGTAGTTCGTTTTATTGGTTTGGTGTGAGGTATTTGTGTTCCTTTAGTTTTTTCTCCATATATTTTTTACCCCATTCCTTCATCATGTCCAGTGCTGGGATAAAGCTTTTTCCATCTGGTGTTAGTGAGTATTCTACTTTTGGAGGCACTTCTTTAAACACTTCTCTGTGAATCAGCCCATCTTCTTCTAATTCTCTCAACTGCCTTGTTAATATACCTTTTGAAATGCCCGTTAACAACCTTTGAAGTTCGTTAAATCTTCTCGTTTGCTTACTTAAATGCCATAAAATAATAATTTTCCATCTCCCAGCAATTACATTTTGGGTAAGTGTGAGCGGACATACTTCTTCTTGTTCTTCAGGAGGCGTTTCTATTTGGAATTTAAATCGAGCCATTGTATCTCCCCCTTTCTTTACACCATGGTATTATTTTTAGAACTATGTAATAAAAAAATACCTACTTTTATATTTAGTACTACTAGATATACTATATATCTGTACTCAGACATGCAAATGCATTTGATGTTCATCTAGAATTTCATAAAAATATATTGGAGGAAATGAAAATGAAAATATTAGTCACGGGTGCAACTGGGAAACTAGGGTCAAAAGTTGTAGAAACGTTATTAAAAACTGTTCCAGCGAGTCAAATAGCTGTTAGTGTTCGGAATCCAGAGAAAGCGGAAGCATTGCGAGCTCGAGGAGTAGAAATTCGACATGGAGATTTTGATCAACCAGAAACATTAGATTCTGCTTTTTCAGGCATTGATCGACTTTTGCTTATATCTACGGCTGGCGATGATGTGACAATCTTGAGACAACATATGAATGCTGTAGCTGCTGCTGAGCATGCTCAAGTGAAATTTATTGCTTACACTAGTGTAACAAATGCAAGTGAAAGTAACTTATTTCTTGCCTCATCCCATCGAGCTAGAGAAGAAGCAATTTTGGAATCGGGTATTCCCTACTCATTTTTACGAAACAATTGGTATTTAGAAAATGAAATTGGGAGTATACAAGGAGTGATGGCAGGTGCGCCTTGGGTAACATCTACAGGAACAGGGAAAGTAGGATGGGCACTTCAACAAGATTATGCGGAGGCAGCAGCAACCGTATTGACCGGGATTGGACACGAGAATATAGTTTACGAACTTTCCGGTAAACTGATGACTCAAGAGGAGTTAGTATCTGTTCTTGGGACAGTGTTAGGGAAAAAAGTATCTGTAAGACAAGTAGATGATGCTGCCTATGCTGATATTATGAAAGATGCAGGGGTACCCAAGTCCTATATTTCCATGCTCGTTAACATGCAAAAAGGGATTAGAGATGGTGAATTAGAGAAAGAAAGCAATGATCTAGAAAAATTACTTGGTCGTCCTGTTACATCAATCAGGGAAGCACTGACTCAAATTGTTAATGGAATCTCTCAAGTAAAATAATTGAACATAATGTAAGAAAAAAAGCCCACAAAGATGTGGACAAAGAATTACCTCTTTCCTTTTTCTTTTTGGATTTGAGAAATAGTCTCTAGGATGTGGATTTGTCCCTTTTGTAATTCGATAAGTTGCTCCATAATTTGTTCATTCGTTGTTGTGAGTCGAGTAGTGATATGTTTTAAATCAGTAATCAAATTGTGAGTGCATCTGGAGATCTTTAGAAATTGATTGACTATATCACCAATCATTTTTTCTGGCATACAAGTTTCATCCTTTCTCTATATGTATTCTTTTTAAGGTCACAAAATCCTGTCAGAATAAATCGAATCTTGGATTTTTTTGTTATAAAAATGAATAAGAAGAAATGTGGAAGAGGTAGTAGTAGTACCATGAATAGGCACCCTCCCAGAGAATCGTGCATAAGTTGAGGTATAAAAGCTATGAAGGGAACGAGGGAAATGAATTATCATCCATATCTACATCCATACTCTTATCCTTATCCAGTGAGTATACCGATGTATGATGATGAAAGTTATGATTATTGGAATACTTCTTATGTTAACGATGATTACTCTGATTTTTATACAAACGCTATTCCATTAAAGGATTATGGCTCAAAACCATTTGTTGTAAATATCAACAAGGCAGCAAAGCAAAATCGTACCTTTCGTACAGCTTTGTGGACGGGAAAACATTTGCAGGTTACTTTGATGAGTATCCATGTCGGTGAAGATATCGGTCTAGAAGTTCATCCTAATGTGGATCAATTTTTGCGTATTGAACAGGGGCACGGTGTAGTCCGCATGGGGGATACGAAAAATAATTTATATTTCAAGAAAAGAGTAGCTGATGATGATGCGATTATGGTTCCTGCGGGTACTTGGCATAACGTCATTAATACTGGAAACAAACCGCTCAAACTCTATAGTATCTATGCACCGCCAAATCATCCATTTGGGACTGTGCACAAAACGAAAGCAGATGCCATGCGTGAAGAACATGCTCATCACTAGGTGAAAAATCAGCGACCGACTGGAGGTCATCTGAGATGAAATCCAGTCGGTCTTTGTGCTCGGCAGTGCTATGACTGTGTCGAGTCGGGGTTTGGATTGTTGCCCAGAACTTCAGCCTTTGCAGACTGATCAGCCTTGGCCTGGTCTACAGACGCCTGCTGTTCGGGGGTCAGAGAAGGCTCTGCCTCCTCCTCCGAACCAGTGCTCCAAAATACCATCTTTTTCCCTTCTGTGTCAGGGGCCGAGCTAGCTCTTATATAGTATCACAACATGAAGAAGAATGGCATGCTGTAATGTACGCAAATATCCCCTTACATGATAAAATGTATCCACAGTGTTGTCGACTCGAGAGGGATAAGTGTGGGACTCATAGAACAGTTCTCCCAAATGCCAGCGTCGAAGATATGTTTCACGATGGGAGCCCTCTTGCTTTTCCCGTTGATTGCCACCCTCCAAGTGGGGCAATGGATGGAGAAGAAGAAGCCTCGTCTCAGCATGGTCTTTCGATGGACTGGAAGGTTCTTTGGAGGATGCTGTGTCATCAGCTTTATTGTTGGTGTTTTCCTCCTCTGGCTCTCTGACTGAACACTGGTAGTTCCTTCGGGAGCTACGCGACCGTCTGAATCTTAGGATTTGGGCGGTCGCAGGCTTTTTGGTCAAAAAAACTTATGCAAGAATCAAAAATCTTTAATTAAGAATAATTAAAGATAGAGTAATAATAGATAAATGAATGTGGGATGAATATTCTGCTTTTTTAATAATAAATAAAAATGTTTTTGAACAGGAAAGAATGCTATTATAAAATCAAACCGGTGTTGAGTGATCCTTCTGAGGGACCAAGATGGATAAGATTATTGCCTTTGTAGTTGTGGTGATTGCTCTTGTCAGTATTGGCTCGAGCCATTTCCATTAGAAGTAGCATCACTTCTGGTGATACACTGCGCCTGGCTGACTTGTCTGAGAAAACAGATGAATCAGCCGGTCGTAGTCAATGAAAATAAGAGTGATACCTTATTATTTCTTTTTGTAATATTTATAGGGAGAACTCGTTTTGAATATTTAGTAAATAACATTCATAAATGTAAGAAAACAAATGTATTAATTTAAACAAGTTTGCATAACAAACTAACTCTCCTTATCTTTCGCTGTTCAAGTAAAAGATAAGGAGAGTTTCATGTAATTTTGCTGTAGAGGAGAAATAACAAGCCCCTCTTTTTATATATCCAGAACGTAGGTAAAGATTTGTATAGAGAAAGAGAGAAATAAACTCTACCAAAATAGTATATCGAAGAGGTTCTAGAGCAAAAATGAATAGAAATAAGCAGTTTGAAACTTTTAATTCATCAAGTTGAAGGAGTATCAAATGATATTTGATTGTGCGATCATTGGAGCGGGTCCAGCTGGATTAAATGCTGCGCTTGTGTTGGGAAGGGCACGTAGAAGTGTTGTATTGTTCGATAACGGAACCAATCGCAATAGGGTAACGTTAGAATCTCATGGATATTTGACCCGCGATGGAATAAAGCCAGCAGAGTTTAAAAGGATTGGGATACAGGAGTTAGAGCGATATCCATCTGTACAATTGGTAGAGGGAACTATCACTCAAGTGATGAAACAACCGAAGCAAGAACGATTTCACATTGTTACATCGGAAGATAAGGAATACAAAGCAGAGCGGATTATTTTAGCAACTGGTGTTCAAGAAGAGCATCCTTCGGTTCCAGAATTAGAGAATTATTATGGGGTCACGCTTCATAGTTGCCCATATTGCGATGGTTGGGAGCGTAAAGATCAAGCTCTTATCGTCATAGCGGAGAAGGAAAAAACGGTTCTCCATTTGACAGAGTTGGTCTTTAATTGGTCAAAGGATTTGCTAGTTGCAACAAATGGACATACCCTTTCCGCTGTTGCACATGCAGAATTAAAAAAACGAGATATCGCGATTGTGATGGAACCAATCAAAAAATTACATGGTAAGGAAGGTTATCTACAGAAAGTGGAGTTTGCATCTGGATTAGTGAGAGACCGAGAAGGTGGATTTATTGCGCCGCAATTTTATCGATCCAATCCCTTTCTTGAACAATTGGGTTGTGAGTTAAAAGCTAATGGAGCTGTAGAAATGGATGCTCTCGGAAGAACTTCGCAGAAAAATATTTACGTTGCAGGTGAATTTGGACAACTTGGACCTTCGGCTTTAATCCTAGCTGCAGCAGATGGTTTTAATGCTGCCATCGCTGTAAATACAGATATAACAGAGGAAAGGTTTTAGGTTAAAAGTAAGTCATTCTTTGGAATGGCTTATTTGATATGAATTCAGGCAATTCATTATAGTGGGTTTCTTTTTGATGGATAGGTGGTTATGATAAATATAACCACAGATCGATCTCCCGGGAGTTTCCATGAGGGTAGTTTGTGCTGTTGGATGCATCATGGCATTTTCTGCTGCACCATTCCTGCAGTCCCTTGGATACGGCATGACAGCGGTTGTATGCTCTATTGCCGGCGGTTTTCTGACGGGTGCAGTGACTCTTAAGAACACTTGAGCGGGGATTTCTGCTGGTGGCTCCAAAATGGAGCCGTGTGACAGCCTGGTTCACTTCGACGTGTTCCGGCCTGTCACCAGCATCATAGAACGATTGCATATATTGCAAGGAAAGAAGGTATTATTATCTCTTTTCAATATGTGTTGGATAAAGGTTATGTTCGTTTGGTCAACAATATGGGTTCTGATTTGACTGTTGTAAATGCTGCTAGGGTATCTTATGCCAAAGAATCAAAAGAGCTTAATGATCAAGATAAACGATTGATTGCATTTCTGGCTCGAGAAGGCCATACTTCACCATTTCGCCATGCAATGTTGCAATTTGAAGTTTATGCGCCTTTGATGGTTGCGAGACAATGGTGGAAATATGTTATAGGTTCTGCTCATTTTGAAGGGACTGGAGATAGTCTAGAAGCTTGGAATGAATCCAGCAGACGATATATCACAGAAGAGCCAGTATTTTATATACCGAAACCAGAAGAGTGGAGGAAAAAACCAGAGAATTCCAAGCAAGGAAGTGGACAAGCAGTAGTTTGGGAACTAGGGAAGACTTATACGAAAAAGTTGATGGACTATGTAGAGTCTGGAGTAACCTTATATGAGCAAGCTCTTAAAGATGGGATATGTGCGGAACAAGCTAGGCTGTTTTTACCTTCGTACGGGATGTATGTTCGCTGGTATTGGACAGCTTCGTTACAGTCAGTGTGTCATTTCTTAAATCAGCGGTTAAAACATGATGCGCAAAAGGAAATTCAACTATATGCAAAAGCTATTTTGGAACTAAGCAAAACATGTTTTTCTAACGCTTTGGAGGAACTGGTCGATGGTTAAAACAACCACTTACACTTAGTAAATGGTTGTTTTAATGACGATGGATTAAGCGAGGTATGAGATCATTCTCTACCTCTTTTTTGTACATATGGCTGCAAAATACAACAAGGGAAAGGAGGATATTAGAAAAAATTTTTTTCTTCGCTTTTTTATTTATTAAACAATCGAGGAATGATTCTACCTGTTCGTTTCATATACGATTTATATTCGTCTCCAAATCTATCTACCATCATTTGTTCTTCTTTTTTTACTCGAAAGAGATATAACAGTAAGAATGAAACAAAAGGAGAGAGACCTACAACCCAATTTGCTAACATCCAGAATTGTGCTATTCCCCAAAGGAGTGAAGATGCATACATGGGGTGTCGAATATAACGATATACGCCTGTTTGAATCAATTGGTGGCCGGAACGAATCTCTAAAGTGGGGGACCAGTTAAGTCCCAAGTCTTTATGAGATTTCCAAAACAACCAGAGAGCAGCAATCGATAGAAGTAATCCACACAATCTCCCCCACATGGGAAACGCAAAATCTTTAGAGTGAAACAAAGCAGTGATGGAATAGAGAAATGGAATTACCAAGACGCCGATGATCATGACCGTCACTATAAGCACTTCTAATGGCGTTTTTCGTTTATCGATAATATCGTTTTTACTTATTTGTTTATTAAATGGTGTGCGGATAATCATCATAGCTATTAAACCTAAGATGTAAATGTAAGTAAACATTATTTTATCTCCTCCAGAAATTGAAAATTAATGAAAAAAGATAGAAGTCAGTGATAGCCGTTCCCTTCCTGAATCATTAAATCTATCATAATAGAGAAAGGAGTTGAGGAGAATGGAGATAAAACAAAAATTTATACCAAAGAGCAATACACAAACAAGACCTGGTATTCCGATGAATCCTAAATGGATTACTATACATGAAACAGATAATACGGATAAGGGCGCAGATGCGGATGCCCATGCGCGATTACAAGTCTCAGGGAATAATAGAACTGCTAGCTGGCATTACTCCGTTGATGACCATGAAATTTGGCAGTCTATACCTGATAACGAAGTAGCTTGGCATGCGGGTAAATATTTGCCCCTCTGTATAGTAATATGCAGATGATAACCCCTTTAATTGCTGGAACACCCTTTCAAGGGCAATCAGCAGCCAATACCTATTTCGGTTCTCTTTTAATAACCGATAGGTAAGGTTCAACGACTATCCCGAAAGGGAGTACACTATAAGCTTATGATAGTGGAAACAGGGGGCATCCTGTTAGGGATGATGATATAGTCTCATCTTATAGGTAACTATAAGCAGTTTCGATAAGGAACGGGTGTGACGTTGCGAATCACACTGAAGGCAAATGGATGGTTCAAATGGAACAGGGAACAGAAAAAGTTTAGCGATAGAAATATGCGTGAACCAAGATGGGGATTTTTCAAAAGCAAAAAAAAATGCTGTTTGGCTTACCAAATATCTGATGAATAAACATAATATTCCGATTAATAATGTAGTTCAACACTATCATTGGAGCAAAAAAAATTGTCCACGTAAATTGAGAGTAAGTGGCTGGGATGCGTTTATCTCTCAAATTAAATCGGAAAATGGTGATGATATGGTAGACAATATGTATGATCTTTCTTATTTTAAAGATTACCAACTCATTGGTATTCGCAGCAGCAAACATCCGAGTGAAATCAATGAAAAAGTAACTTGGGCAATGGAAGCCAATGCAAACTGTGTACTTTTGTTAAAACGAGGGTTTGATCTTCGTGCATTGCAAAAAATGTTAAATGATATGTATCCTCCAACCACATAGTGAAATACCCGATATTCGGTCTGAAAGGCTATCCTCTTGGATAGCCTTTGTGAGTTACATATGACTTTCTTGAATTACATATGAACGATACTTTTCCACATCAGCCTGCCTACACTCCGCAATAACTTTTGCACCATTCTCCTCATACTCGGTCGATAAAATAGTTGCTTTGCTTTTTAAATGCGCAAGGAGATGATTTTGCGAATAAGGAATGAGCATTTCGTATTGCTGATAGTCTTTATAGATTTCAGTACGGATCATTTGCAGTAAATCTGTTATTCCAATTCTCTTTTGTGCAGACAAAGTTACTGCGCTTTGTTCTACCAGTGGAATGCTGAAGTTGATTAAGTCTGCTTTATTATAAACATAAATAACAGGGATATTTTCCACACCTATTTCTTTTAATACTTGATTGGTGACATCCATCATCTGCTTATAATTTGGGCTGGAAAAATCGACGACATGTAGTAATAAATCTGCTTCTTTTACTTCTTCTAGTGTAGATCGGAAAGCCTTGACCAGATGGTGTGGAAGTTTATTTACAAAACCGACTGTGTCAGTTAGCAAAAAGGATTTTTG
This sequence comes from Shimazuella sp. NTD248, assembly GCF_059510395.1. Taxonomy (NCBI): domain Bacteria; kingdom Bacillati; phylum Bacillota; class Bacilli; order Caryophanales; family Thermoactinomycetaceae; genus Shimazuella; species Shimazuella sp. NTD248. The sequence goes on along the minus strand of NZ_JCAJZT010000008.1, from coordinate 97,116 downwards.
ATCCGGAAGTTCAACCTTTCTTATCGTGGTTTCCAAAGTAGCAAACAACATATCTTTTTCCAATACTTGTTTTGCAGGAATGTGTTGAGATTGCTCTACGATAGCATTCATGATCGTTGATTTTCCTGCATTGGTGTATCCAACGAGTGAAACGATGGGAATACCGCTTTTTTTTCGCTGTTTCCGCTGTGTTTGTCGGCTAGAAACGAGCAACTTTAATTCCTTATTTAAACGATCAATTTGTTCTTCAATTTTTCGTCTATCTAGTTCTAGCTTTTTCTCTCCTATTCCTTTATTACGAGTTCCGACACCACCACTTTGTCTGCCAAGTGATTTTCTTAGCCCTACTAAACGTGGAAGCATGTATTGCAACTGTGCAACATCGACCTGTAGTTGAGCTTCTTTTGTTTTTGCTCGTTGAGCAAAAATATCCAAGATCAAAATGGTACGATCGATGACTTTACAATCCAAATCTGCTTCTAAGTTACGAATTTGAGTAGGAGAGAGTTCATCGTTAAAGATGACAAGATTTGCTTCTTTTTCCTCGATCTGTCGTAAAACTTCTTTTACTTTTCCTTTGCCAATATAATGAGATGCTTGGATGTGATCGAGTTTTTGCACTACTTCTCCGACAACTTCCACATCACATGCCGCAGCTAAATCTGCAAGCTCTATAAAAGTCGTTTCGAAATCATCCTGATGTTGTAGTTTCACTCCGACAATGATTGCTTTTTGTAATGGTTCCAATTAGCTTACCTCACTTTATTCTTCATTTGTTTTTTATGGATAGAAGTTCTATCCTTGCTAATGGATGTGTCGCAAAGCAATCAATTTTAGGGTTGCCTATCCTTGTTGATAAAAAGAAATCTGCGTTGATGAACTTGAGTTTTTTTATCTATTTGATAAAAAAGCGCAGCAAAAAGAGGGTAGATTTGTCTTATCATACCCTCTTTTTGTATGCAAATTCTGGTTTCCCATCGAAAAAGGTAGACGAATCCCACTAACTCTGTGCCTGCAGAGTTTTTGATCACTATTCAGTTAGCGACACAAGTGATGAGACGCAATTTTACCCATACCAATGGAAACCCCTCCGCTCTAAATTTAAGTGAGTTAACTATAGCACAATTTTAATTCGTATACAATATTGAAATTTTCCTTTTTCTCCAACAAAGGTGCTGTCATCATAGAAAAACCGACCTTTAATGGTCGGTTTCAGGGTTAGGCGGATTCTTCGGTTAGGTTTTCTTGTTTTCCAAATGTAAAGAAATACAGGAGGGCGCTAGCTAAGACGATTAAAGTAAAGATTAACATGAGATTGCTGAACAAATACGCATTAGGATTGGATACTAGTGGGTGTATGGCTACTTTTAGAATAGGTAATTCCATTGCCTTGGATACAAGTGCAGTTCCAATAGCTCCAGAAACGAAAGTAATCAAATTATAAAAACCCATACCTACTCCGATTTGTTTGTTTGGCAATATATTCGTCACACTTTCGATCAAAGCTGTCTGTAGGAAAGAAAAGCCCACATACTGAACAACTAGAACAATACCGAAATACCATACCCATGCTCCTACTACGGAAGATTGTAAAAAGAGACTGAGGGTAATAAGTCCTAATCCAAGATAAACAACAAAGTGGCTTCCTTTTTTTACTGTTAAGTTCCCAGCCACGGTTCCGAATATAACAGCACTAAAAGCTCCTGGGAACATAATAAGACCAATAGATTGTGTTTTGAGTTGATAAAGGTCATGTAGCATGAGTGGGAGAACAAACATTACAGCCATCACGGTACTAAAAATGAGAAATCCAATGATCAATCCATTACGATAAAGCCGATTGGAAAAAAGTTCAGGTTCCACAAAGGGGTTGGCTGTACGACGTATATGGATGATAAACCAGATCAAAGCAACTACAAACACAGGGAGATAAAACCAGTCAGCTTCGGTCAAGTAGAGAATAAGAGAAGACACTGTTATCCCCATGAGTAGTGTACCAAAAATGTCCAATGTTCCTCCATCGCCTGCTTCATCTGGCAGTATCCGATGGATAAAGGGTAGAGACACTAATGAAAATACCGGAATTACAAACAGATAGGACCAATGGTACGTTCCAGATACATAACCTCCTAAAACAGGTCCTATACCAATAGCAAAGGATACAGTAGAGGTAATTATTCCAAACAGTTTACCTCGTTGTTCTTTTGTAAAATATCTTGCGATAATGATCATGACCAATGCTGGAATAGCGGAAGCTCCAGCACCTTGAAGAGCTCGTGCAACGATAACGATCGGGTAGTTGGAATGAAATATAAAACCAACAACGGAACTCATACTATATAAGAGGATACCAAAAGAAATTAGCTTTTTAATGCTGAAGGTATCTGAGAGTTTTCCATAGATTACAGAACCCATTCCAAAAAAGATGATAAATATGGTGATGATCCAACTTACTTGGGAAGGATTAAGGTGAAACTGACTTGCGATATTTGGAGTGGAGACATTGAAAACTGTCTCATTTAGTACAGCAAAGAAGATAATATAAATGATCCAAGGAACCAAGCGTTGCATATTTGGTTCTTGGTGATTGTTCGAAGTCATCGATATCGTCCTTTCCATTTTTTCATTTATCAAGGTTATGTCGAATTTTGTATTTTCATTCTTACGCAAATAGAAATGTATGCAATTTTTGAAACGTTTTATAGGCTGGAATCCATAAAAAAGTTTCTATTGCATGGTTCATGTAAATAGACTAAAACACAATAAAAATTCCTTTCTTTTCTCTAATTCGTTAGTATTTGTTTATAAAATTGAATAGAGGATAGTAGATTAACACAGATAAATTGTATATAATTCATACTGTGCTATGTTAGATAATAAATTATTGTTTACTAAATGTCAACTTATTTTAAATTGAAAGGGTTGTTTGATAATGACAGCAGAAATAGGGTGTGTTGCAGATAATTTTATTAGACTATTACCCCTGTTTTATGAAAAGTTTCACACTCGAAAACGGTCTGATTTGACATCGTTGCAAATTCATCTGTTAGAAAGTCTACTTCAATGTGAGTCCAATATTTCCATGACACAGTTATCCTTGAAAACGGAAATATGTAAGCAACAGTTGACTACTTTAATATGCAAATTGGAAGAGAAGAAATATGTCATAAAAGAACAAGATGCGAAAGATAGACGAATTGTAAACTTATCGATTACAGAAAAGGGAAAAGAAGTAGTAAGAGAACATTGGAAAGAAATCTGTGAGAAATTGCAGTCATTGGATAAAGAAGATCTAGAGGATTTGGAATACGCTGCTTCTAAGATGATTAAAATTGTCAATAAGATTAACTAGTTGACATTCCATAAACTCAAATGTTTCTTTGTGAAAGTGACATTTCAATATCATCGAAACTCATAACGGTCATTGCAAATACAAAAATACGAACCAGTAGAATGATTAAGTAGATCGTATGTTCCACTATATAAAATATTTGTTGCTCTTGCAACTCTTTTTTTCAACGAAAAAGGGGGATGATATGAGATCATCCCCCTTCTGATAATTAAATGGAAAGATATTTATTTAATTCTTCATCCATAAGTCGGCAACCTGTATAGAAAGAGCCGAAGTCTCCAAAACGAGCACTCACTTCATCAAAACGCATTTCTTGAACGATTTTCTTAAATTGAAGGGGATCTTCTGCGAATAATGTAACGCCCCATTCCCAGTCATCTAGCCCAGTGGAACCAGTAATGATTTGTTTTACTTTTCCAGCATAAGAACGGCCAATTAGCCCGTGGCTCTTCATCATACTGCGTCTGTCTTCCATCGAAAGCATATACCAGTTATCCTCACCATCACGGCGTTTGTCCATCGGATAAAAACTTATATATTTACTTTTTGGTAAGATTGGTTTTAAACGGGCTTGGATATGGGGGTCTGTATCTGGGTCTGTACCAGGCCGCATTTGATATCCACTTAATTCAACGACAGAGGTATAAGAGTAAGCAGGAAGAAGAAATCCTGCAAAGTCAGTTTTATCAAATTGATTTTTAACTTCGTTAAGTTCTTCCAATGTAGGGCGTAGATGTACAAAGAGTAAGTCCGCTTTTTGACCAAGGATGGAAAATAGTCCAAAACTACCTTGTTGGTTATCTTCTATTGCACGATAAGAATGAGTTAAGTCAAGTAATTGTTGTATTATTCTTTCTCTTGTTTGAAGGTCAGTCGATTTCCAACTTGTCCAATCCATAACGCGAAAATCGTGGCTTACATACCAACCTTCAAAGGTAGTAACCATTTCACCCATGTATTCCACTTCCTATTTGCTATTTTTAAAACCATCTTTACCATCTTATCAACTCGATAGTCGAATGGAGTAAAAAATGCGCACAGATATGTGTACTTTTTATGAAATCTAACACTTTTTCTATTTAATGTTTTAGCTTAAAGGTATCAGCTAGTAGTCGATAAGAATTTATTTTTTGCGTTTGATCATTCAGAAATGATACGATCATGACTTCTTCTGTCTGATAAATATTGCATAGATTTTCGATTTGTTTCTTTACAGTAGAAGGACTGCCAACAACCATTCGTTTTCGGTTTATTGCAATTCGATATCGATCATGATCCGTATAAGGATAGGAAATTGCTTCTTCTATAGTAGGGAGACCTTGTGATGATGCTCCTTTTTCTAATAACAATAAAGCTAGGTCACCGCTCACTGCCAGTTCTTCTGCCAATTCATCTGTTTCTGCACAAAAAACAATTATGGCAAGTAATGTTTGAGGTTTTTCATTTACAATACTAGGTTGAAAATGCTCGCGATAATAGTGAACAACATCTGCTCCGCCTTCCCCATTTATAAACTGGGCAAATGCGTAACCTGTTCCCCTTTGTGCTGCTAGAAGTGCGCTTCCCCCGCTTGATCCTAACAGCCACATTTCTGGTGCAGTTTCGATTTTTGGGGTAGCAAAAAGGGAAGGGAATCGAAAATCTTTATCGGCTGAATCGTGCAAATAAGTAATTAAGTCGTCTAATTGCTCCGGATACTTATCTGTATATGTATTTTTATATTCTTGCAAAGCTCTGGTTGCTAGATGTGTTCCACCCGGAGCTCTTCCAAGTCCTAAATCAATACGATTGGGAAATAATCCTTCCAGCACTCGAAAATTCTCTGCCACTTTATAAGCGCTATAATGAGGAAGCATCACACCTCCTGAACCGATTCGAATCTTATCGGTAACAGTAGCCAAATGACTCATCAGAACTTCTGGACTTGAACCAGCCAAATTTTTAGCAAAATGGTGTTCTGATACCCAAAAACGTGTATATCCCAATTTATCCGTTTCAGATGCTAATCGTACTGTATTTTGTAGTGCATCCGCGGCTGTTGAACCAGCCGAAATTAAGGATTGATCTAACACACTAAGTTTTATCAACCTGCTCACCTCTTGTATCTAGTATTTATTTATTGGAGTAAAATATAAAAAATAATGGTCAACAAAAAGACAAAATATATTGCAGGTATTTCTATCGGTTATATGTTATTTTATTTCTTCTAAATATACAATGGTATTCCTTGACTGGAATATTCCTAATTGGTAATATTTGAATATGAAAGAGACATTTCAAGCATTAGCTGAACCAAATAGATTTAAAATTGTAGAATTGTTAAAGAATGGGCCACTTACGGTTGGTGAAATTGCAGATCAATTGCATCTACGGCAACCACAAGTATCGAAGCATTTAAAAGTTTTGAGTGAAGCTGGTCTTGTTCAAGTGCAACCAGAAGCAAATCGACGTATCTATAAACTTCGTGCTGAGCCATTTCAAGAATTTCAAAATTGGTTGTATTCTTACCAGTTGATTTGGGAGGAGAGATTGGATTCTTTAGACGATTATTTGCAAAAACTGCAAAATCAAGAGAAGAAGTAGGATATGGGAGGAGGGAAGATGAAAGTAACGCAGTAGGAGTAGAGGGAGAGAAGGCCGATTTTGGTATTTTCAATCCATTAAATGAAAAAAATGACTTAAATTGCAACATGCAACTTAAGTCATTTCGTGTTTATACGGGAAACTTAGGGATCACACGTTCATATTCGTACTGAGTATTGATTAAGGCTAACTTAGACGATTGCCTGCTTGCATGTCTTCCGGAATAAGGCTGGATGAAGGCATCATCAATTCCTCGCTTTGAGTATCTTCCCTATAAAGTGTTACTTTTCATCCCCACTTCTGTTCCCAAAGAATTATTGTTTTCAATCCATTTTTGTTCGAAAAATCAAGTCTTCCGAGGCTGTAATAAACTCACTCACATAATCATCTGTCATATTCGCAGAGGGGTGGATAGCAAGACCTTTTCGGTTAAACATCGCGCCGCTATGATGCTCAATATTTGGAGATACAAAGAGCGGAACGATACGCTTGGCATACTTCTCGGGACTTTGCGACATGAGACCAATCAGCGACTCTAAGAAACGGAACTTAAGGCTATTCTCACCAAGCATATTGCTACGAATATTAGTTTTCATCAGTCCTGGATTGAGACCAAAGAAGTTGACATGTGGATAGCGTTTGGCTGAATCAAGCACGAGTGCTTCGTTACCAACTACCGTATTCATGTGTGCAGACATGGTGCTGTATGCGTGCTCGGAATTAAGATCATCTATCTTGGCGGACTGGTTGGTACCAGGAAAGCCCATGATAAATACCCTTGGCTTTCCATTCGTGTTAGAACGAACTTTGCCGAGTCTTGGGGCAACTTCCCTTAGTAGCACTAACCTATTCAGATAACTTACCGCCATATCTCGCTCCAAACCTTCACTGGTTTCTTGGCGCTTCGGTGCGGCAAAGATGCCTGTTGTTATGACAAGCAGATCCAGATCTTCTGCAGGTAACAACTTCACGACACGCCGTACTTCTGTCATAAGGCTCAGATCAGCTTTGATAGACGATATGCCTGATATTCCCGCATCACGGAATGTCTGACCTACGACAGTAACATTCGCTCCACGTGAGGCCATCATACGACTAAGAGCTCGGCCTATGCCGCCGGTTCCACCAACAAACACAACGTTCATTCCCGTGAGGTCAATCTGCTTTGCGATATTTGCATCCCACTTTATGTTTGTATTTCGTTTCATAAGATAAATCCTCCCTGATCCGCTTTTATTTTGTTCGAATTTAAAGACTCAAGCTCAAACATGAAATTGATTTTTTTTAGATATAATTTTTAAATTTATAAATTATTCCAAAATCTATATTTGGAAATAATGTTGATCGAGCTTTCACATCCGCCAAATCCTCCAATCTTTCGAGGAAGATCTTCGTCACCCCACATCCAAATCGTGGGGATTGTATCCTGAAAATCAAATTGTTATCGTTTTCTTCCACTGAATGGCCCAACCAATGTCATTGAAGCATCAAGTTTTACAAGGAACAGAACAAGAGAAACATCTTTCCATACATGAATCAAGGATCTCTCAGAGGAAGAGTAAGTTACTGCATCTCCCTTATTTATTACAATATCATTGGATTCTCCCCTTTGATTTTGTAAAAATGGTAGCAAAGTGATAATTTTTCAACTTCCTGGTTGGATGTTTGTGCTTTTGCCTCTACTGAATTGGAAATAGTAAACTCCTAGAATTACAATATGCGAAACAGCAAGAACAGCATAGATATTGCTATAAATAAAGCCAGCTGAGGGGATGTTTATTGGATTCCAGTGGACATGAGAGCCAAGATCCACTACTTTGGTGTAAATCCCGGTAGCGACTGATTGCGAAATAAAATTCAACATCTGCAGCATTCCCATCCCCACTCCAGCCTGATTCTTTGGTAATGTCTGGGAGACTGAATTGTTCATCGCGATTTGCATAAAGGATTGTCCTACATTACCAAGAATCAGAAATATAGCAATGAAGAAAGGGGAACTTCCTGTAAAGGTAGAGAGTAAAACAAAGCAGGTGAATAACAATCCCGATGAAAGAAAGAATAGAAACGAATTTCCTTTTCGATCTGCCAGTTTGCCACCTTTTCTGCCAAAAATAGCGGACGCTGTTGCTGCAGGAACCATTGCAAATCCAATCCATGAAGCTGGGAGTCGTTGCACATGGGAGAGTAGCAAAGGACTTAGCAAATAAAGAGAATTACCAATCCCATTTATAAGAAAAACAATGGTTAAACCAAGTGTATACCTTTTGTTTAGAAAGAGTTCCGGCTTCACAAACGGTTCATCAGTGAAGCGAATTCGAATGATAAATAAACCGAGAGCAAGCAAACCGATGAGGATAAACCAGATCGTTCCATTTGTAATACCAAGTAAAAACAATGCGACTGTAGCCGCTAGCAAACTTCCACCAATCCAGTCAAATTTTCCAGAGGGCTCTTGTTGCTCATCTTCTAAATATTTACGGTAAAAAGGTAACGTGATCAAGATGAGAAGTGGTACAGCAAATAACCAACGCCAGTTAGCTATACTGACAATGAATGCAGAAATAACAGGGCCGAGAGCGCTACCAAGAGCCAAACCCACAGCAGTCATTGCCAATGCTTTTCCTCTACGCTCCGGAGCGAAATAGCGCATAGGAATCAGTACAGCTGTTGCGGGAATAGCTGCTGCTCCAACGGCTTGAAGACACCTTCCGGTCAGTGCCATCCAAAATGTTTGGGAAAAAAGACCAAAAAGGGAACCAATCGTAAAAATGAGTAAGCCAAACGTCAACAAATTTTTAAGTTTATATCTATCCGTCAATTTCCCATACGTAACCGTTCCAATAGCGTAAATCAAACTATAAGCTGAAGAGAGCCAGCTTGCCTCGGCAATCGTTAGATGAAACTCTTTACTAATATCAGGAAGCACATAAATAAACATTAATACACTCATAGAGGAAAGGGTAACGGTGAACATTACGATGCGCATCAATGTTTCCCCTGTTTGTTCTGTTACTTTCGTTTCCATTTGCTGTTTACCCCTCCTTCGCATGAATATTTCCTTTTTATCTAATACCTTCCGATGCTAAATAAGAAGTGAATCCCTATCTATTTTTGAATAGGTAGGGATTCATTTAAACGAACCTTCTATTTCCTACAATCGTATTGATTTGCATTAATAACTTTTAAAACTTGTATATCCATCGTCAACATTCACAATTCTACCCATTAATGACATTTGCAGTTTCATGAATTACTCAGCAACGGAAGAGTGAATGGTAGACACTATTTTCCGTGCCAAATGGAGAAATAACGTTTTTTCTTGTTCGGTAAGTCCGTCAGTAGTAATCATTTCCAGTGTGTTCCAAGCACGCAAAACATCCTCTTTTAAATCACGACCAGCTTTGGTAAGAGAAACAATCGTAACTCGTTTATCTTCCTGTGACCGGCTTCGGGTGACAAGTCCCGAATTCTCTAGTCGTCGAACAGATTTCGCGACAGTGGAATGATTCAGGCACAATGCTTTTCCTAAGGCGTTCTGAGATTGATAGTCTTGCTGCCATAACTGTATCAATATAAATTCTTGTTTTGGAAACAATCCTATTTCCCGAAGTAGATTAGACGCTAGGGTGTGGTGAGCACGTGTAAGAGCAAGGATAGCAAAGCCTACCGGAAATTCAGGGAAATCAATAATCCCCTGAATTTCCGGTATATCCTTACTATTTTTGTCTCTATCCATACATAACACTCAACGTTTCAGCATTTGTAGTTCAGCCAGTGTCGGATAGTCGGTATAACCTTTGCTTCCCCCACCAAAGAAAGTCGTCCGATCAGGTTCGTTTAACGGAGCACCTTGTTGGAGTCGATCAACAAAATCTGGATTTGCCAATGCCCATGCACCAATAGGAGCGACGTCCGCAATGCCAGCTTCGATATCGACATCAATATCCTCAAGAGGTCTTCCTGAACGGTTTACCAGCAACGCATTCGACCAAACCGAGAGGGCATGAATTTCTCGGAGAAATTTATCATTTCCAGCATGCATGACATGCAAATAGGCAAGATTCAGTTTCGCTAACTCTGGTATGAGATATCGATAAACGTCTAAACCATGTTCGCCTTCATCAATGCCCATAAAATCAAAGTTTCCTGGTGAGATACGGAAACCTGTACGATCTGCACCAATTTCATCTGCAACTGCTTTTGCTACTTCAATTGCAAAACGAGCACGATTTTCGATAGAACCACCATATTCATCGGTACGACTGTTTGCATTTTCCGCTATAAACTGATGAACCAAATACCCATTTGCACCATGTATTTCCACTCCGTCAGCTCCTGCTTCAATTGCACACGCAGCAGCATGAACAAAATCTTGAATGGTGGTTTGAATTTCTGCTTTTGTTAAGGCACGTGGTGTTGGAATATCTTGCATACCTTTTGTTGTAAACATTTGAACCCCAGGTGCAATAGCTGAAGGTGCTACCCCTTGACGATGGTGAGGGGTATTGTCAGGGTGAGACATTCTCCCTGCATGCATTAATTGAATGAAGAAATAACCACCTGCAGCATGTACTGCATCTGTTACCTTTTTCCACCCTTCCATATGGCTATTGGTGTAAATTCCAGGTGACCACAAATATCCTTGTCCATCGTCAGATGGTTGTGTTCCTTCGCTGATTAGCAAACCAAGCGATGCTCGTTGACTATAGTAAAGGGTACTAAGTTCACCCGGAGTCCCATCTTCCTGTGCTCTACTACGAGTCATTGGGGCCATTGCTAGTCGGTGTGGCAGATTTAATCTTCCTACTTTTACTGAACTCCACATTTTTTTCATAAATAACACTCCTTTAATATTAGTTGACGACCACATTTATTACATTTACTTTATCGGCAACGTACTATTCACTAATCATTCTTTCAATCCCCACGGCTTCGCCAGTTACAACTATTGGATACAATGCTGTTGCTTTTCCAATACCTGATGCCCCTCCAGTTACGATTGCCACTTTATCTTTAAGAGAAATCAATTCGCTAATACTTTTATTGGTTACATCACCGATTGCCATTCCAAATACCTCCTAATCCTTTTAAATATATAAGTTGGATTGATCGTTTCCAATTTTGTATATCCCTTTCTCGATGATATGTTGCCGGACACATATTTAATTTAACACCTTTCTATGTTGCCGGCAACAGGAAACTATATCCAAACCAATTATGTTTTATCCAGACTATGAAAGGTATCATCCCCCAAATTACCTACACAAATACAAAATGACTAGAAATCGCACATGTGTAGCCTCCAGTCATTTTGTATTTATTGTTGTTCCGAATTTTGTTTTGAAATTGGAACTTTCTGCATTTTTACTTTGGTCTTGCCTGAAAAATCAAAGTGCCTTATATTCAGATAGGTAGAAAAGTACCGACTCTAACCATACTAGGAAATTTAGAAAGGATTGCACCTTGGTTGAAATAACAATGGACAAAAGAAGAATTTATTGAACATTTTAATTTATTGCAGCCGGAGAGGCTATTGATTGCAGCCAAGAAATTCGAGACACAATTAGAATTTACAGTTTTATTTAAATACTTTCAGCACGAAGCTTGTTTTCCTGGTGGACCAGAAAATATTCCTTTTCCAGTAGTTGAGTTCTTGGCCAAGCATATATGTAAATTGCTTGAAGCATATTCTAAATTATCCATAACTGACGCTCAGTATGAATATGAACGTATCATCCCGAAGTTTCCTGTATAAACACGAAATAACTTGGGTTTGCTACTTGCAAAGCTTCAAGTCATTTAATCATTTAATGGATCAATGATACCAAAATCGGTCTTTGCTCCCTCTACCCCCAGTAAGAACCCCCATTTAAAAAAATGGAGGTTCTTATCATTTAGAATGCTTTATTTGCCTTTTCGATCAACTCTGTGAGAACAATAGTAAACCCTCTTAAATGTTCTTTTACTCTCCCAGGGAATTCTTTTTCCAAAAAGGTGAGGTTATCATTTTCTGTGTGCCAGATTTCACCATGTTTAACTGTTTGTGTATAACCGTCTAAATCACCGATTTCCCAGTTTGTTGCTTCAAAGTATGCATAAGGGATACCAGCAGCTTTAAAAGGAGCATGATCACTCCAATCACCAGTTGTTCCTGCTGGGTAGTCTGGATTTAAGCCTGGGTTAGTAGACATCGGAATTTTATGTTTTTTGGCAATCTCTAACGCTAAGTCTCTTAGCTTCCCTTGTTTCCCTTGATCACCATAAACATACATATTATCTCCAGCGATTAAGCTATCTAGGTTAATCATCGCTACTGTATTTTTTTTCTCGGCATCTGTCATTTGAGATACATAGTATTTGGAACCTTGTAAACCAGCTTCTTCTGATCCAAAGAAAATGATTTTTAGTGTGAAAGGGGTTTTCTTTTTGGAGAGAGCTTGGAGTGTCTCTAGCACAACACCGATACTGGATCCGTTATCATCTGCTCCTTTTCCAACAGAAACGGAGTCATAGTGAGCGCCGATAATAAGCTCTTTGTTCGATTTCCCTTTCTTTGTTGCAATAATATTTTGTGATTGATAGGTGGTGTTTTTACGGGTGTACGTAAAGTTTTGAGTGGTTGGGTTTAATCCTAAATTTTTTAGTTGAGCAGTAAGATATTCACTTGCTGTTTTTTCAGCAGTTGTTCCAGTTACTCTTGACCCAATCTGTTCAGATAAATACTTTACTTGGTTGTATGCTGTTTCTCCAACATCTTTTGGTTTAGCTGTTGCGATCGAAAATGGTGTAAGAATAAGAGAGAGTGCAATAACATTTGTAAATGCCCATTTTAATGGTTTCTTTTGTACAGATAACTCCAAAAAATAACCCCCTATGTACTTATTCTAATTTGGTATGAATCTATTTAATTTTAATTTATTATCGGATACTTTACTATAGTTTTTAGTCATGAAATATATTTATAGTGGGATTATTTTGTGAAGTATCTATACAATGAAGGGTTTGTATGTATGATTTGGAGGCTATCCATCATTATAAAAACTAAAAAAGCTGTATGAAAAAATACAGCTTTTTGATGTTAATTTGGTTGAAGGCGTGGTCTATGTTTTATCCACTGCTTTTTCTTCTTCATATAAATCATTTGTTTGTTTTGAAGTTTTCCTAAACTAAGGATGATTATCGAACCTATTAATGCGCAAATCATATCCCAGTGTGAATCAAAAATATCACCTTGATAGCCTAAAAAGTTTTGAATATTACCATCGAAGAAATATGCAACACTGAATTCAAATATCTCAAAAAAAGCACTGATGGATAAGCTTAACATGCCTATAATCAGAAATTGCCATTTTTTTTGTTTTAATAGTTTCGTACGGGCGAAGTATTCACGGAATAAAACGGTAGAAATCATGCCTTGAAATATATGCCCAAATCGATCAAAATCATTTCGCTTAAGGTGAAGAGCTTTTTTTAATGAGTTAAATAAGGGTACCCCTCCATAGGTATAGTGACCACCTATTAGCATGATGAGAGTTCCGAAAAAAATAATCCAATAGGACAATGGAGTCAAAGGGAATCGTTTATATGTAAAGATCAGTACTAAGATTAATGCAATTGCTGGTGTTACCTCGAAAAACCATATACTTCGTTTAATAGGGTGGATACCCGACCATATGAGGACAATGGTAAATAAAATGAGTTGTAAGACCAAAATGGATTTTTTCACCGTTCCACCCCTTTTTTATGTTTCTATTATTGTCTCGAATAGTTGGAATACCTATGCGTAGTTGGTTCTATTTACCTTTTCCCAATCTTGCGTCTCATTTGATCAAAAGGTAAGATTAATAAGAATGTTTTAGTTTTTAGGAGGTGTTTATTTGTCTCAAACCCCTATACAGAAAGGAAAGGCTGAACTAACTGAATTATTGTATACACGTGTACGTTCAGATGGATATCGAAGAATTTCCCCCGCTGAAATGAACATCTGGAGGAAAAAATCGGAATATAAAACAAATCAGTATCTAGCTTCCTATCCATTTCTGCGTATGTTTCGTTATATATTAATTGGCTTTTTCAGTATTCCTTGGGTATTCAAATTTGCTATACTTTTTGCGTATCTCTTTGTTTCCTGGAAATTTATACCTTACTTTTTTGTTCTATTGCTGGTTACCCCTATTTGGTTAGCTGTTTTAGGTTATTTTATAGAACGATCTTCTTGGTTAATGGAGAAAATGGGCAAGGGCAGTGAGTTAGATCGATTTCGAAATAATTTGGTCCATTATACGAATTTGATCATAGATCTGGTTAATTTGGATCAAGATCTATATTCCTATCGTGTTGCATCTTGTGGAAAAGATTATCCAGACTGGTTTGATTTTTATTTGGAAAAACAACAAGCCAATAGTGCACTTACTCCTTTTCAAGAACAAAAATATTTGGAAGTCTATTTGAATCAACGCATTTATCACTATGCAGTACAACAAAAAGACGTTTATTTTCGTATCAATATAATGGCTCAAACTCAAATATCGGAAGAAGAAAGACGAAAACAATTAGATAAAATGATGCAACAAGCATCTATATCCATTCCCAATCATCAGGGTTGGAAATATGATTTTTCATCGGAGACAGCAGCATCTATATTTGAGTTAAAGAAAGAGGATCGAGCTCAATTACTAAAAGAAGCCATGCGAGAATTAGATGGTATGATTGGACTAGCTCCAGTGAAAGAATTTGTTCATGAGATGAAAGACATGGTAGCTATCCAAATTGAACGTGCCAAAATAGGACAAAATGTCCAAAATCAAAGTTTGCACATGATTTACACAGGGAATCCAGGAACTGGGAAAACCACGGTAGCGCGTATAGTAGCAAAAATATTCCAAGCACTTGGTGTCGTTTCCAAAGGACATTTAGTTGAAGTGACAAGAGAAGATCTTGTCGGAGAATATATTGGACATACAGCACCAAAAACGAGAAAAGTTATAGAAAAAGCGATTGGTGGAATTTTATTTATAGATGAAGCCTATGCTCTTTCACGAGGTGGAGATAATGACTTCGGTAAAGAAGCGATTGATTCTCTTGTGAAAGGTATGGAGGAAAATAGAGAAGATCTGGTTGTTATTCTAGCTGGTTACACCAAGGAAATGATGGAGTTTATGAAGGTCAATAGTGGATTAAAATCCAGATTTCCTAGTCAGATTAAATTTCCAGATTATACAGCAGAAGAATTGTTATCGATTGCAAAAAAATCTTTGGCAAAAGAACAGTTCCAACTTGATCCACAAGTGGAAAAAACATTGCTTTCCGTATTAGAACGTCGGCAAATAGCTGGCAGAAATGATGATGGAAATGGCCGTTTGGTTCGAAATGTCATCCAAGAAGCTATACGTAAACAATCGAAGAGATTGAAGCAAGATGGTTATCGTTCTTCAGAGGAATTAAAGATTTTACGACCTGAAGATTTTGGAGTTAATCAAACAGATGAAGTTTTTGACTTAGAAGCCGAATTTGCCAAAATAATAGGCAATGAAAAAGTAAAAGAACATATTCGAAGTCTTGTTGCTCAAGTGAAAATTCAAAAGTTGCGAAGAGATCGAGGATTTTCAAAAGGAACGGGGCAATCTCTTCATATGATTTTTAAAGGCAATCCGGGTACAGGAAAGACTACCTTTGCGCGAATTATCGGAAAAGCATTGAAAGAATTAGGAGTTTTAAAATCAGGTCAATTGATAGAGACAGACAGAAGTGGATTAGTTGCAACATATATAGGACAAACCGCACAAAAAGTAAATGAGGTCGTTCAAGAAGCATTGGGTGGAATTTTATTTATTGATGAAGCTTATGCGCTTGCTTCGAAAACCGAAGGTGATTTTGGGAAAGAGGCGATTGATACGTTAGTTAAGGCGATCGAGGACCATCGAGAAAATTTGTTGGTGATACTCGCTGGGTATGATCATGATATGGATGTTTTCTTGCAAACCAATGCGGGTCTTACTTCGCGTTTTCCTAATGTATTTCAGTTTTCAGATTATACAGTTGATCAATTATATTTGATTTTGTTAAAAATAGCTGAAGAGGAACAATACCAGATTGTACCAGAATGTAAAAATGTCGTTCATTCTGTGTTGCGATCGCATATACAAAGTGGTAAATCAAGCAATGGTAGGTTTGTTCGGAATTTATTTGAGCATGCTGTACGGAAACAATCTGTACGTCTTGGCAATAAAGGCAATATTGACAAAGAAGACTTAGCAAAATTATTACCTGAAGATTTTATTTGATAAGGAATCCACATGTGATTCCTTATTTTTTATGACGTAAAAATGAACGGGGAAGCCAATTTTGCCAAAATACGATATAGTTGGATTAATGGGATTTTTTCTAAACAGGAGGTATTTCGATTGCGAAAGATTGTTACTTATACATTTATCGTTTTTCTTCTTATCTCAATTATGCCTAGACCTTTAACGTTTGCAGCAGAACCACAGATGGAGTCAATGCAAAAAAAAATAGATGAATTAGAGTTAGAATTAAATAAATCCAATTTGTTAGATGAAAAATTGAATCTAATAGAAAAGAATAATGATGATTTTAAAGATAATATGGAAAAGAATCAAGAAAATTTAATTAGTACATTCAATATTTTTATTGCAGTAGCCGCGTTTTTATTTGGAGTCATGGCCGTTGTCTTGTCTATTACGATTGGTCAAAGCAGGAAAGAATTTAAAGAAAATATCAATGACTCGATGGATATTATGAAATCTGAAGTGGAACGCCAGTTTGATCAAGAGTTAAAAGAAAGCTTAAATCGGAACAAACAACATTTTCAAGAAAGCATTGAAGAGGAAAAGAAGACGATCCAATATATGATTGAACGTGAACTCGCTTATAAAAAAGTAAGGGTATTGATCACAGGCTCAAAAGAGGAGATACATCTTATGAAGACAAGAGAACTCAAACCAATTGAGCGCAGAGGAATAACAGATATAACACTTATGCCTTTTGATGAACAATTATTTAAAGAAAAACTGCTCGATAACGATTTTGATATTGTTGTATACCGCTATAAGACAGCATGGGGGAATAACCAAGATGCCAGAGTGAGAGTTGTTGTTGATGAGCTTACAAAGGCTGGTTCTGATATTCCTTTAATCGTATATAACTATGAAAACGGACGCGTGGAAGGAGAAGATAAACGCAAATTAGAGGAGTACTTATGGACTCGTTATGCCAATGTGCCTGCAACACTAGGGGATAGTTTGATTACTGTAGCTTATACGTTTTCTAAGTAATAAGTGTACTGATTTCCCGCTGAAATGTTTTTCCAATTATGTACATGCTTGTCCAAACCATGTTAAAATAAAGTTGCTTAGTGTTTTGATCACCATAAACCGTTCATCATATTCAATAGGTTGCATATACTAAGTTTGATGAAATATCAAAGGGGGTTTTTTGGTTGTTCCAATCACTTCTAAGAGCAAAACAACAATTTGTCGAAGAGACGAATACTGATAAAAACTTTGAAATGTTTGTTAAGTCATTCCAAGAGTTTGAGAAAAACATGGTAGCAATAGAAGAGAAACCAGAACGAAAAAAACTTTATGGGAGACCCTATCGGTCTAGCTAAGAAAGGGGGGTAGGCGTGGATTTTTTATCTCCCAGTATGTCACAACTACCGCCAAATCAACCACTATACCAAGCTGTTCACCGTGATCGATACACTAGGCAGTCTTTAATGAAAGAGATTGAGAAGGCGACTGGCCGTCGTTTGATTGTATATATTGCCAATTTCAACCATCCGGAAAGTGCGATTACTCGTGAGGATATTGCTCCATTTAGTGAGATGGTAACAAGTCTTGATAAAGATAGTGAAGTTGATCTTATGATTCAAAGTCCTGGTGGCGATCCAAATGCAGCTGAAATCATTGTACACACCCTGCTTGCTAAAACAAAACATTTACGCGTTGTGGTGCCCCAAGCAGCAAAAAGTGCTGCAACGTTAGTCAGTTTAGCTGCAGATGAGATCCTGATGAGCAATACATCTGAGCTTGGACCTATCGATCCGCAAGTTACAATCCCCACCGCTTTTGGGCTTGCATTCCGACCCGCCCAAGCTTTTTTAAATGGGTTGGAAATGATTAAAAGAGAACATGCAGGTGGACAAGCGCTGAATCCTGCATACTATCCATTCTTAAAAGGGGTAGATGCTGCATTAATCGATTATTGCTTAAAATCGATTGAACATTCCAAACGTTTAGCCGTCAAATGGTTGTCTCGATCCATGTTTAAGGGACAGCTAGAGGAAGCCAAACGTATTGCTGAAGAGCTGATAAACATCGAAAAGTATCCCAATCATGGTCAAGTTATTAATTACCAAGATGCTAGAAAAATCGGGTTAAATGTCGTTTATAAGGCAGATCATGACCCACTATGGAGAGCAATGTGGCAACTTTATATTAATTACATCATTATGATGAGAGAGAAAGAAAGCATAAAGATTTATGAAAGCACTTACTCTTCCATCATGGTTTAATTGTCAAGTAGAAATGATCGAATACCTTCAATGCTGAAGAGTAATCGGTCATTTCTATTATTTTTTAAGAAAACTTTTTTTATTTGTAGTTGATCGACGATTTGGTGAAATGGTATAATTTTAAGCAGGCCAGCAAAGACATTTGTAATTTTACACAGATATTACAGAAAGGAGTGCGTTTCTTCTTATAAAATAATTGCTCCATACAGTGGGGAGGTTTTTATGAGCATTTTAATAATTAACCGTTTTGCTCATGACCGTTGTCAGTATGAACAATGGCTAAAAGGTCTGGATGAAGAATTGCTTCTTCTAACATCAGAGGAAGTAATGGATAGTTTCCCAGCGAAAGCCTATGCTTATATCGAATCCTTTCCTCAGTTTGACATCAATGGTAAAGTGGAGCTCCGTGCAATTGAATTATTTGCACGATATCAATTTCATACCATTATCGCCATTTCTGAAAGAGATGTGCTTCGTGCGAGTTACTTGCGTCAATATTTTGGGCTGCAAGGACAGTTGCCTGAAAGTGCCATCCATTTTCGGGATAAAGTAATGATGAAACAAATTGCACAAGCGCATCAACTTGCTGTTCCGCAATTTGAATCCTTATCTACCAATTTGGATTTAATAACGTTTGTGGAGAGGTATGGTTACCCTGTTGTGATCAAACCAGTTGATGGTGCTGGATCACAGAATATTCAAGTAATTGATGATCCGCTGGCTCTAGAATTGGTTTTAGAAAGTGGCATATGCCACTCCACAGAAGTGGAAACGTTTATTGCTGGAAATATGTATCACGTGGATGGTCTCGTTACCGAAGGAGAGGTTGCATTTATTTCTGTCTCCAAATATGCGAGCGGATGTCTTGCATATCAATCAGGTGGGTATAATGCTAGTTATTTAATCAGTCGTGACAATCCGATGTTTGAAAGACTTGTAACTTTTACAACTCGTTTGTTACAAGCACTAGATACTCCGCAACATACTGCATTTCATGCAGAATTATTTCATACTCCAAATGATGAAATTTTTTTGTGTGAGATCGCTAGTCGAACAGGCGGAGGACGTCTCGATGCTTATTTGGAACAAGCATATGGCATTCACTTGACTCGAGCTTGGGTACAAGCTCAGTGTGGAATAGATTTATTTGAACAAGTATCAAGTGTAATGCGAATGGATCAAAGGGTTCTAACGGGTGATGTTCTTATCCCTCCAAAAAAAGGAGAATTTATTTCTGGTCCATCAGAAAGCCCCCCTTCTTGGGTAACGGAATATCGTATGCTAGCAACACCAGGACAACGTTATGATCATCCCAAATTAAGTATTGACCATATCGCATCTTTTGTAGTACAAGGCGAAACAGAAGAAGAAATAGAGGATCGACTAACTTATATAGCCAATTGGTTTGAACAGTCTTCATATTGGAAATAAGGTCTATCTTAAGAGGGAGCACATGGCAAGGGTAAAAACAAAAATTTTAATATTCAGAAAAGAGTGATGGCATGAGTATTTTAATTTTAAATCGTGTTTCGCGTGATCTTGCACCATATGAAGAATGGTTAAATCACTTAAACGAAGATTTAATTTTATTGACATCCGACGAATATGCAGAAGACTTTAATCCAGAAAATTATTCCTATTTCGAGTCTTTTTCGAACTATAATTACAATGCAAATGTGGAACAAAGAGCAATTGATTTGTTTGATCGGTATAAATATCGTGCTATTATTGGCTTATCCGAACGAGATGTTCTTCGTGCTGCTTATTTACGTGGCCGATTTGGCTTGGAAGGTCAGACATGGGACAGTGCATGGAATTTTCGCAGTAAAATCAAAATGAAAGAATTGGCGAATGGACATGGTTTACCATGCCCGGCTTACCGTGAGATTCATAATAGTTTTGATCTGATTGAGTTTGTGGAAGAGCATAATCTTCCGGTTGTGATCAAGCCAATTGACAGTGCCGGTTCCGTAGGTACTATGGTTATTGAGACACAAGAGCAACTGGAAACTATTTTGTATGAAGGTGTCCCGCATAACTGGGAAGCAGAAAAGTTTGTAGAAGGTGATTTGTATCACGTAGATGGGTTTATTTATCATGGAGAATTGATCTTTACTTCTTGTAGCAAATACGTTGAATCATGTTTATCTTTTCACGAAGATGGTAAATTCACAGGTAGTTATATTTTAGATCAGACAACTGATTTGGCAAAAAGACTATCTGACCGAGTAACGAAACACCTACGTATTATGGCTCCTCCAGAGCATACACCATTTCACGCTGAATTTTTCCATACACCTGATGATCAAATTATTCTTTGTGAAATAGCGAGCAGAACAGGGGGAGGAAGGGTAAATATCCAGATCGATCAATCTTTTGGAATCAACCTGAATAAATCTTGGATTTATGCCCAGCTCGGATTACCTTTGGAATTGCCTACAGGTGGAAGAAAACAAGTAAAACCACATATTTTAACCGGTTCCGCACTACTGCCCCCAAGAAAAGGAATTTTCAACGGTTTCCGTGCAGAAGTATGGCCAGATTATGTAACCGAATATCGTTTACTTGCCAAACCAGGTGAGAAATTCAATGGTCCAAAATCAAGTGTGGATCATATGGCATCCTTGGTTATTGTTGCCAGCACAGAACAAGAGATGGAAGAGCGACTCCAAGAGTGTAACCGGCTGTTTCGAGAGCATAGTGTATGGTCGTAATTTCCTAACTTAAAAGACTGACAAGCACCACGAGAGTAGGTTTCTTTATGAACCATCTCTCGTGGTGCTTGTATTTCTAAAAGGAGTGATACTTTGTAGTGAATCTATCAAGCTAAACATGGGGTGAAAATTAACTGGTAAGTTCTTTCGTGATCGCGAGCAAAATCAGTTGGTGATAATAAGGTTATGTTAATTTTGACAACTCCGCACGGCTAAAGCCGTTGGATTCTTGGGACGATAGCTTATGACTATTTCATTACCAAGCTAACCCCGTGTGCCCCACGGTTTACAAATGTTTATTTCTTTTTTGCCGCTAACAACTTGGTTTTCGTCTGCTGCGACTATACATATATCACCATGAGAATGTTTGTTTGTAAAGTTGCTTTTATCAAAGGTTGGACTGGTGAAGGAAGATTCCTTCACCAGTCCAACGCTCGCTTCCAGCCCACGATTGAAACCGTGGGCTTTCTCGCTCACAATGTTATAATGCGATGTCTTGATGAAAAGGGAACTATAATTCCGTTAGTTGAACCAAAGATTTACCTATTTTTTGACCAGTGAAAAGTCTTTTATATGCTTCTAAGGTGTTTTCCAGTCCCTGTGTGACATCAAATTCCATTTTCAGTTTTCCTGCTTCATACCAAGGGCGCATAATTCGGTTCACATCAGGTCCGCGATGATAAAAATCTGGGGAGAAAAATCCGGTGAATTGCAAGCGTTTCATTAAAACTTGATCAAATTTATACGGGCCTGGGATTGGGCTTTCTTGGTCATAATTCATCAGTAAGCCGCATATTGCTACTTGTCCAAACAGAGCCATATTTTCTAAAGCTGCATCCAAAATAGTTCCGCCCACATTATCATAATATACATTGATTCCCTCTGGACACAATTCACGTAAGCGTGTTGCGACATCTTCCTTGCGATGGTCAATAGTCGCTGTAAAACCTAGTTTCTCTGTCAACCAAGCCCCTTTTTCCGCTGAACCTGTAATCCCAATTACTTTGCAGCCAAGCTGTGCAGCTACTTGTCCAGCTAAAGCGCCGGTTACACCTGATGCGGCAGAGACGACAAAAGTATCCCCCGGTTTTGTTTTTCCATACTCCACTACTCCCAAATAGGCAGTCCAACCATTCGGACCAAAAACAGCTAGATGTTGACGCAGGTCATCAAGTTGCCAACTGACTCGTTCTACATAGGTGTCATCTGGTCTGGAGATCGAATAATCAGACCATTGTCCATAAGCACGAGCTAAATCCCCAGCACGAAAATCAGGGTGCCGAGATTCGACAACTGTTCCTAGTACCATTCCTATTACCGGAGAATTCAGCGGAGTTGGAGGGGAGTAAGAATCTTCTCTAGCGGTCATCCACATTCTAGTGCCAGCATCAAGGGAAAAATATGCGTTACGAATTAATACATCGCCGTCAACAAGTGGAGGGATTTCTTCTTCAACGAGTTCTAATGCAGAAGCATAATCATTACCGACAGGTCGCTTGGTCAATACCCAGTACCGATTTTTTTCCACTATATCGCCTCATTTTGCTTGTGATTTTGTTTGGGCTGTTCTACAAAAGGCGTATTTTTTGTAATTCATTAAAAAAGATAAAGCTTCTATACGCGTATAATATACTTGTAGCAGAAGAATTAGATATTAGTCAAGTTGCATATGAGTATACAGAAAGTGGGACATGCCTTTGGAGAGGGGATGGAAGTAAAGCAGGAGGTAAGCATATGTGGTGACTTCGTGTAGTCTTGAAATTTTTTAAAAAGAGAATCAACACTTAGGGGGTGACGGCTGTCGCGTGACAGCCGTCTTTCTCCTAGTTTCCTTGGATTCGAGAGATGAACCCATCCATTACTTCACAAACGATCGGACAGGAAGTGCTGAGAAGACTGTTGTGTCCTCCCGGCACTTCCACTACTTCTACCTGCCTGATTCTTTTTTTGGCGAACCGAGTGGTCTGTGTGCTGTCAACCAGCTCGTCTTTTTCGGACACGACGACCAAAACAGGCAGTTGAAGGGTATTCTCTTTGAGTGTCTGATTGGTATATCTGATTGCTCGAATCAGTTCGATGGTGGAAATCAAGGTACGATCCACCTCTGAGCTCCAGTATTCTTCCAATACATATTTGGAATGAGGGAAGTGGATTGTCGGGAAGAATCGACTGGCTTGCTTAGCGATCTGGCGGTCGAGGGTGGAAGCTCGAATTACTTCCGTTGGAAGACGCAATTTCCATCGGAGCTTAAGAGGGGGACTGACGGCGATCACTCCGATAACCTCTAGCCCGTACTCTTGCATCAGACGATCTTTGAGTGTCGATAGCTGAAGAGCGATGAGCCCGCCCAAGGAGAATCCTAGCAAGTAGAGTTTCTTGATTCCCCGCGAACGGATTTCCAGCAATTGTGTCCAGATCGAACGCACCCAGTCTGTCCATTTGCTGTTATCGAAGTCAGGATAACTCGGCACCTCTACGGAATGACCCAGACTCGACAGCTTTGTGGAACTTGGTTGCATACAGCTGGGTTTCTCATACCATCCTGGGATGGCATAAACAGCGGTGTCACTGGTTACCGGAAGGAGAATTCCCGGAAGGAAGAATGGACCTTCGATTGCTTCTTTTAGATCGGTGCCAAGTAGTTCGTTAAATGGCATGGTGTCCTCTCTGTGATCTCTTTGGGAAACGTAGGGGAGTGATTTTCTCACTTCGTTTCTATCATTAACATATCTTGATGAGTAAACTTTCGTCAAGATATGTTCGTGTTTATTTTGGGAATTCTTCATCAATAGGTGGAAATACTTATATAAATTCGAATTATTATTTATAATTTTGTATTTTTATATATAAAGCAAAGATAAATAGAAAATAAATAAATAACGTTTCATTCTATTAACAAAGATCTTTGACAATTCATTATCATTTTTATAACACATGAAAGTAAAATAATATCTTTATATTATTACAAATATTATGTAGATACAAATTAAAAGATGTTATAATGTTCCATATATTCAATAGAAAGCGGTTCATCATGATAGAATCGCAAAACATCTGCGATTTCAAAGGGGATAGGTGCTATGGGGCGCTTAGCGGGTAAAGTTGCAATTATCACAGGTTCGGCAAGTGGACAAGGGAAAGCAGAAGCTATTCTTTTTGCCAAAGAAGGTGCAAAAGTGATTCTTGCAGATATCCAGAAACAAAAAGTATATAAAGTAGCAGAGGATATTCAAAAAAATGGCGGGGAAGCAATTGCTTTTTTTCATGATATTTCGATTGAAGAGCATTGGAGTAATTTGATAAGAGCAATTTGCAAGAAATATGGGAAAGTAGATGTTTTAATAAATAATGCTAGTACAACAGCGAGTCATGACGATTTGATTGAAGAATGGAGACGAGTATTAGATATAAATATGATTGGAACTTTTTTAGGAATGAAATATGTCGTTCCAGTTATGAAAGAAATAGGTGGTGGTTCGATCATAAATATTTCTTCAGTTGCAGGTTTAATAGCTGGTGGAGTCAATCCATACACTGCTTCAAAAGGGGCGATTCGAGCGATTAGCAGAAGTGCTGCTGTCGAATATGCCAAGTACAATATACGGGTAAATTCTGTTTATCCAGGAATGATACATACACCAATGACGGAAGATTTGCTTGCTAATGAAGGGATTCGAAAACATTTTGAATCCGTTACACCGCTCCCTTTTTTAGGTGAATCAAATGATGTGGCTTACGGAGTCTTATATTTAGCTTCAGATGAATCGAGATTTACTACAGGTACCGAATTAGTTATCGATGGAGGTTGGACATCTCATTAGAGATATCTATTTTCTTTTGGGTTAAGCGATTTAAGGAGAAAACAAGCATTATACCCTTTATTGATTAATATTTAAAATTCTATTGACTTACTATGTATTTAAATATAAAATGACCTCAATTAAATATTAACTTCTTATCTAGAGAGATGGAGGGACCGGCCCTTTGATATCTCAGCAACAGATCATTTACGATACTGTGCTAATTCCTGCAAGCAAGTTTGCTTGGCAGATAGGAAGAGTTATTTAAATGAGCGGATATTCCTTAGTTTAAAAGCCTCTTTCTATTGATGAATAGTAAGAGGCTTTTTTTGTTTTTCTACGATTTATCCATCTATTGGGATGTAATATTTTTACTAGGAGTATGGAATTTGATTGAATTGAGTAATATCAGCAAAATCTACCCTGGATCGCCACCAGTGGAAGCACTGAAAGAAGTGTCTCTACATATAGAAAAAGGAGAGATCTATGGGGTAGTGGGGGTGAGTGGAGCGGGGAAAAGTTCGTTAATTCGATCTGTCAATCTGTTAGAGGAACCAACCACAGGTGAAGTAATAGTAGATGGTGTCGCATTGGCTGCTCTGTCATCTGAAAAATTAAGGGAAGCTCGTCGAAAAATTGGTATGATCTTTCAGCAATTTAACCTGATAGAGTCCAAAACAGTTTTTCACAATGTCGCATTGCCTCTCTATTTAGTTGGAAAAAAGCGTAAAGAAGTAGAAGAAAAAGTAATGCAGCTTCTTACCTTTGTTGGTTTAGCAGATCAGGCTGAACATTACCCTGGGCAATTGTCAGGTGGACAAAAACAACGGGTAGGTATTGCTAGGGCTTTGGCTACTGATCCCCATATCTTGTTGTGTGATGAGGCAACTTCTGCTTTAGATCCTGATACAACGAGATCAGTACTCGATTTGCTTCGAAAGGTGAATACAGACTATGGGATCACCATTTTGTTGATTACTCATGAGATGGATGTGGTGAGAAATTTGTGTGACCGCGTAGCAGTGATTGATCAAGGGAGAATTGTGGAACAAGGAACGGTTTATGAAGTGTTTACCAATCCAAAGTCCGAAACAGCACAGCGATTTGTTCGTACTATTTTTGGACAGGAACTACCAGAAAGTGTACGCCAATCCTTGAAAAAACAGGATCAAATCTTACGAATTGTATTTACTGGTGAAAACGCAAAGAGACCACTTATTGCAGAAGCAATAAGGAAATTTCAAACCGATATCAATATTTTGCAGGGTAGTATTACAGAATTACAAGGGAAACCTTTTGGAGACTTATTAATAAGTATTCAAGGTGATTGGAAGGTAACAGAAGACATTATTCAATATTTACAACAGCATCAAGTACTAGTGAAAGAGGTGACATCAATTGGCGTTTGATTGGGCGGTTTTTTGGCCGCAGTTAGTAGATGGAACAATTGCAACGTTCATCATGGTTTTCGTATCGCTTGTTTTTTCCATATTGATTGGTTTTCCATTGGGAGTGGTGCTGGTTGTAACTCGGCCAGGACATATATTAGAAAACAGAACGCTTTTCACGATTCTCAACGCAATCATCAATATTTTTCGATCCGTTCCTTTTATTATTTTATTGGTTGCGATCATCCCTTTTACACGATTGGTAACAGGCTCATCAATCGGTACAGCAGCTGCTATTGTACCATTGATTTTTTATGCAGCGCCTTATTTCGGACGCTTAGTAGAAAATTCTTTATTAGAAGTAGATGCTGGAGTGATAGAAGCAGCAAAGGTGATGGGAGCTAATGGAAAAGGTCTGATGGAAGCAATAGCTTCTAATCCCAAGCATTTAAAAATTGTTACGGTTGCAGCACCACAGACCCCTCGCTCGATGGATGATGCAGCTGCTGCAGTTATTAACAATGGGATTGCTGTAAGTGCAGGTCTCAGCCCAGTAAAAGACCCAATATTTAAGGAAGACAAAACTGCAAAGCCATATATCAATATTATCGCTACACAAACCAAGAACAAAGATAATGCTAATTTGAAAAAACTAGTAAAAATCTATCAATCTTCTGAGGTAAGTGAATATATTAAGAAGGTCTATAATGGAGGAGTAATTCCAACGGTTGTTCCCATTTCTGAAATTGAAAATTTATAAAAAAGGGGCAGGATAAACTTGGCGCAAACTAAAATAGTAACCATTCGTGAGCAAATAACTCAATATATTGATGAAACACGTGATACATGGATTCAAGTAAGTCATGACATACATGAACGTCCTGAAATAGGGAATGAAGAGTATTTTGCAAGTGGTCTGCATACCAAATTGCTAAAAGAACACGGATTTGATGTGGAAGTGGATATCTCAGGTCACCCAACTGGGTTCATTGCAAGAAAGAAAAGCCAAAAACCTGGTCCTGTGATTGGTTTTCTAGCAGAGTATGATGCACTTCCAGGGTTAGGACATGCTTGTGGACATAATATTATTGGCACAGCAAGTGTATCAGCAGGGATTGCACTGAGTAAAGTTTTAGATGAAATTGGCGGAGAAGTAGTAGTATTTGGTACCCCAGCAGAAGAAGGAGGACCAAATGGGAGCGCAAAAGCTAGTTTTGTAAAAGATAATCGCTTTGCTGGAGTGGACGCCTGTGCCATGATTCATCCCAATTCGGAAACCGCCAGAACATCTCCATCTCTGGCATTAGATCCTTTGATTTTTTCTTTCTATGGTAAACCTGCACATGCAGCAGTTGCTCCTGAGAAAGGGATCAATGCATTGGACGCAGTTATTCAACTCTACAATGGTATAAATGCACTTAGACAACATGTTCCAGATGACGTTCGGATTCATGGAGTGATTACACACGGTGGAGATGCTCCCAATATTGTCCCCGAATACGCTGAAGCGAGATTTTTTATTCGGGCTGCAAAACGGACAATCCTCAATGGTGTGACAACAAAAGTAAAAGCAATCGCGGAAGGTGCAGCATTAGCTACTGGTGCTCGGGTAGAAATCAAACCATTGCAAAATGAGATTGACGATTTACTTCTCAACCCTGCATTTGATGAAGTATTAATAAAAGAGCTGGAAAATTTAGGGGAAAAGATAGTAGAACAAACAAAAGGTTTAGGTTCGACTGATGCTGGTAATGTTAGCCATGTTGTTCCTACCGTACATGCATATATCAAGATCGGCCCATCTGATCTAGTTGGTCATACGGATGAGTTTCGCCAGGCAGCTAAATCTCCGCTAGGGGATAAAGCATTGATTTGTTCGAGTAAGGCTTTAGCACTTACTGGAGTCCGTTTAATTACTGAGCCATCCCTGCTTACATCCATTCAAGAAGACTTTCGGAATCGAGTTTCAAACTAGCGAAAAGTGTAATAGATGTTCCAGAAAGAAAAGGTAGGCGACATGCCAAAACCTTTTCTTTTTTGTATACTCTATTTGCAATATAATGAAGGAAAGTTATTTTGGGAAAGGGGCGGATTATTTTGCGTCGACCTATTATTCCAGGATTAAAAGAAAGAGATCAGGAAACCAATTTGGTCACTCGCCCGATTACTTCAAAGTTGGAATTGGCAGAACGATTAAGGAGAAAGAGGACAAAAGAATATTTGGAATTATTAGCTGATTTAGATGTACACAGTGCAGTATCAATGGACGTAGATTCGGTTATCACTTCCATTGAGAAACAATTTATGGATGTACCAAAAAAAGAACAATTAATTGGGATATTAGCAAAGTGTTATTTAGATGATTGCTACGATGTGCATCTGATTGATCGAGATAAAACAATACTACAACACATAAAAAAAACGGATTCCCTGCCTAAAGAATTCTCTAAAGCAAGAAGGTTGGCACTTCATCCGAGTTATGCTTGTATCGAAGTATATCCGGATTGCCTACGAGCCATTGCTGTAAATGGTGAAGTATCTGTTGTAAAGGAGTGAAACTATGCCTGATATTGATTTGCAATTAGCTGAAATTCGATTGGTACGTGTGAAGCAAGAACTAGAACAAAAATACGGTCATTATGATCAACTCCGGCGTACCGCTACGGGAATCTTGCAAGCAATTGATTTATCGTTAGTCAGATCAAATATGATAAAAAGTGTGACAGAAGAGATGATGGTCGTTACCCCAAAATACTGGCTAGCACCTGCATTGGTAGCGTTAACGGGATGGGTAAGTGATCAAAGAGATCTGGCTCAAAGAGCTTTAGAGGAAGCTATGCGACGGGACCCCAAGAAGGCCAGTTTATTTTTTGCATTAGTCAGTAGACGATACAATCGACAAGAAGCATGTCGACAGTGGTTTGCGCAATATTTCCAAGAAGTAAACCCCATGAAGATGGATCGGGATATGGTGATGGTGATCGATGGAATAACAAATGGGATCTTACCTCTATCTATCTGTAATTCCTTTATGGATCAAAGTGAGCAGTGGATTGAGGAATTTACATCTAAAGTAGATTTACTGACAGAGGAGAGAGCCAAATGGCGTGATGCTCTATTCCAACGTGTAAACTATCCGTCAAAAGATGAGAATTACCCTTATTTAGCAGAAAATAGCACCAACTGGAAAGAAGTTGGATACTCGGCTCAGATTGTTCAATATCATGAAGAGATTGGTAATTATATGGAACAAGCACTGAATAGAGATCTTACACCCTCTTCACGAGTAGAAGAAGCAGTGGATGATTTACTAGAAAAACTAGTATTCCAATACGAGGAAGATGAGCTTCCGCTCCGGCGAGAAGAAAGATCCATGCAGATCATAATTGAAGCGGGTGGAGAAGATGATGAGATTGAACAAAAGGTAAAAGCAGAAGCAGAATTATTTGCTCCAACGCAAAATTACTTAGAGTTATTACGGAATATGGCTATGTATCCAGAGACACTAAAAGTTTCGGCTGCATCTCAGCGATATGCTTTAGCTGTTTTAAAAGATGTAGTGCTGGAAACGCACAATGATCTGGCCTTATCTATTCGAAATCAAATCCCTGTTGATATTCAGCTAATCAGTCCGAAAAAGGTAAGAGAGTTACACTTGATGGATGATTGGAAATTTTTTACCCAAGATGGCAACAATGAAAAATTATGCGAAGAATCGGTTCGAGAAGCCTTAAAGAAGTCCAGTAAAAGGAAAATAAAAGAGATGTGGAAAACGCGCTTTTCTAAAAGTTATTTAAAACATAAAAAGGCAAAACTCATTCTGACAGCAGTGTTATCTTTCGGAGTATTTTCCTATCTTTCTTTCCAGTACTCGCCCATTATTGGTCTGCTTCCGATCTTAGCAGGAGTTTTTTTCTATAAATGGCGAAAGGAAAAACCATTTCGTGACCAACTAAAAGAGATAGAACAATATGTACAGATGGAGATGCAAGCAACTTTAGCTGATGTAGTAGATTATCGAGCTGCATTTGAAGAAGCGGATCAGAAAGCAGAACGCTTGCCAGAGCTGTTAAAACCATTACATGTAAAAGAAGCATTGCAACGGAACTATGATAAAACGCGCGTTATTATGAGATGAGGAGGAGAAAGAAGATGGATGATAATCCGTTTAAAGATGAGGAGCCAATGAGTGTATTTAAAGATACGCCGGCTAAAGAAACAGCAAAACATACTAGTCCTGTAAAACAAGATAATCATCTAGAAGATGGGGAGTATAGCCAATTTCCAAAATGGGATCTATTACCTCCATCTAAATTGATCAAAAGAGGGAAAAAACAATGAGCGGATTCAAACCCCCAACTACGTATTCTGATTGGATCGCTAGTTTTCAAATTTTTCGTGAAGCAGACCATGACGAAGAATTACTAGAAACAGTAGCTATCGGACAAGTTCCTTGGACAAAAGGGGTTGCAGAGCGTTTTACCCAAAAGATGGGGGAAGCAGTCTCTTTTCGTCTGCAAAAAGCAGTAAATCAGTTTACAAAAGAATTAGGTCGTGTACATGGAAATGAAAATGCAATGGTACAAGCTATTCTCGCTTTTCGACGTCAAATTAATTACCTTGTACGCTTTGTGTCTGTTCCTGTATTTCCAGAAGAACTTAGGAGCAAAATGAATGAGGAATTGGAAAAGAATGTGAAAGAGATTCAGTCTTATCTTTTGGACGAAGCTAAGAAAGAATCTAGTGGAAGGCTGCTTCGGATTATTCAACACACTCCAATTTGGGTAAATCAACCACAGGAAAATCAATCCCCTATTCCAATGGGAAAAACGAAGAGGAGAATCATATTCGAATGAGCGACCTAAAAGGCTTTACAGATGTAGTAGAGAGATATTTAAAGGCACGTATACCGTTTATTTCCATTAGGAGTTCGGAACGGTCACGGGTATTGGAAGTAGTTCGCCATTTAGCTCAGAAGATAAATATACCTATGTATGTTCATACACTGTCACAAGGAATGAGAGATTTAGTGCAGCATCGGACAGTTAGTGAGGATAGATCGGTTTTAGGAGCGATTGATTTTATTAGTAGCCAATTTTCACAAAGACAAAATCTCACATATATCTTAACAGAAGTCTCTGATTTAGAAGATGATACACCAACAGCACGTTATTTTTATGATGTAGCAATGTTAGCAGCGGAAACGGGTGGTTCTGTAGTAGTCATCACCTCTAATCCAGTTTGGAACCCGCTGGCGCGACTTGGAATGTCTGTCACACTAGATGTTCCTACAGAAGATGAAATGCTGGAGATTATTCGAGAGCAGATCAATCCATACCGAGGGCAAATGCCAATTTCTTGGACAGAAAAAGAAGAGAAGGAAGCAGCTGCTATATTAGCTGGTATCAGTCAAATTGAAGCGGAGAATGTAATTGCTACTCTGTTAGCCAAAGGGAAAATTGAACAAGGAGATCTCGCCGAACTATCACAAGTAAAAGATAGCGTTTTCTCTGATATTTCCGGACTCGAACGAATTTATATACGCGATCAAGATTTAACTGTTGGAGGATTAGAAGGGCTTAGAAAATGGTTAGATCATGAAAGACCATTGCTTACTGCGGATTTACGAGAGAGGGGAATACGTCCACCAAGAGGAGTGTTGCTCGTTGGAGTACCAGGGTGTGGAAAATCCTTATCTGCAAAAGCGATAGCTGCTAGTTGGAACCTACCCCTTTATCGATTAGATTTAGCTACGATCTATGGGCAGTATGTAGGTCAATCAGAGAGTAGGTTAAAAGATGCATTGAGTACTGCAGATCATGTATCTCCTTGTGTATTATGGATCGATGAGATTGAAAAAGGCTTGGCAGGTACGCAAGGAGACTCTACTGGAGTTACCAATCGTATCGTAGGTCAGTTTTTATTTTGGTTGCAGGAAGCACGTTCACGTGTGTTTGTGGTAGCGACTGCAAATGATGTTTCTAAACTTCCCCCAGAACTTTTACGGCGAGGTCGCTTTGATGAGTTGTTTTTTGTTGATTTGCCAACACCAGAGGAACGAAAAGATATTATTAATATCTATATACATCGTGGTTTAAAACGAAATTTAGATGACAGATTATTAGATGAGCTAGTTCGTCTATCAGATGGATTTGCAGGTGCTGATATTGAGTCCGCTGTGCGTGATGTCGTTAAACAAGCATTTCTCAATGGAGATACTTCTATCACGGTCGATCTCTTTCGCCGAAGTTTTCAAAATGTGGTACCACTTTCTCAAACAAGCCCCGAGCAAATCAAAGCCATCCGAAAGTGGGGGAGAGAAAGAGCTGTGCCTGCTTCCGGAAAACCAATTGTCGATGACGATACAGATTTAAGTCAGATTAGAAGCATACTCTTCCCTTAAAGTTATATATAATTATTTAAAAATAATGTTGAAATTTTTATTTTTTAGCTTTATTCTAGATGAAGGTAAAATTATTTAAAAGAAGGCAAAATAGGGGGAAAAATACCGCTTCACAGCGGTATTTTTTCTTAAGAACATGGAGGTGTTTTGCTTGGAAGAAAATAATTTGCATCGCAAGTTGTCTTCTCGTCACATATCTATGTTGGCGATTGGTGGATCAATTGGTACAGGGCTATTTCTAGCTAGTGGTTCTGCTATACATCAAGCCGGTGCAGGCGGTGCAGTATTGGCTTATGCAGTCATTGGAATAATGGTATTTTTTCTGATGACAAGTTTAGGTGAAATGGCGAGCTATATGCCTGTAACTGGATCATTCAGTACATATTCATCTCGCTTCGTTGATCCAGCACTTGGCTTTGCTATGGGTTGGAATTACTGGTATAACTGGGCCATTACCATCGCAGTAGAATTATCAGCTGGGGCACTTTTAATGAAGTTTTGGTTTCCGAATACACCTTCTTATGTTTGGAGTTTATTATTTTTAATCGTATTTGTAATTTTTAATCTCATCTCTGTCCGTGGATTTGGAGAAGCAGAGTTTTGGTTTGCATTAATTAAAGTATTGGCTATTATTGTTTTTATTATTGTGGGTATCTTAATGATTTTTGGTGTGATAGGTGGGTCAGCGGTAGGTTTTTCTAACTTCCATGCTGGATCAGGTGCTTTTCATGGCGGTTATTTTACTTTGTTTCAGTTGCTAATTGTTGCTGGTTTCTCTTTTCAAGGAACAGAACTAGTGGGAGTGACAGCAGGTGAAAGCAAAGAGCCTGGGAAGTCTTTGCCAAAAGCAGTGAAGCAGATTTTTTGGCGTATATTGCTCTTTTATGTTCTAGCATTACTTGTAATCGGTTTCTTAATCCCCTCTAACGATCCTAGACTGTTGGGTGGAGATGGAACTCAAATTGCCCTCAGTCCATTTACGATCGTATTTTCAAAAGCGGGACTTGCTGGTGCAGCCTCCTTTATTAACTTTATTGTATTGACAGCAGTACTTTCTGCTGGTAACTCAGCCATCTATGCATGTACTCGTATGCTTTGGAATCTGGCGAAAGAAAAACAAGCACCGAAAAAATTAGGGAAGTTAAATCATAGAGGAGTTCCTGTGATTGCATTAATCATAACCGTATTAGTGGGAGGACTTACCTTTTTGTCATCTTTATATGGGGACGGGAAAGTTTATCTATGGTTACTCAATGCCTCTGGTCTGTCTGGTTTTATTGCATGGCTAGGAATCGCAATTAGTCACTACCGATTTCGAAAGGCATGGGTAGCTCAAGGGAAGGATCTAGCCTTACTCCCATACCGTGCACGATGGTTTCCGTTTGGACCCATTTTTGCTGGGGTATTTTGCTTTGTGATTATTATTGGTCAAAACATACAAGCATTTACTGGTCCTAGTATTGATTGGCAAGGTGTGCTTGTTTCTTATATCAGTATTCCGTTGTTCCTTATTTTATATGGTGTTTATAAGTGGAGAAAGAAAACAAAGTATATTCCTTTGCAGCATGTGAAATTGAATAATGATTAAGAAATAGAGGTTGTTGCATAAATAAGATGGAACTCAGGATAAAGTCGCTTGATGTGAGTGTTTTCCGCGTTTGTTGTTGAAAAAACACAAAGGACGCTCCACTCACCCAAAGCGAGACTTGTGCCCTTGTCTGAGGTGCACATCTGCGCTTTTACGTTGAATAATGCAACAAGCTCGAAATAGATTAATTGAAGCATGTATGGGAAGTTTATTCACCGCAAACACTGATAATGGGTGATAAGAATGAAAGTGTTGCTGGTGATAGGAATCATATTTTTACCACTTTTTCTCTGTTTGGTTCAACGAATATGGCCAAGACTAGAAGTTTACTTGAATAGTTTCGCTGTTGTGTTTCTGTTAATCTTTAGCAGCATTGCTTCCATTGGGATCTATACGATTATTCATGATCACACTGTTTTCATGACCAGCATTCATGGGCTGTTTCTCAATCCTTTTTTCTTAGTTACTGGTGCTTATTTAGGGTTGTACGTAATCTATCGTCTTTGGCTTATTTTAGGTAGAGAGTGGAAGTAGAAAAACAGAGGAGTACATTCGTACATCCCCTGTTTTTTCTATTGTGCTTCTTTTGATTCTTTTAGCTTTTCGATTCGTAAGTCGATTTCATCTAATTCTTCAATCTCATTTGTTTTCGTAATCTCTTTCTGATGACCATTCAAGTGATTGATTTCATCGTTGATCCTTTGAAAATCGTGAAGTAATTCCTCTGATTTTAAGGCTTCGAGTGTTTGGTTGATGCTATGATATGCTTTTGCTCGGTTTACTCTTGCGACCAAGCTGTTTTTCTTATCTACGAGATTTAGGTATTCCCGTTCTAAGGTGTAAAGTTTTTCTTTTAAATCTTCGATTCCAGCTTCCGTTTCCGCGATATATACTGCATATTCTTCTGTTTTTGCTTGATAGTGAATCTTTTCATTGGAAGCTTTTGTGGCCAATGCTTCTTCGCCTGCTTTTGCAGCTATTTCTGCTTGCTTTTCTCGTTTCACTATTAGCAATTTTGCTTCTTCCTGTTGTTTTTGAAAGTTTTGGAGATAAACAAGCTGTTTACTAATCACATCTTTTACTACGAAAATTTCTTTCTCCATATCTTTTAAATATTGTTTTAACATGGATTCTGGATCTTCTATTTCACTGATTACCTGTCGGTAGGTGGATTTAAAAAAACGACGAAAGCGTCCCATTCCTATTCTCTCCCTTCTAAAATGAACCTAAGTATGTTTATTTTTTTCTACAAAGGCCTTCCAATCGGCGTCAAAGCTGTTGTCAAAAGAATGTTTGGCAGCGGTTGATCCAGTAACGCTAGTCGAAGAGGCTTGATAGAGTAATTTCCATCCGAAGTAGAGTAAGGTTCCGCTGATGAGTAAGGCAAATAGCAAAGGTACGATAAACAAACAACATATCGCTGCTATTCCCAAAAGGAGATATGCTTTGTTTTTCCTTTGTCTTGTATGGGCATGCTTTAATTTTTTTACTCCATAAAATGCAAGGCTTGCCATTAGTACCAAGAGGAAAATGCGTCCGAAATGGACAAGCAGCACAATGGAACCAATGACAAGCAGGATAATCCCAGCAACTTTCTTCATCTTGTTTCCCCCCTTTGTTGTTGTTGCTAGCATTAGAATATAGTAGATGGAAGTGAACCAAAACGATCTAGAGGTTTAACTTTATCTAAGACTTTAGTCGCATTTCGACTGATTCATATAGGTATTCATTTTTTATTCGATAGAAAGTAATCATTTACCTGTTTTTTTATGAGAAACATACAGAAAACGTCATAAAAACAAATTAGAATCAATCACATAAGAAAAACAGTGGAATACCCACTGCTTATCCTATAAATTGTTGAGTCCAATACGTTTCGTACTTTCCTCCACCGTCTGCATAACCTACCCCGATATGTGTGTAGTTGGGATTTAAGATATTTTCTCGATGTCCTTCGCTCTTCATCCAGCCTTCCATCACTTCTTCTGGAGTTTTGTATGCTGCTGCGATGTTTTCACCACAATATCTGTAATCTACCCCTTCTTTTTTCATATGGTCACAAGGTTTTCCATAAGTAGGAGAGGTGTGATTAAAATAATTTTTATCACGCATATCTTCTGATTTTTGACGAGCTAGTTGACTCACTTTAAGATCAAATTTTAGTGGTTTTAAATTGCGTTTTTTTCGCTCTTCATTTACTAAGTTGATTACTTGTTGTTCGTATTTGGATACGGTGTATTCTTTTTTTGAACTGACATTTTGAGCAAAAGTTGTTGGGATAAGAGAGAATAGGCTGATGAATAAAGAGAGAATAAGAAAGCATGAAAATATTTTTCGCAATGGAGTAACCCCTTTCTGAATGTATGAGAATATCTCCATTATAAAGAAAATTAGCATTATTTAGGTGGCGAAAAGATTAACATATCTATTTCGTTTCTACATTTTTTTCTTTCTGTTATTGCTATTTGTTTGGGATCGTATTTCTTATACACACGATCCCGTTGTATATACCGCTTATAGATTTAAATCAAACCCAACACAAAGATAGCTAAGGCTACCTAGTTCATAGCCTTGAAATAAAACAGATGTTTTAGAAGAACATGTCCCTGCGGCGATCAAAAAAGGAACAAAATGTTCAGGTCTTGGAACTGCTCGACCAACATGAGGAGCAAGTGCAGTGTATTGTAGTAAAGCTTCTTTATTTTGAGCTGTGATTTGATCGATGAGCCATTGGTCAAATTGTATTGCCCATTGCTCAGGCTCTTCTTGATCCCAGTTTAAGATTCGAAGATTGTGGACTGTAGAACCACTGCCGATCAGCAAAATATCATGTTTGGCTAATCCGCGGAGCGCCTCTCCGATCCGATATTGTTCTTCTGCTGGAAGAAATGGATTTACAGATGCTTGTACGATCGGGATTGCGGCATCGGGATAAAGGTGTTTGAGCAATGTCCAACTCCCATGATCGAGACCTCGAACGGGATCTAATTTTGTAGAGATTCCTTTATCTGAAAGGAGTTGCTGGGTGAGTTTCGCTACTTCAGTAGAACCTTTTGCAGGATAAGTAATCTGATACATTTCATCTGGAAAACCACCAAAATCATAGATCATTTTATAAGTTTCATCGTGATAGGATAGCGTGAGAATTTCGCTTTCCCAATGAGCACTAAAGAGGACAATGGCTTTTGGGCGTTTCAGGTCTTGTCCTAGCTTATGTAGAAATTTGCTATAACTATCTTCTCGAATGGCAATAAGAGGAGAACCATGAGACAGGAAAAGGGATGACATAGGTGAGCTCCTTTTTGGTTATAGTTTCCCCGATTGGTAGTAAAGACAAACTGTTATTTTGCTAAAGTGATGATACCGGTTTTCTAAAGTCTGATTCTTTCCTATTTTGATGCTGTTTGATAAGGTAGGACCATCCAATTTCATGCTATAATGGAATCGGAAGGGGCCAGAAAAATAAAATGAGATTATCAAAACTTAAAGAGAAATTACCGAATCTATCGCATTATATGCAATATAATCCAGCTCAATTTCTCCGTGAACAGCCAGTCGATGAAGGGGAATTAAAGGCTGTTTTAGAAGAAGCAAATACATATCTTCGGCAAGTATTACAAGAACCAAAAGTCGATCCGCAAGTGTTGATTTTTCTCTATAGTTACCTTGGCAATGGTTATCGGGTATTATACCAAACTTCAAAAGCAGTACAATATTTGGAGAAGGCCTTAGAGTTGACAAAAAAAGAGGAAGATTTACAGGGTGAATTACGAGCCCTGATTCGACTTGGGGAAGCTTTTAAATATGATGAGAGACATGAAGCAGCTCTAGCTTGTTTTGAACAAGCCTTAGCGATCAGCAGCTACAAAGATTTAGAGAATTATCGGGACTACGCACTTCAACATATGGGGAAATGTTTACTGGAATTAGGAGAGTATGAAAATGCGATCCTGCGCTTTGAAGAAGCGCTTGATCTGAGGAAAAAGAAAAACAATCCATCGCTTATTTTAGCAACAGAAACAGCGATTGTTATGGCTTATATTATGAAAGATGAAGAAGGGAACACGCCAAGTTTATAACATCTGGGGATAGAGAAGACGGAATTGTCCAATGACTGTTGCGTAATCTTTTTCCACAATTTCTAAAAGTTGCCCATCTTGCAAATAGAAGAAATAGGTACTGTGTTGTTCTGTTTTGGAATAATACATGCCGACTAATTTATCTTGATAATCAAAAGTAGCTCCTAAAATTACGGCTATTTCACTATCATCTTCTGTTAGCAAAACTTGAAAAAAATAAGGCTCCAGTTCGTCCAATAAACGTTCCCGATATGTTTCACCTGGAAAGCGAAGGGTGATAGTATCGGGTGTTTCTGTGTCTACAAGGTAAATGTCTTTTCGTGATTCTTTGTCCCAAACGATCAGGGCATGTTGGACTTGATGATGGGAGAAGAGATATTGGTGATCCGTGGCAAATTTTATATTCAAGACAAAAACTCCTTTCAAGTGCGGCGCCCGGAGTACACAGTTGTGTGCTCCGGGCGCTTGCTGAATCAGAGTTCTCCGTTGAGAATCCTACTGATCCAGTTTTCCTTTGCCTCCTTCACAGGAGACTCAGGTGCTTCCTGCATTCGCTCATACTGGATGACCTCCAGCATGGCTCCGACGGCTCCTTCGAGAGTACCGAGGGAATCCCCCCTTCCGCGCACCATCTGGAGCAGGGTGATGAGCTGCTCGACAGACTGAGGCAAGTACGAGAGACCAACCGTAGCGCTGATGTGAGCCAGAGCGTTCTGGAACGTCGCATTCTGCGGCAGCTTCTCTTCCGGGTGGAACGTCTTCAGGTGTTCCTGAAGGGCATCGACAGCGGTTGACAGCATGTGCCGTCCTTTCTAAATGTGCGGCGATTGCTATGCCTTGCACTTTAAGTATATGCCAAATATTTGTTTTTTTCCAATTGGGATAATTTCTTTTGGAACGCGCGGCGCCCGAGCTTGTACGTGAGTACATGCTCGGGCGCCTCTGCCTCTATGACAAAGGGAGTATTTACTAGTCCGAGAGGCGGCTTCTCCTCCACAGAGTGGTTGAGGGAGTGTTGTTTTTATAAGCGACTCGCAGAACTTGCAGTCGTTTGTTGAGTGCATCCAGAGCCCAGTCGATACGGCCGTTGATCTGGATGAGTTTTTTGAACTGCATGTCTGGTACCGTTTCGAGCACTTCGACGATAAACCGGACTTTCAGGTGCAACGGGAGGTCGAGCAGCGGCCAGTCTGCCCTCTCTCGAACACCATGCCTCTTCAGTTCCCAGAGTGCAACATCAGCTGCACGCTCAAGATCGCCATCCTGAGGAATCCTATCGTGTTTCGAAAATTCTTCCGACAGGAAAGAGCGAATGTAAGGGTTAGGGTTCATGGTGGACCTCGACCTTTTACCTGTTATATGGGAGTCTGCAAGTTCGCTAATCTTATATATTATTATAGGGTTATTTTTATATTATGACTATATTTTTTTGGAATTATAAATCCAAAACATGAGATGAAAAGAAGTTTTAAAAATAATTAATTGAAAATTACATATATACGTGTTTTCCTTGTCAAAACGTTTGTAGTGTTGTTACAATACAAATAACCGATGAGAACATCATGTTCGCATCACTCTCTCCAGGAGAATCCATGAACTTCGGTGCCAAGACCCACAACGGCATCACCGGCGGTACCCCCATCGAGCGTGTGGAGACCAAGACGTCCCCGACGTACGGTGCCCCGGACCACGGCGACGGTGTCAGCGGTGGTACTCCCATCCAGCGTGTGGAGACCCCGAGGAACCGCGCGGATCACGGCAACGGCATCACCGGCGGACAGCCTGTCCCGTCGAAGCCGGCTCCCTACCGTGGGGTCGTTGTGGAGTAGAGCTCCTACTCCATTAGTTGAGCTCCCGTCTCGGGTATTCATTCTGGAGCGCCGGTCGCAGAGCAATCTGTGACCGGCATCCAAATGCCAATAATCAAATTTACTATAGAAAAGCCGTCAAAACCTCACTAGGTATTGACGGCTTTCGTTTGTGATGAAATAAATAATTCTATAAAATAGTTTTCAGTCTATAAGATGTTTTTACTCTCGCTTTTTTGGTATACTAAGCCTGTTATAAGAGGGGAGGGTCCTTGGTGAGTTCACAAGTGCAAGCGCATGATGATTCCAATGAAAACAAAGAAAATGAATTTATTGATTTTATGGTATCCGCAGGGGTAGCAGGTGGACTGCTCTTCGGGATTTTTATCATTGCAACCATCATCAAGTTATTGATGTAAGGACACCTTGATTTGGTGTCCTTTTTCTCTTGGCAAGTCAAAAAAAATGGACTATACTTGCAGAGGAGCCGAGGGAGAGAAAACTTGAGCAAATGATTTTATTTGCCATTACATATACCCTGATTTGGCTTTTTATCTATGGACTGGAGGATGGAGCATGAACGTACATGAGTACCAAGGAAAAGAAGTGCTAAAGAAATTTGGCGTCCAAGTACCAAATGGATATGTCGCTTTTAATGCAGATGAAGCAGTAAAAGCAGCACAATCCTTAGGTGGAAACCTATGGGTGGTAAAGGCACAAATCCATGCAGGTGGACGTGGAAAAGCTGGTGGAGTAAAACTAGCAAAAAGCCTAGATGAAGTACGTGAATTTGCAAATGAATTAATCGGAAAAGTACTAGTTACACATCAAACTGGTCCAGAAGGAAAAGAAGTAAAACGTCTTCTTGTCGAAGAAGGCTGTCCTATTGAAAAAGAATATTATATCGGTGTGGTCATCGACCGTTCTTCTAACTCTGTTGTATTGATGGGTTCTGAAGAAGGTGGAACAGAAATCGAAGAAGTAGCTGAAAAAACACCTGAAAAAATCTTCAAAGAAGTGGTAGATCCAGCAGTAGGTTTGCTGCCTTTCCAAGCAAACCGCCTTGCAAATCGGATCAATATCCCTAAAGATAAAGTGAGAGAAGCAGTGAAGTTTATGCTCGCTCTTTATAAAGCTTTCGTAGAAAAAGATTGTGCATTAGCAGAAATCAACCCACTTGTTACGACGACAGATGGCCGAGTTATGGCTCTTGACGCAAAATTAAACTTTGACTCCAATGCTTTGTATCGTCAAAAAGATATCGTTGCTCTTCGCGATCTAGATGAAGAAGATCCAAAAGAGATCGAAGCATCCAAATATGACTTGAGTTATATTGCCTTAGATGGAAACATCGGTTGCATGGTAAATGGTGCTGGACTTGCAATGGCAACAATGGATATCATCAAACATTATAATGGAGACCCAGCTAACTTCTTGGATGTTGGGGGCGGAGCAACTGCTGAGAAAGTAACAGAAGCTTTTAAAATTATTTTGTCTGATGAAAAAGTAAAAGGTATATTTGTCAACATCTTTGGTGGAATCATGAAATGTGATGTTATTGCAGATGGCGTTATTCAAGCTGCAAAACAAGTTGAACTTGATCGCCCACTTGTGGTTCGTCTCGAAGGAACCAATGTGGAACTCGGCAAGAAAATGTTGAATGAGTCCGGTCTTGCAATTGTAGCAGCAGATTCCATGGCTGATGGAGCACAAAAAATCGTCGAACTAGTGAAATAAGGTTGATAGAGAGGAGCATGCAAGGTGAGTATTTTCGTTAATAAAGACACCAAAGTGATCACTCAAGGAATCACTGGTGCAGTTGGTCTTTTCCATACCCAACAAGCGCTTGCGTATGGAACTCAAGTAGTAGGTGGGGTAACTCCTGGTAAAGGTGGTACCACTGTAGAAGGTCTTCCTGTTTTTAATACAGTTGTAGATGCAGTTGCAGCAACTGGTGCTACTGCTTCAGTTATTTATGTAGCAGCTCCATTTGCCGCTGATGCAATTATGGAAGCAATTGACGCAGAACTCGATCTTGTTGTTTGTATTACAGAAGGTATTCCAGTATTAGATATGGTAAAAGTAAAACGTTATTTAGTTGGCAAGAAAACTCGTCTGATCGGCCCAAACTGCCCTGGTGTTATCACTCCTGATGAATGCAAAATTGGGATTATGCCTGGGTATATTCATAAAAAAGGTCATGTAGGTATCGTCTCTCGATCTGGAACCTTGACTTATGAAGCAGTACATCAGCTCAGTACTCGTGGTATTGGACAATCTACAGCAGTTGGTATCGGTGGAGACCCAGTAAACGGAACCAACTTTATCGATGTGTTGGAAGCATTTGAAAATGATCCAGAGACCAAAGCAGTTATCATGATTGGTGAA
Source organism: Shimazuella sp. NTD248 (assembly GCF_059510395.1). NCBI lineage: Bacteria > Bacillati > Bacillota > Bacilli > Caryophanales > Thermoactinomycetaceae > Shimazuella > Shimazuella sp. NTD248. The sequence goes on along the minus strand of NZ_JCAJZT010000008.1, from coordinate 54,478 downwards.
ATTGGCGGTACCGCTGAAGAAGAAGCGGCAGAATGGATCAAAGCAAATATGACAAAGCCTGTTGTGGGCTTCATCGGTGGGCAAACTGCACCTCCTGGAAAACGTATGGGTCACGCTGGTGCGATTATCTCTGGTGGGAAGGGAACAGCAGCTGAGAAAATCGCTACCTTAGAGCGTTGTGGTGTGTCTGTAGCATCAACTCCTGCTGTTATCGGAGAAACCTTGGTAAACTTATTGGAAGCAAAAGGATTATTGGATGGATTTGTCGTAAAGAGCTAATAGTATGAAAAGGGAACCTATGATAGGTTCCTTTTTTGTTTCCAATAGAGGAGGCTCATCTCTTGCTGCGCAAATCATTAATTGCTATCCATCATCTAAAAGGTGTTGGTTGGTCAACTATTCGTCACCTATTTCAATTTGGATGGGAAGGTGGCAAAATACAAGAGAGTATTTTAAGTAAACTGCCAGTGAAATCTGCCCAAGTGATCCGTAAAAACTGGTCATCTAGTTATATGGAAAAAGTGCTGCGCAAACTGGAGGGAAAACAAATTGATACCATGACAATATTTGATGATGATTACCCTCCTCTGTTGCGTGAGCTTCCCCAAGCACCGTGGGTATTGTACTTGCTCGGCGACCGAGCACTATTGAATACAAAATGTATTGCCATTGTCGGAACAAGAAAAGCTAGCATATATGGTCGAAGAGTAACTGAACAATTGAGTCGTGAATTATCTCAGGCGAACTGGACGGTTGTCAGTGGGATGGCAGCTGGAATTGATGGGATAGCTCATCAGAGTGTATTAGCAGTTGGAGGTAAGACGATCGCTGTTTTAGGGACAGGGATCGATGAAATATTTCCAAAATATCATCAAAAATTGTATCATCAGTTGATTCGATCTGGTTTGGTGATCTCCGAATATCCGCCAAGTACACCTGGCCATCCTGGACTTTTTCCACAACGAAATCGAATCATCAGTGGTTTGTCTTTTGGGACAGTAGTCGTAGAAGCGGCAGAGAGAAGCGGGTCTTTAATAACTGCTGAGTTTAGCATGGAACAAGGCAGAGAAGTCTTTGCTGTTCCAGGTCCGATTCATTCGCAAGGAAGCAGAGGAACACTCTCTTTGATTCAACAAGGAGCAAAGTGTGTGCAATCAGTAACCGATATATTAGAAGAACTACCAGATTGGCGGACAGAAGCCTTTACGGAAACAAAGCAGGAGATTGCAGTTACGATCGAATTCACTCCCCTAGAACAAGAAGTATGGAAATATCTTTCTGATGAACCTGAGCATCTTACATCTTTAATGGAAAGAATTGCTGATAAAATGACAATTAGCGATCTACATAGTTCTTTGTTATCTTTAGAAATAAAAGGTTGTATCGCTCAGTTACCAGGTTCGCAATACATAAAGAAATCTTGATTTGTTTTAAATTTGCAGTACAGATCCATACTGATCTGCATTGGATGTAAGGTGAAATCATTTTTCTTAACCTAAATATACAACTTATACCTATTGTTGCACACTGATGTTTGGTTTGGTATGTTATCAGGTATGAACGAAAGGCGAGGAAGGAGGGCCCCTGATGGCCGACTCGTTGGTGATCGTAGAGTCCCCAGCAAAAGCAAAAACTATTAGTAAATATTTGGGTCGAGGCTATATTGTAAAGGCATCGATGGGCCATGTTCGAGATTTACCAAAGAGCCAGTTAGGTGTAGATGTGGAGCAAAATTTTCAGCCTAAATATATAACAGTTCGTGGTAAAGGCGATGTGATGAAACAATTAAAAGATGCCAAAAAGCGTGTAAAACGGGTTTATCTGGCAGCTGACCCTGATCGTGAAGGAGAAGCGATTGCTTGGCATTTGGCTAACAGTTTAAATATTGATCCAAATGAAAGTTGTCGTGTTGTTTTTCGGGAAATTACCAAACAGGCTGTGAAAGACGCGTTTAAACAACCGCGTCCCATTAATATGGATTTGGTAAACGCGCAACAAGCACGACGAATTCTCGATCGTTTGGTTGGTTATGGCATAAGCCCGCTTCTTTGGAGAAAAGTAAAACGAGGTTTGAGTGCTGGTCGAGTACAATCGATTGCAGTTAAACTTGTGATTGATCGTGAAAAAGAAATACGAAATTTTAAACCAGAAGAATATTGGACAGTTACTGCTCATTTATCGACTGGCAAAGACACGATTGAAGCACAATTTTATGGATATGAAAATAAAAAGACAGAATTAAAAAAAGAGGCCGATGTTGAAAAGTTATTAGCGACGATAAAAGGAAAAAGATTTATTGTATCAGACGTCCGTTTAACAGAGCGCAAGCGAAATCCGTCTCCTCCTTTTATAACCAGTACGTTGCAACAAGAAGCTGCTCGTAAACTCAATTTCCGTCCACAAAAAACAATGGCAATAGCTCAGCAGCTCTATGAAGGAATAGAGCTTGGAAAAGCGGGTAGCGTAGGACTTATTACTTATATGCGTACAGACTCAACGAGAATAAGTGATACGGCAAAAGAGGAAGCAAAAAATTATATTCAGAAGACGTATGGAGATAATTATGTATCCAAAGGAAGCAATGAAGCTACTAAGAAAGCAAATTCTCAAGATGCTCACGAGGCAGTTCGACCATCTTCTGTGCTCCGTACTCCCTCGGAGGTAAAGGATTATTTAAAACGAGATCAACTCCGATTATATAAGCTCATTTGGGAAAGATTTGTTGCGAGTCAAATGGCTCCTGCTGTTTTGGATGCCGTTACAGCTGATATACAAGCAGGAGAAGCGACATTTCGTGCAACTGGTTCAAAAATAAAATTTCAAGGGTTTATGAAGGTATACATTGAGGGAACAGATGAAAAGAAGCAGGAAGAGGAAAAATTTCTACCTGCTTTGAAACCGAAACAAACATTGACCAAGAAAAAAATAGATCCAAAGCAACACTTTACACAACCACCGCCTCGATATACAGAAGCGAGATTGGTCAAAATACTTGAAGAAAAAGGGATAGGCAGACCTAGTACCTATGCACCCACATTGGATACCATTCAAAAACGCGGCTATGTTTTGATGGAGGACAAACGTTTTGTCCCATCTGAACTCGGGGAAATTGTGTTAGCTATGATGGAGGAATTCTTTCCGGAGATTTTAGATGTTACCTTTACTGCCCATATGGAAGAAGATTTGGATCAAGTTGAAGAAGGTCAAATCGATTGGGTGAAGTTGTTGGCTGAATTTTATAAGCCCTTTCGAAGTCGTTTATCCGTTGCTGAGGAAGAGATGGCAGAAGTAGAGATTGCAGACGAAGAATCAGATGAAGTCTGTGAGAAGTGCGGCAAAGTAATGGTATACAAGCATGGTCGTTTTGGGAAATTTTTAGCTTGTTCTGGATTTCCTGATTGTCGTAATACAAAGGCAATCGTCAAATCTACGGGTGTAACTTGTCCTGTTTGTCATGAAGGGGAAGTAGTAGAGCGAAAGAGTAAAAAGAATCGTTTGTTCTATGGATGTACACGCTACCCCGAGTGCGATTTTGTTTCTTGGGATAAACCAGTGCCTCGTCCATGCCCTCGATGTAAGGGGATGTTAGTAGAAAAAAAGAAAAAGAAAGAAACATTCATTGTTTGCACCAAGTGTGATTACGAAGAGGAGAAAAGTTAACATGAAAAGCGTTACAGTAATAGGTGCAGGACTGGCAGGCAGCGAGGCAGCTTGGCAAATTGCTTCCCGTGGGGTTGCCGTTAAATTGATCGAGATGCGACCTGTACGGAAAACACCTGCACACCGGTCAGACCAGTTTGCAGAGTTAGTATGCAGTAATTCCCTCAGAGCTGCTGGTCTTACCAATGCAGTCGGTATTTTAAAAGAAGAGATGAGGAAACTTCATTCTTTGATCATAAAAAGCGCGGACCAGCACGCAGTTCCTGCTGGTGGCGCACTTGCTGTGGATCGAGAAGCATTTTCGGAGACGATTACCCGTACTTTATCCGAGCATCCTAACATAGAAGTAGTCAAAGAAGAAGTAAAAGAGTTACCTGATGGCATAACGGTTGTTGCTACAGGTCCTCTGACATCGCCAAATTTGTCTGCTAAACTTCAAACATTGACAGGAGAAGAATATTTGTATTTCTATGATGCTGCTGCACCTATTGTAGAGAAAGACAGCATAGATATGGAGAAGGTTTTCCTGCAATCGCGTTATGACAAAGGTGAGGCAGCATACCTCAATTGTCCAATGAATGAAGAAGAATTTAATCGGTTTTATGATGCACTCATCTCAGCAGAATCCGCACCTTTAAAAGAATTCGAAAAAGAAATCTATTTTGAGGGATGCATGCCTATAGAAGTGATGGCTCGTCGCGGCAAGAAAACATTGCTCTTTGGACCGATGAAACCAGTTGGATTGACAGATCCACGAACAGGAAAACGTCCTTTTGCTGTTGTCCAGCTCAGACAAGATAATAGTGCTGGAACATTGTTTAACCTAGTTGGATTTCAAACACACCTTAAATGGGGACCACAAAAAGAAGTACTTCAACTAATTCCTGGTTTGGAAAATGCTGAAATTGTTCGCTACGGTGTTATGCACCGCAATACATTTTTAAATTCGCCTAAATTACTCAAACCTACTTATCAGTTTCGAGGTCGTGACGATTTATTTTTTGCCGGCCAAATTACAGGTGTAGAAGGGTATGTTGAGTCTGCTGCATCTGGTTTATTAGCAGGGATAAATGCTGCGCGTATGGCTAGAGTAGAAGAACCTGTCACTATGTCTCCTGTTTCAACAATGGGGAGTTTGGCTCACTACATAACAACAACAGATAGCAAACATTTTCAACCGATGAATGCAAATTTTGGGTTATTCGCTCCACTGGATTCTCCAATGAGAGGAAAGAAGGAGCGGGCAGAGCAATATGCTGAGCGTGCTATAGTAGAGTTGGATAAAATATCTTCTCAGATCAATGTACAATCAAGCAAACAGATCATCTCATGATAGATAGAAAGTAGGGATACAATGGAGCAATTTCATGCAACTACTATCTTTGCCATTCGTCATAATGGGGAAGCTGCGATAGCTGGTGATGGTCAGGTCACATTTGGAAATCAGATGATCATGAAACACGGTGCTAAAAAAATTCGTCGACTTTATCGTGGGCAGGTAGTAGCAGGATTCGCTGGTTCTGTGGCAGATGCTATTACATTGTTTGAAAAATTTGAAGGGAAGCTTGAAGAATACCAAGGTTCCCTCACCAGAGCAGCAGTAGAGTTAGCAAAAGAATGGCGTACAGATAAGATGTTGAAATCTTTAGAAGCGATGTTGATTGTTTTAAATAAAGAGCAATTGTTATTAGTTTCTGGTAATGGGGAAGTGATCGAGCCAGACGATGATGTATTAGCTATCGGTTCAGGTGGAAGCTATGCATTGTCTGCTGGTCGTGCACTAAAAAGATATGCCTCTGATTTAACCGCAAAAGAGATAGCCAAAGCCTCTTTGACTATTGCTAGTGAAGTTTGCGTGTTTACCAATGATCATATCATCGTTGAGGAGGCTTAAAGATGTTAACTCCAAGGCAAATTGTTACAGAATTAAACAAGCATATCGTAGGTCAAGATGAAGCCAAACGGGCTGTTGCGATAGCACTACGCAATCGTTATCGTCGTAGTTTGTTACCTGCTGATTTAAAAGAGGAGATTGTTCCTAAAAATATTTTGATGGTTGGACCTACTGGTGTGGGGAAAACAGAGATCGCTCGAAGGCTTGCAAAATTGGTGGGAGCACCATTTGTAAAACTTGAAGCTACCAAGTTTACCGAAGTTGGGTATGTGGGTCGAGATGTCGAATCTATGATTCGTGATCTTACAGAGACAGCAATTCGAATGATAAAAGGCGAAAAGCTATCGAAAGTGAAGGAACAAGCAAAAATATTGGCAGACGAACGTCTGGTGGAGTTGTTGGTACCAGATAAAAAGCAAACTTCCTCTTTTAAAAATCCAATTGAAATGCTTTTTCAAACAGGTCAGCCAAAAGAAGAGCCTTCTAAAGAAGAGAATGCATCTATGCGACTGGAACGAAATAGGATGGCTGCACGATTACAGCAAGGAGAGCTCGAAAATCAATTAGTTGAACTGGAAATTGAAGAACAAATGGGCTCCATGTTCGATATGTTTGCTGGTATGGGTGGAGACCAAATGGGCATGAATATGCAAGAAATGTTTAGTAATATTATGCCTAAGAAAAAGAAAAAACGCCGTCTTCCTGTAAAAGAAGCTAGGGAAATATTGATCCAAGAAGAAGGGCAAAAATTGATCGATATGGATCAAGTGACCCAAGAAGCATTGGAACGTGTAGAACAAACAGGGATTATTTTCTTAGATGAAATTGATAAAATCGCCGGTAAAGATAAGCATGGTCCAGACGTTTCACGTGAAGGTGTGCAACGTGATATTTTGCCGATAGTAGAAGGGTCAACTGTGGTTACCAAGTATGGTTCTATTAGAACAGATCATATTTTGTTTATTGCAGCAGGAGCATTTCATGTTGCAAAACCATCTGATCTCATCCCAGAACTTCAAGGGCGTTTTCCTATTCGCGTTGAATTAAATGATCTAACATCAGACGACTTTGTCCGTATTTTGACAGAACCGAAAAGTGCACTTTTGAAACAATATGCAGCTCTGTTGGAAACGGAAGGGATTAAAGTTATCTTTACAGAATCTGCCATCAGAGAGATTGCGAAGTTAGCTGCTGATGTGAACAGTCAAACTGAAAACATTGGTGCAAGAAGGTTGCATACGATACTTGAGCGATTGTTAGAAGAGCTTTCATTTGAGGCTCCTGATATTACTTTGGAGGAAATCACAGTAACTCCTGAGTATGTCAAGGAAAGATTGCATAGTATAGTATCGGATCGAGATTTAAGCCAATTTATTTTGTAAACAAAAAGAAGCCGTTTTGGCTTCTTTTTTTACTGTGTTGATGTATGCTGTCTATTTTGAATGTTTGCTAGCATAGAAATAAACTGTGGGGAAACACTGTGATAGCCGATAGCAAACGAATCTACCATGGGATTCCAAGCTTGATATACAAATGCAGCTTTTTTCACTCGGAAGGCTTGGTTTGTATTGGGAGTAACAGTGGAACCAACTTTAACTGTATTCCAATCGTTTCTAGATACATATAAACGGACATCTGTTAATTCTTTTTGATTATACAAATCTACCAAAGCTTGTCCACTGATGGAGTGCGATAAAGAGCTGTCGTGTTGGGACATCGCTTTAAAACTTGCGCCAGGATATTTTTGTGCATATTCCAGTACCAACGATTTCATTTCATCTAAAGTCAAAGTTCCATCAGATGTGAGATTACGAATATGAATATTTTCAGGTTTGACACCTAACTGCATCAGTGCTGATTTTAGTTCATTTGTTCTAGCATCAGAAAATCTTTGATTATCAATTGGTTTGTATCCTTCCACAGCGGGGTTGTGTGTTCCGCCCCACCAACTGGAACCAACTTCCCCATTTAATATCTTTTGAGCAACTGATCCAGCGCCATCGGTATATAAAACCGCTATGACTTCTCTTCCAGCATCTAGGTGTTGGGTGATGGCAACTCCCATCGATAAGGTTTCATCATCTTGGTGAGGGATAAAAAAAATGGCAGGTGGAGTACTTGCAATTCGGGTTGATGGTGAGGTTATTTTTGGAGCTAAGGTATCAGGATCTTTTAATGTTTTGGATTGGGTGACAACAATAAAGTTTCCTCCCCCAGTTACTTCTGCTAAAATTTTATTTTTTTTAGCATCGTAGCTTTGGTTTTCTACACGAAAATATCCCGCTTCTTCTCCAGAAGATTCATATCGATATAATACTGCTTCTTTTACATCTTTTTTGACAGGTATGTTCAAAATATACATAAGGCTCTTATCTTGGGAATTTATTTCGAATTTCAATTCTTCCCCCATCTTTAATGATTGGAGGTTACTAGGACGGATAGTGAACTTTTTGCTTACATCTCCTGTTCCTTTCACCGTTCCAGTTATTTTCCATTGGTTACTTGGAATAGGGCTGCTCTTTTTGGAGATGGCACTAGCAGATGGAGTAGAGAAAAGGTTAAAGGAGAGAAGGGAGCAACAAATAACAAAAAACAATAATAGATGTAATTTTCTCAAAGTTGATTCCCCTTTTGTTTTAGGATGATATTATTTTCATTTGTTACATAATTTATTTTAATAGAAAATTCTCGATATTGTTATGTGAAAATATTGAGTCTGAAATGTTCAGAGATGTCTTTTTAGAATCACAAAAGAAAGATATCTATTATATGTTTTTCCTCGTATTTGTCTACCATTTTCTCTATTTTTGTGATAATAATATTTGTTGTAATAATGTTAACAAAGGAGCTGGATATACATGAGTGATCACGTTATGTCTGATGGCGAAAAATGGTTACGAAAATCAGCTGAAATGGGTAATGTAAAAGCAATGCATAATCTAGGATGGAGATTACTAGATGCTGCGGGTCTTCCTCATAATGAGCAAGAAGGGGAAATGTGGCTAAAAAGAGCTATTTCTCTTAATTATGATCCGGCATTAAGTGCATTGGGCTGGAGACTTTTAGATGGGAAGGGAATTACGCAAAACATTGCAGAAGGTGAACGCCTGCTTAGAGAAGCAACGAATAAAGGTAATACATATGCTATGTGCTCTCTAGCATGGGCTATTTTAAAGGGAACTCTTCCAAATAATGATCTAGCTGAAGCAGAAAGATTATTGACTCGTGCTGCAGAAGGTGGAAATTTAGATGCAATGGATAGCTTGGGATGGCGTTATCTAGATGCAAGTGGATTTCCTTATAATCAAGAATTAGGAGAGCACTGGTTGAAAAAAGCTGCAGATGCAGGTAGTGCAGAATCCATGTACCAATTAGGATGGCGTTTAGTTGAAGGTTTTACCTTGCCACACAATGAACCTGAAGGAATTATGTGGTTGGAAAAATCCTCCAACGCAGGTCATACTCATGCGATGTCATATCTTGGGAATTTATTGCTGGACAAAGAAGAATTTGCTCAAAAACAACAGAATCCCAGTAATTTACACTGATTTACGAACTTAAGCCTTGCAAGCTATTTGCTTTATATGATATATTCGTCATTGGTGTAAAACACACGCCAGAGGAGTGAACAGTGGTGCCAAAAATGTTGGTTGCTGTTTCTCGATGATCCTTGGCGGAGGATTAAAAACCATAAGGAGGCTGAATTCATGGCAGTTGTATCCATGAAACAATTATTAGAAGCAGGTGTTCACTTCGGTCATCAGACTCGTCGTTGGAACCCAAAAATGAGTCGTTTTATTTTTACTGAACGTAATGGTATTTACATCATTGATCTACAAAAAACAGTGAAAATGATGGAACAAGCATACCAATTTGTTCGCGATCTATCTCGTGAAGGTGGAAATGTATTATTCGTTGGAACAAAAAAACAAGCACAAGAAGCAGTAAAGGATGAAGCAATTCGTTCTGACATGTTTTTTGTAAATCATCGTTGGTTAGGTGGAACATTGACCAACTTTGGAACTATCCAAAAACGTATTCAACGACTACATGAGCTAGAGCGCATGGAAGAAGACGGTACTTTTGAAGTACTTCCTAAAAAAGAAGTTGTTCTCTTGAAAAAAGAACAAGCTCGCTTGGAGAAATTCCTTGGCGGTATTAAAAATATGAAAAAACTTCCTGATGCAATCTTTATTATAGATCCTCGTAAGGAACGGATTGCTGTTGCAGAAGCTCGCAAATTAAACATTCCGATTATCTCTATTGTAGATACTAACTGTGACCCAGACGAAGTAGATTATGTAATTCCTGGTAACGATGATGCTATCCGCGCTGTGCGTCTATTTACTGCTAAAATCGCTGATGCGATTATTGAAGGAAGACAAGGTGAACAACAAAGTTCAGCTTCGTAAGTTTTTTGAGTAGGGGTGGTAGAGCCACCCCTTTTTATTAGTAGTTTATTGTTAAATGGTTTCATTTTGGGAATTTGACCATATAGATGATTAATTGATTTGTAGTGAAAGGTAGTGGCAATAGATGGCTATTTCTGCATCAATGGTAAAAGATTTGAGACAAAAAACAGGCGCTGGAATGATGGATTGCAAAAAAGCGCTTACAGAAACAAATGGCGACATGGAGAAAGCAATCGAATACCTTCGTGAAAAAGGTATCGCTGGTGCTTCTAAAAAAGCAGATCGTATCGCTGCAGAAGGTATAGTTGAGTCTTACATACATGCTGGCGGCCGTATTGGTGTGCTGGTAGAAGTAAACTGTGAAACAGACTTTGTTGCAAAAACTCCTGAATTTGGAGCATTTGTAAAAGATATTGCTATGCAAATCGCAGCAATGAATCCAAAATATGTTCGTCGTGAAGATGTTGGAGAAGAAGAAGTAGAAAAAGAACGTGAGATTTTGAAGCAACAAGCACTTCAAGAGGGCAAACCAGCTAACATTGTGGATAAAATGGTAGAAGGTCGTCTTGTAAAACACTTCAAGGAAATCTGTTTACTTGATCAAGTATTTGTAAAAGACAATGACAAAACGATTGATCAATTGGTAAAAGAGCAAATTTCACGTATTGGAGAAAATATTACTATCCGTCGTTTTGTTCGTTACGAACTTGGAGAAGGTATTGAAAAGCGCCAAGACAACTTTGTAGAAGAAGTAATGTCTCAGGTAAACAAAGGCTAAAGCGATATGGGGAGCACATTTCGTGTATCCCCCTTTTTCAAATACTGACAGAAAGGTGGGGATCGTGTGAGCACTCCCAAATATAAACGGGTTGTCTTAAAGTTGAGCGGTGAAGCACTAGCTGGTGAGCAAGGGTATGGGATTGACTCAGCGGTACTTACTTCTATTTCCCGTCAAATCAAAGAGATCATTCATTTAGGTGTAGAGGTTGCAATAGTAGTAGGCGGAGGAAATATTTGGAGGGGTATTGCTGGAACGAAACGCGGGATGGATCGTGCCACAGCTGACTACATGGGGATGTTAGCTACGGTAATGAATTCACTTGCACTGCAAGATTCCTTGGAATCCATGGATGTAGCTACAAGGGTACAGAGCTCTATCGAAATGAGACAGATTGCTGAGCCTTATATCAGACGAAGAGCTATTCGCCATCTAGAAAAAGGACGGGTTGTGATTTTTGCAGCCGGAAACGGTAATCCTTACTTTTCAACAGATACGACAGCTGCTCTACGGGCTGCGGAAATAGAGGCAGAAGTCATTCTCATGGCGAAAAATAATGTGGATGGTGTTTATAACACAGATCCACGCCTCGATCCAAATGCTGAAAAATATGATACACTTACTTTCCTAGAAGTATTGAACAAAGGATTAGCCGTAATGGATTCTACAGCTTCTTCCTTGTGTATGGATAATAATATTCCTTTGATTGTATTCAATATTACGACAGAAGGTAATATTCGCCGGGTATTAATGGGTGAATACATAGGAACTGTTGTGAGGGGGAATCACACTTGATTAATGAAGTAAAATCAACTGCTCAAGATAAGATGGAAAAAGCGGTTCAAGTATTAAAACGGGATTTAATGTCTCTTCGGGCGGGGCGTGCTAATCCTGCTTTATTGGATAAAGTGATCGTAGATTATTATGGAAGCCCCACACCAGTAAATCAACTGGCAAACATTAGTACACCAGATCCTCGTACTTTGTTTATCCAACCATGGGATAAATCAGCTGTAGCACAAATCGAAAAATCTATCCTCAAATCCGAACTAGGTCTTACACCAAATAATGATGGTTCTTCCATACGAATCACAATTCCACCACTAACAGAAGAGCGTCGAGCAGATTTAGTAAAAGTAGCGAGAAAAACTGGCGAAGAAGCAAAAGTAGCTGTACGAAATATACGCCGAGAAGCTAATGATGAATTGAAAAAGTTAGAAAAAAACAGTGAAGTAAATGAAGATTCTTCTCGTCGTGGCCAAGAAGAGATTCAAAAAGTAACTGATCAATTCATCAAATTGATTGATAAGGTAGTTGCTGATAAAGAAAAAGAGATAATGGAAATTTAACATTGGGTAATAGAAAACTCCTTCATTTGAAGGGGTTTTCGACTACACCTTTTTATCCACAGAAGCAATTTTCAGTGGCGGAGGTATATATTATGCGGTTAGGATTAAAGGGGCTGTTTAACCAACACAACCAAGGTAATGGTTTTACTGAGGAGATTGATAAACAAACTTTGCCAAAACACGTAGCCATTATCACAGATGGCAATGGCCGCTGGGCTAAAAAACGTGGATTACCGAGGACAGCTGGTCATGCAGCAGGTATGAGGAGAGTAAGAGAAACGATTAGAGCAGCAAATGATTTGGGGATTGAAGTACTCACTTTCTATTCTTTTTCGACTGAAAATTGGAAAAGACCTAAAGAAGAAGTAGACTATCTTATGAAATTGCCTGTCGAATTCCTAAAAACAGATTTACAAGAACTAATAGATCGTAATGTTAAGGTGCAAATGTTGGGAGAAAAACGACAAACCCCCAATTTTACTCAGGAAGCTCTAACGAAATTTGAGGATAAAACCAAACACAATACAGGTATGATTTTAAACTTTGCAATCAACTATGGTTCGCGTGATGAAATTCTTTCCATGATCCAACAGATTATAGATGACGTTGAATTGGGAAATATTAGTAAAGAAGACATATCTGAACAAGTAGTCAGTGAACGCTTGCTTACTAAGGGATTGCCTGATCCAGACTTGGTGATCCGATCTAGTGGCGAGATTCGAATAAGTAATTTTTTGCTCTGGCAAATTGCTTATAGTGAGTTTTGGTTTACAGAAGCACTCTGGCCTGATTTTTCGAAAGAGATGTTCTTTGAAGCAATAAAGGAATATCAACGGAGATCGAGACGATATGGATCTCTCTAAAAAGGGTAACATTATTAAGTTGGAAAATAGCGAATCGTGACATTATGATTCTGCCATATCTAATGGATTTGTATTTTGCAATTCCTGTAAGGGAGGTAGGACAGGGGAGGATAGTTGCTCTCGGTTAAAAACTGAGAAATCCCGACATTCCTCTACACCAACGTCATAAGGTGGTTATCCTGTCGGCAATTATGAAAGAACGCATCATTTCAGGAGTACTAGGAGCAGGTTTCTTTTTGCTCGCATTATGGCTAGGCTCTTGGTGGTATTCTACATTCATTTGGATACTGGCATCCATCTGTTTTTTGGAATACTGTCGTCTGTTCGGATATTCATACCGTAAACCCCAAGTAATCCTTGGGTTGGTGTTCGTTTTCTTGATTATTGTCGCTGGATTACGGACGCAATTAAGGTTAGAGTCTATTGCCTTGTTACATAGTGAAAATATGTTAATTCTTATTTTGGTTGTATTTCTTGCTTTATTGGTATTTTCTCGTAATCAGTTTGATATTTATCAAATGGCGCACTTATTTATTGGTACGATATACATAGGTCTTGGTTTTTCATATATGATTAATATTATTTGGCATCCGAATGGTTTTTTATGGGCATTGTTTATATTGTTAATCATTTGGGCTAACGATACAGGTGCGTATTTTACTGGAAAAAGTTTGGGTAAACACAAGCTATGGCCTTCGATTAGTCCTAATAAAACCATTGAGGGTTCTGCTGGCGGAGTATTAGTTGGTTTAGTAGTTAGTGGCATTTTTGGGTATCTGTTCCCGCAGATTTGGTCAATTGAATCTGCGATAGGATTAGGATTCCTTATTTCGGTAGTAGGGCAACTAGGAGATTTAGTTGAATCTGCTATTAAGAGGACCACTGGGACAAAAGATTCAGGTCGGATTCTTCCAGGACATGGAGGTATTCTCGATCGGTTTGATAGTTTAATTTTCACTTATCTTATTCTTCATATCTTTACTGGTTTTTTTTAGAGAGAAGATATTTAATGGGAATGTAAAAGGAGAACATAGATGTTAGAAAAAATATCTATCTTAGGTTCAACTGGATCTATTGGAACCAGTACGCTAAATGTAGTTAAGCAGCATCCAGAACAATTTCAAGTGGTTGCTCTAGCTGCTGGTAGTAACATTGAAGAAATGATCTATCAGGCACAATTTTTTCGGCCTAAATTAATTTCCATGTCTACAAAAGAATTGGCCGATAGAGTAGCTAGAGAAATTCCTGATACAATCAAAGTGGTATGGGGAGATAAGGGTTTATTAGAAGTGGCAACGCATCCAGATTCGACTTATGTTGTATCCTCTCTCGTTGGTAGTAGAGGATTAGAACCTACTTTAGCTGCAATCGAGGCAGGTAAAAAGATCGGTCTTGCCAACAAAGAATCATTAGTTACAGCTGGTCATCTTGTGATGGATCTCGCTAAAAAAAATAAGATAGATATTTTACCGATTGATAGTGAACACTCTGCCATATTTCAGTGTTTAAATGGGGAGAGAAGAGAAGATGTTAAAAAGTTAATATTAACAGCTTCTGGAGGAGCATTTCGTGATTTTTCAAGAGAACAGCTAGCAGATGCTACTCCTGAGATGGCTTTAAAACATCCAAACTGGGCAATGGGAGCTAAGGTTACCATTGATACTGCTACTTTGATGAACAAAGGATTAGAAGTAATGGAGGCACATTGGCTGTTTTCTTGTCCTTATGAACAGATCGATGTGCTAGTTCACCCTCAAAGCATTATTCATTCGATGGTTGAATTCCAAGATGGGGCGGTGATGGCGCAGTTAGGTATACATGATATGAAAGTACCTATTCAGTACGCACTGTCTTATCCTAAAAGATTGTCACTTGCAATGCCTTCCTTGTCTTTGAGTGAAATCGGACAGCTTACATTTGTAAAACCAGATTATTCTCGTTTTCCTTGTTTAGAGATGGCTTTTGAAGCTGGTAAGGCTGGAGGAACAGTGCCTACTGTTTTAAATGCTGCAAATGAGATTGCTGTCGAGAAATTTTTAAATAAATCTATCCCTTTTTTAGGAATAGAGGCTATGATAGAAAGAACACTAAGTAAACATGTATCTATCAATAACCCACAACTAGAAGACATTCAACATGCAGACCAGTGGGCACGTGAATTTGCTCGTCAATTAACCCTATAGGTGGTGGTGTTGGTGCACGTATTGCAAACTGTTATTTCATTTGTTTTGGTTTTGAGTGTATTGGTGTTTGTGCACGAACTTGGTCATTTTCTGTTTGCAAAAAGAGCTGGAATATTGGTACGTGAATTTGCAATTGGTTTTGGTCCTGTTGTTTTCTCAAGAAGAAAAGGAGAAACACTATATGCCATACGCCTATTACCTTTAGGTGGATTTGTTCGTATGGCGGGAGAAGATCCAGAGATCATTGATATCAAGCCAGAATCAACACTTTATTTGGATTTCCAAAATGAGTTGGTTAAAGATATTTGGATGTTCAAACCAGACCAAGCAGAAAAAATGATTTCGGGTACCTTAGTGGAAATGGATACAGAAAAAGATCTATTTCTTACTGTTCGATTGGAAACAGGAGAACAAGTACGTTATGCCTTGCATCGTGAAGCATTTATTCATCTGAGCAAATCAAATGAGATGCAAATTGCTCCACTTGATCGTCAATTTAGCTCTAAAACAGTCGGACAAAAAGCACTAACCATCTTGGCTGGACCTGTATTTAATATTATTTTGACGATTATCCTTTTTGGGATTTATACATCCGTTACGGGTATAGAGGCAAAACTTCCTATTCATACCGTGACGAAAGACTCGCCTGCTCAAAAAGCAGGGTTAAAACAAGGAGATCTTATTGAATCTGTTAATGGTCAGCGTGTCAGTACAATAGATATGCTTCGTATCCAATTGGTCAATTCAAAAGGAAAACCTGTACCTTTCCTAATTAAACGTGGAAATCAAGAATTGCATCTAAATATTGCCCCTAAGAAACAAGGTGATGTTTATATAATTGGGACAACATTTGATGAAAGACAAATGAAACGAAAAGCTACATTTGGTGAAACCATTCAGGAAGGATTTAAACAGACCTATAATTGGTCAGTAGTGATACTAGATGGTTTCCGGAGTTTAGTAACAGGTCAGATATCAGTCAAAAGTCTAGGTGGACCAGCGCAGATGGGTTATTTGACAGGGAAAGCAGCTGATGCTGGATTTATCGCTCTGATTAAATGGACAGCTCTTCTTAGCTTAAATCTTGGGATTTTCAACCTACTTCCTATTCCTGCATTAGATGGAAGTCGTCTTTTCTTTATTATTATAGAGGGATTGAGAGGACGGCCTATCAATCCAAACAAAGAGAGTTTAGTTCACTTTGTAGGGTTTGCAATGTTAATGATGCTAATGATTTTTGTAACATACAACGATATAGTAAAAATATTTTTTACCTAGAGAAGAGGAAGGATTTTGAGACAGAAGACTGCACTTATCCCTACACTTAGGAGTGTTGCGGAAGCAGAAATGATCAGCCATCAATTATTGCTCCGTGCTGGTTATATTCGCCAAGTGGCAGCAGGAGTGTATAATTATTTGCCATTAGCCCAACGAGTATTGCAAAAAATTTCTAAGATTGTTCGAGAAGAAATGGATCGGATTGGTTCACAAGAACTACTAATGCCTGCTCTCAATCCAGCTGAACTATGGCAAGAATCTGGACGATATGATACATATGGTCCAGAATTAGTGAAATTACAAGATCGTCATGAGCGCAATTTTATTCTTGGTCCGACTCATGAAGAAACCATAACCGATTTACTCCGTAAAGAAGTAAACTCATACAAAAAGTTACCGATGACACTTTATCAGATTCAAACCAAATTTCGTGATGAAAAGCGTCCTCGTTCAGGGCTATTACGCGGTAGAGAATTTATTATGAAAGATGCATATTCTTTTCATGCTGATCACAAGTCGCTAGATGAAACTTATAAGGATATGTATCAAGCATATGTCAATATTTTTACCAGATGCGGGCTGGAGTTTGGAGCGGTTGAGGCGGATTCAGGATCTATAGGTGGAAAGGGAACCCACGAATTTATGGTGTTCTCTGAGGCCGGCGAAGATAAGATCGCGATTTGTACATCTTGTGATTACTCTGCGAATATTGAAATGGCTGAGATTATGATAGATGATGTTATTCGTTCAGAGAAGCAAGATGTTCAAGCAATGGAGAAAATCTATACACCAAACATAAAAACAATTGATCAACTTGCATCATATCTTCAAGTTGCTCCGAGTTCTCTAGTAAAAACTTTATTATTTATTGTAGATGATAAGCCTGTGATGGTTTTGGTTCGTGGAGACCATGAAGTAAATGAAGTAAAAGTGAAAAATGTATTAGAAGCAATAACATGTTCTTTAGCAGATGAAGCAACCATCTATAAAGTTACTGGTGCAACCCCAGGTTCACTTGGGCCAGTCCATGTAAATGAAAAAATAACTATTCTTGCAGATTTTGCTCTACGCGGATTTGATGAATGGCATATTGGAGCTAATGAGACAGACTATCATTTTTTACATGCCGTAGAGGGAAGAGATTTTGAAGTTAGCAAGTATGCAGATTTGCGTACTGTGGAAGAAGGAGACAAATGTCCGCGATGCAAAGGGACAATCCGCTTTCAAAAAGGTGTTGAAGTTGGACATATCTTCAAACTAGGTACTAAGTACAGTGATGCTATGAGAGGTACTTTTCTCGATGAGAATGGTCGGGAACAAACCTATATTATGGGTTGCTATGGAATTGGTATATCTCGAACACTCTCTGCTGTCGTAGAACAACATCATGATGATGGTGGAATCATTTGGCCGGAATCTATTGCTCCATATGCAGTACATCTTATTGCAGTAAATATGAAAGATAAAAACCAAAGTGAGCTAGCCGAAAAGCTATATCGACAATTGATGCAAGCAGGTATTGAAGTTTTATTTGATGATCGTCCAGAGAGAGCTGGAGTTAAATTTAAAGATGCAGATTTAATTGGTATTCCCAAACGAATTGTGGTGGGGTCAAAAGCTGAGGATGATATAGTGGAACTAAAGTTTCGTCGTACTGGTGAAAGTCAAGAACTTAGTGTGGAAGAGCTTTTAGATATAATGAAAAAATAATTGATCAAGCCCCTTTTCTTTTTTAGAGAAGGGGTTTTATATGGTAGGACTCAGGTACCAATGAATTAGATTCAATGATTTATCCTTTTTGTACTAAATATTGCTTTTTAGGCATGATACTTTTTGAAACTTAATTATACAAATTGTTTTCTCTATGGTCATTTTAGCAACTTTTTTGGAAATAAGATTGTATATTGTTGCTGATGAAGTGGTAGGAAATGATAAATTCTAATAGAGAGTGTTTTTATTTTCTTTATTAAAATTGCATTATTTTGTTGGATAGGTTATTTGGCCAAATTTTAAAAAAGGCCTAAGGTTTTGAAGGGAAGCTATTCATGTTCTATCTGAAAAAGTTGTAACTTATAACAAATTTATTAAACATTGATTATTTCAATTGACACTGATTTCTCTGAACACTAAGATGAGAATAGACAGATAAAGAAAAGTATTCCATACATTTATGGTTGAAAAAGGGAATAGAACAAAAGGAAAGGTTGATTATATTTGAAGAAAAAAGTAGCAACAGGCTTTTTTGTTCTAGGTTTATCCGTTTTTGCTTTAAGTCCAGCAGCATTAGCGGCGAACAAAAATTTAGTAGATTTAGATGCAAAAGTAAAAATTCAAGTTCCTGGTACCGATGATGGTAAGCCACCATGCACAGGCGTTGATTGTGATGAAAACGGAGACAATGGTGGAAGCACCGACAACGGCGGAAGTACCGACAATGGTGGAAGTACCGACAATGGTGGAAGTACCGACAATGGTGGAAGTACCGACAATGGTGGAAGTACCGACAATGGTGGAAGTACCGACAATGGTGGAAGTACCGACAATGGTGGAAGTACCGACAATGGCGGAACTACTGACAATGGTGGAACTACTGACAATGGTGGAACTACTGACAATGGTGGAACTACTGACAATGGTGGAAGTACCGACAATGGTGGAAGTACCGACAATGGTGGAACTACCGACAATGGCGGAACTACTGACAATGGTGGAACTACTGACAATGGTGGAACTACTGACAATGGCGGAACTACCGACAATGGTGGAACTACCAATAATGGTGGAACTACCGACAACGGTGGAACTACTGACAATGGCGGAACTACTGACAATGGCGGAACTACCAATAATGGCGGAAGCACCGATAACGGTGGTGTAGATTCTCCTGAAAATAATGGTGGGGTAGATGCACCAAGCACAAACACACCTGTTGTAGTTGCGCAAAATAGCAATACCTCTGCTAATTCTACCACTGTTTCTGATACAACTTCAGATCAACCTACTACCGTTAATGGTGGAGAATTACCAAAGACAGCTACTCCTTTACCACTTGCTGGATTGATTGGTGCAGGTCTTGCTTTTCTAGGCCTAGTTCTTCGTAAAAAAGTGAAAATGTAGAACATGAAAAAAATACCACTCTTGTTGATGGCAGCAGGAGTGTGCCTGATGTGCTATTCCCTATTCGCATACGTACCTCAAATGTTTATCGGCAGTTCGGTCAATAAGTCGGATATCGACAAAGTAATGGCAGAAGCAAAAAATCAAACAAATGTGGATAAGCGAATTTTATATCCGACCCGACCCAAAACTGGTGAAAAGGTTGGGGATCTTATCATTCCTAAACTAAGTGCCAGTTTGCCTATCATTGAAGGTACAGATCCAGATGAATTGGAAAAAGGTGTAGGTCACTTTGCGCAAAGTGTACTTCCGGGTGAGAAGGATAACTCCGTTTTAAGTGGTCATAGAGATACGGTATTTCGCAATGTGGGTAAACTGAAGATTGGTGACCAATTGGTTACTAAGACCAGTGCAGGTGTTTTTACTTATAAAATCGTAAAAATGTGGATAGTAGATGCTAATGATCGAACCGTTATAGTCTCTCATAAAGGAAAGCAGATCCTAACCCTTACTACTTGTTATCCTTTTAACTGGATTGGTCCCGCTCCAAAGCGGTATATCATACAATCGGAATTAATAAAAACAACATAGTTCTTTCCTTTTTTTATCAACCAAGAGGCAGGAGTCATCCTCCTCTTTTTTTTTAAATAAAATGGAAGCGCTATTTATTCTTCTATACGATTTTTTTGCAAATAGGAGTCTCAATGAATAGGAATCGAAAAAAGACACTAAAAATTAGGTAGTTTTAAAAATCTGATTGTGTTATAATCTTTTTGGCAATACTACACACATTAACTACATTTGTTTTTGCAGATGTGAAATTCTTCACCTTATAGAAACACTTCAGGTGGAGTGCTTTTCTAGGGAATGGTGATTTTAGATAGGCTCCTATGAAAGAGTGGGTAAACACCCACTCTTTGCATTTTAAAAGCTACTTATGGAGGTAGTATTCTTGAGTCGACAAGTTGTAGAGCAAGTAGAAAAAATTGCCGTTCCACTCCTCCAATCTTTAGAACTGGAATTGGTAGAAGTGGAATATAAAAAAGAAGGGTCGAATTGGTTTTTGAGAGTTTTTATCGATGGGATTAACAAACCAGTCGATTTGGACGATTGTGCTAAAGTTAGTGAACAGCTTAGTTTAGCATTAGATGAAAATGATCCAATCCCTGGAAACTACTATTTGGAAGTTTCTTCACCAGGTGCAGAGAGACCATTGAAAAAAGAATCCGATTATCAAAAAGCAATTGGAAAAAATATCCACGTTAGTACATATGAACCTATTGATGGCCAGCGTAAGTTCGAAGGGATACTTGAAAATGTTACACCTGATGAAGTTGTAGTTGCATCACAGGTAATTCCTCGAAATAAAATAGCAAGTGCTAGACTAAGCGTGGTTTTTTCATGATGAAGGGAGGATTATGCCGGTGAATGCGGAGTTCATCGAAGCGCTCGGTCAACTAGAGAAAGAAAAAGGTATCAGCAAGGATATCTTGATCGACGCAATTGAAGCAGCATTAATATCTGGGTATAAACGAAATTTCCATTCTGCTCAAAATGTAAGAGTGGATATTAACAGAGAGTCTGGTAGAGTTCGTGTGTTTGCACGTAAAAATGTTGTAGAGGAAGCATTGGACCCTCGTCTAGAGATTTCCTTAGAAGCAGCAAAAGAAATCAATCCTAACTATGCGTTAGATGATGTTGTGGAAATCGAAGTAACTCCTGCCGATTTTGGACGTATTGCAGCACAAACAGCAAAACAAGTAGTAACACAACGTATTCGAGAGGCAGAAAGAAATATCATCTACTCTAATTTTATTGATAGAGAAGAAGATATTGTAACTGGAATTGTGCAGCGCTCAGATAATCGTAACTATTTTATTGATTTGGGTAGAGTGGAAGCATTATTACCTCATTCAGAAACTATGCCAGGTGAACGATTTAAACACGGTGATCGTGTAAAGACGTTCATCACGAAAGTAGAAAAATCAACCAAAGGTCCACAAATTTTTGTATCTCGTACACATCCAGGTTTATTAAAACGTCTGTTTGAATTAGAAGTTCCTGAAATTTTTGATGGTGTAATTGAAATCAAATCCATTGCACGTGAAGCAGGCCAGCGATCAAAAGTTGCAGTGACTTCACGGGACCCCAATGTAGACGCTGTTGGAGCATGTGTAGGTCATAAAGGAGTTCGTGTTCAAACAATCGTCAATGAGCTTCGTGGAGAAAAGATAGACATTATTCGTTTTTCTGATGATTTGACTGAGTGGATAGCATCTAGTTTGAGTCCATCTAAAGTAACTTCCGTGGAAATTTTTGAAGAGGAAAAGATGGCAAGAGTAGTTGTTCCTGATCACCAGTTATCATTAGCTATTGGAAAAGAAGGACAAAATGCTCGTTTAGCTGCTAAACTTACCAATTGGAAAATAGACATCAAGAGTGAGTCTGAAGCAGGAATAGAATTTACACCTGCTATTTCTGAGGATGAGATCGAGTGAAAAAGAAAAAAATTCCAATGCGAAAATGTATTGTCTCTCAAGAAATGTTTCCTAAAAAAAGTCTTATCCGTGTAGTGAGAACACCCGAAAATGAAGTATTGATTGATCCGACAGGCAAGAAGTCTGGGCGAGGTGCTTATCTATGCGCAAAAGTCGAATATATTGATTTGGCTCAAAAGAAAAAAGCGTTAGAGCGCGTTTTTCAAACAAAAATTGATTCTGCTTTGTATGATCAACTTAGGGAGTATGCAGAGGGAGTTTCACATGAAGAATAATTTCTTTCAAGTGTTAGGTCTAGCACAGCGAGCACGCAAGTTAACTCTGGGAGAAGAGTTTGTTCTTCAATCTGTACGAAATGGTCAAGCTAAATTGGTTATTTTAGCTACTGATGCAGGTAAAAATACAACAAAAAAGTTCACAGATAAGTGTAGTTCTTATCAAGTGCCTTTGTTACAAGCAGGCACAAGATATGAGCTTGGGGCTGCGGTAGGAAAAGGAGAACGAGTCGTAATGGCAGTTACAGATGTAGGTTTCTGTCAGATGTTAAGGGGGCTCGTTACGTAACTAATGGGGGTGAACGGATGACGAAAATCCGTGTATATGAGTATGCCAAAGAGAAAGATATGAGTAGTAAAGAAGTTTTAAACATATTAGAAAAAGTAGGCATTCCTGTAAATAACCACATGAGTATCATGGACGAAACTGCAACAAAAAAAGTGGAAGAGTTTGTAACGAAATTAAAACAGGGGTCTACAACTGCAAAACAGGAGAAACCGAAAAGTCAGAAACAAACTGTACAACATGGGGCGGCGAAGTCTATGGAACAAACAAACAATTATTCTCAAGAAGAAATACAAGAAAAAGGCCAACCTTCTTCTCGAGCGAACCAAGAGCCAATTAAAAAAAATAAGCAAACACGTAGTAACAATTCTTTTTCCAAAGGGAAAGGCCCAAGAGGAAAAGGAAATCGCAAAAGAAATGATAAAAGATCACAAAACAGGGAAAAACAAGCACCAGTATTGCCAAAAGAAATCACTGTATCTGGTCCTCTTTCTGTTGGAGAATTTGCCAAGTTATTGAGAAAAGAAGGATCTGAAGTAATCCGCAAACTAATTCCAATTGGTGTTATGGCGACGATTAACCAAGAAATCGATGTAGAAACAATGTCACTAGTAGCAGAGGAATTTGGAGTTGAAGTGATCTATAAAGAGGAATTTGATGAATCGAATATCGAAGAGATTGAAGAAGTAGATTCAGAAGAAAATCTTTTAGAACGTCCTCCTGTTGTAACGATCATGGGGCATGTAGACCATGGAAAAACAACTTTATTGGATAAAATTAGAAGTACGAATGTAACCTCCGGGGAAGCAGGAGGGATTACTCAGCATATTGGTGCTTATCAAGTGGAAATTAATGGTAAGAAAATTACATTTCTAGATACCCCTGGGCATGCTGCATTCACAACGATGCGTGCTCGAGGCGCGGAAGTTACGGATATTACCATTCTTGTTGTTGCTGCGGATGATGGGGTAATGCCACAAACAGTTGAGGCGATTAATCATGCTAAAGCTGCAAATGTTCCCATAATAGTAGCTGTCAACAAAATGGATAAACTAGATGCAAATCCGGATCGTATCAAACAACAGTTAACCGAGTATGGATTGGTACCAGAAGATTGGGGAGGAGACACCATATTTGTCCCTGTATCTGCCATAAACGGAGAAGGTATGGAAGATCTTCTGGAGATGATACTATTAGTATCAGAAGTACAAGAGTTACGAGCAAATCCAGATAAACGTGCTCGAGGTGTTGTTATCGAAGCAGAGCTGGATAAAGGACGAGGTGCTGTTGCTACTGTACTTATCCAAAATGGTACCCTAAAGGTGGGAGACGGAATCGTCGCAGGAAATTATTTTGGCAAAATCCGAGCAATGATCAACGATCATGGCCGTCGAGTCAAAGCAGCGCCGCCTTCCATGCCTGTTGAAATTTTAGGTCTCCCAGATGTCCCAAATGCAGGGGATCCCTTTATAATATTTGATGATGAGAAAAAAGGTCGAGCTATAGCTGATAAACGGAACCAAAAACAACGAGAAGAAGAGCGTGGTGCGCGGTCACGTGTAACCCTTGATGATTTGTTTAAACAAATTCAAGAGGGCGAAGTGAAGGAATTAAATGTTATTATTAAAGCAGACGTACATGGATCTGCTGAAGCAATGAAAGGTTCCTTAGAAAAGATTGATATCGAAGGAGCTCGAGTGAAAATCATTCATACTGCTGTCGGGGCTATAACCGAATCAGATGTGATTCTCGCCTCTGCTTCTAATGCGATCATTATTGGCTTTAATGTACGTCCAGAACCAAATGCTCGGGCAACTGCTGAACAAGAAAAAGTAGAAGTTCGCTTACATCGAGTTATTTACAAAGCAATAGAAGAAATTGAAGCTGCAATGAAAGGCTTATTAGACCCAGAGTATGAGGAAAAAGTAGTAGGTACAGCTGAAGTGAGACAAATCTTTAAAGTTTCACGTGTCGGTACGATTGCAGGGTGTTATGTGATCGAAGGCAAAGTAGTACGTGATGGAAAAGCAAGACTGATTCGTGATGGCATTGTTGTCCATGAAGGTAATCTGGATACCTTGAAACGCTTTAAAGATGATGCAAAAGAAGTTGCACAAGGTTATGAATGTGGTATTACATTAGAAGGTTATAATGATATGAAAGAAGGGGACTTGATCGAGGTTTACGTCATTGAAGAGGTAGCGCGTACGTAATTGTTTATTGGATTATTGACGTGTGATGGAAAAATCCCCACTTCCCTCTCGCTTAAAGACAAGAGAAGAGTGCTACAGTCTGTACTTACTCGTATCAAGAACAAATGGAATCTTTCCGTTTCAGAAGTTGGAAGACAAGATGATCGCCAAGTGTTTGAGCTTGCCATTGTTGGGGTAGCAACAACTAAGCATGTGGTGGAAAAGGAGCTTCAGCTCGCTTTAAAACTTTTAGAAGCGACAGATGAAATGATGATCTTTCATATTGACATCACTTTTGTGTAGGAGGTGTCGCCCTTGGCACGCATCCGTGTGAGCCGCGTTGGCGAACAGATCAAAAAAGAGCTTAGCCAAATTATTCAACAGGAAATAAAAGATCCTCGAATCGGTTTTGTTACCGTGACAGCAGTAGAGATGAGTGGTGATCTGCAACTTGCAAAAGTTTATGTGAGTATCTTAGGAAGCCAATCGGAGAAAGATGAATCAATTGCGGCATTAGAAAAAGCAAAAGGTTTTATTCGCTCTGAAGTAGGACGTCGGGTACAACTCAGACATGTACCTGATATCCAGTTTTCTATTGATCATTCACTTGATCATAGTGATCAAATTACGCGATTGCTTCATGATGTACGAGACGAAGATTAGGAGAAACGGTTTATGTTAGACTGGACAAGTGCTACTCAAACACTTAAAAATGCTAGTCAAATCCTAGTGGTTTCACATGTGAATCCAGATGGAGACGCTATTGGTTCTACATTAGCAATGGGATTAATAGCAAAATCACTTGGTATTTCGGTGTCACTTGTAAATGAATCGCCTGTTCCTGAAAAACTCGCTTTTTTGCCAGGGACAGAGCTTATTCAGTTATCGTCTCAAGTAAAAAAACGTTTTTCTGTTATTGTTACAGTTGATGCTGCTGATATTTCCCGTATTGGGGAATGTCAGCAGCTTTTTGCCGATGATCCAATCATTATCAACATTGATCATCATGCAACAAATGACCAATTCGGCACCATTAATATTGTGAAAGCAGACGCAGCTGCGACAGTAGAAATTTTGTATGACTGGGCTGCATATCTAGATATTCCTATATCCAAGCAATTAGCTACCGTTCTTTATGCTGGTTTATTGACCGATACAGGTGGATTTCGCTATTCCAATACATCACCGAATGTATTACGAATTGCAGCTAATTTACTAGAGGCTGGTGCAGACTCCTATGAACTTGCGGATCGTTTGTTGGAGTCCATTAGTGTACGATATTTGGCACAATTAAAAGAAGCTCTAGGGACAATGCAGATTGTACTTGATGGAAAAGTAGCCTATCTTACTTCAGAAGAAGAAGATAACGATGGATTGGTTAATCTAGCTCGAAATATAGAAGGGGTAGATGTAGGTATTCTTTTTCGACCCATAGATGAACACCATATAAAAGTAAGCATGCGTTCTCGTAATATTATCGATGTATCTCAAGTAGCTCTTTCGCTAGGTGGCGGTGGCCATGCTAGAGCAGCTGGTTGCACGGTCAAAGGGACAATGAACGAAGTAATTCATAAAGTACTAGAGAAAATGACGGAAGCTTTTGAGGGCGTGAATGAATGACATTGCATGGTATTATACCTGTATGGAAACCAAAAGGGCTTACATCTCATGATGTTGTAGGGCGTATTCGAAGATTGGCCGGTCAAAAACGAGTAGGACACACTGGAACGCTTGATCCAGAAGTAGAAGGTGTACTACCAATTTGTTTAGGACAAGCTACTAGACTTGTTGAGTATATTCAAGATTTACCAAAACGTTATACAGGAACGATGGTCCTTGGTGTCTCTACCGATACAGAAGATCAAACAGGGACTATTATGGAACAAGTGGAAGTTACAACTGATTTGTTTCCATTGGAAAAAGTTATAGAGCATTTCCGAGGCGAGATTGAACAAGTTCCTCCCATGTATTCAGCAGTGAAAATAAAAGGGGAGAGATTGTATGAACTTGCTCGAAAAGGAAAAGTGATAGAACGACCATCCAGATGTGTAACTATATATCAATTGGATATTAAGCAGATCGACTCAAAAGATCATCCTATGTTTTCTTTCGATGTTACTTGTTCAAAGGGGACTTACATTCGTACGTTATGTGTGGATATCGGCAAATTTATGGGTTATCCAGCACATATGAGCAAGTTGACAAGAGTGCAGAGTGGTCCTTTTCAAATCGCTGATTGCTATACATTTGATGAGTTGGACACGGCAAAAGATCATGGCCTGTTTTCTGATACTTTAGTTGCTATGGATGAAGCACTCTGTCATCTACCAGCAGTTGTAGTCAGTCAAGAAGATGGAAAACGTGTACTAGATGGAAATGTATTTGATTGGGATGCTACATTAGATAGTTCCAGCTCTACTATGGTTCGCATGTATGATGAAACAGGTAAATTTTATGCAATTTACGAGATCCATCATCAAGAATTAAGACCAGTAAAAGTATTTCGGGATGTGCATGAATAATGAAAACGATAGAAATTACGTACCCATTTGATGCTAAACCAATTCCTGCCGAATCAACTAGCTTAGCTATTGGTTTTTTTGATGGACTACATTTGGGACATCAGGCTGTAATTAAAAAGGCAATTTCCAAAGCAAAAAAATTAAATATCCCTCCTGCGGTCATGACTTTTTCTCCTCACCCGAGAGAAGTGCTTGGGAATACTACTTTTATGGGCTATCTTACACCATTAAAAGAAAAACTGTATCAGTTGGAGCAACTTGGTATAGAACAAGTGTATGTAGTTACCTTTAATCAATCATTTGCCAATTTAGAAAAAGAAAAATTTATTTCCGATGTTTTAGTACCATTGAATGTATCGGCTGTGACTACAGGTTTTAATTTTACTTTTGGTCATCGGGGATTAGGTACAGCTAATGATTTGATGAAATTAGGAGAAGGTTTGTTTGATGTGAAGATTGTTGATCCTATAATTATGGGGGATCAGGCAGTCAGCAGTACTAGAACGAAAAATGCCTTGTCTTCAGGTGACATTTCTCTAGCTAATGATCTTTTAGGTAGACCATACCGTATTCAGGGTGAAGTTGTACATGGAGATAAACGGGGTCGGCAAATTGGTTTCCCTACGGCAAATGTAGAGCCCAATCAACCCTATTATCTTCCCGTTCACGGTGTTTATGTTGTAAGGGCATATTTCAAAGAATCGGTAGGATATGGGGTAATGAATGTTGGTGTGCGACCTACATTTGACAAATCAGCCGTAAAAACCAAATTGGAAGTGCATCTCTTTGATCAATCCCCCCATTTGGATCTTTATGGTGAAGTATTACAGGTAGAACTACTGCACTATTTAAGAAAAGAAGCGAAGTTCTCCTCCATAAAGTCTCTTGTAGAACAAATTGAATTGGATCGCACCAATGCAACACAATGGTTATCAGATCAAGATATTTCCCTCGATGATAGGAAAAATATCTTGATTTAGAAGACTTATCGGCAAACATTTACAATGAACTTTCTTTACGCTATAATGGCTAAGGAACCGTGACTCGGTTTTCCGTTTGCCTCAACGGTACACTGGGTTATTGGGGTTTACTGAATTTATGGAGGTGAAAGAAAGATGACTATTACTCTTGAGAAAAAACGAGAAATTATTAATGAGTATAAAACGCATGAGAACGATACTGGATCTCCTGAAGTTCAAGTAGCGATTTTGACTCATCGAATCAACGAGTTGAATTCCCACTTGCGGGATCACAAAAAAGACCACCACTCACGTCGTGGTTTGCTCAAGATGGTTGGACAACGTCGTAACTTGCTTACTTATTTAAAAGATAAGGATGTTACTCGTTACCGTGAGCTAATTCAAAAACTTGGATTACGTAGATAAAGCGGGGGTATTACACCCCGTTTTTTTATACCTTTTGAAATTTGGTAAAGCAGGAAATACTAATAAAAACGAGAATAGAAAATTGTTAAACGTCTGAAAGGAGGCAATGAAGTGGAGTCTCAACTGTTTGAAACAGAGCTTGGAGGACGAAAACTTTCATTTGAAATTGGCAAATATGCAGCTTTAGCAAATGCATCAATCATGGTGAGATATGGAGATTCTGCGGTTCTTGCAACAGTAGTTGCTTCAAAAGAGCCTAAAGAACTGGATTTTTTTCCACTTACTGTTAACTATGAAGAGCGATTGTACGCAGTCGGAAAAATACCTGGCGGTTTTATCAAAAGGGAAGGGCGTCCTAGCGAGAAAGCCATTTTAGCTAGCCGACTAATTGATAGACCGATCCGACCATTATTTCCTGACGGATTTCGCAATGAAGTTCAAGTGGTGACAACAGTTATGTCCGTGGACCAAGACTGTTCTACGGAAATCGCTGCGATGATAGGTGCGTCTCTTGCCCTTTCGATTTCATCCATTCCTTTTGCGGGACCAATAGCTGGTGTAATTGTAGGGCGTGTTGATGGAAAACTAATCATCAATCCAACTGTTTCCCAGATGGAAAAGTCAGATTTGCACTTAGTCGTTGCTGGAACAAAAGATGGCATTAATATGGTGGAAGCTGGTTCAAAGGAAATTCCAGAATCTATTGTTCTAGAAGCCATTTTATTGGGGCATGAAGAAATTAAAAAGATAGTAGCGATTCAAGAAGAGATAGTTGCTAAGTGCGGAGAACAAAAAATGGTTCCTGAGCTCGCAACTATCGTTGAAGATGTACAAAGTCGTGTGCGTGACCTAGCTTTGCCGGAAATGATTTCAGCGATTCAAGTAGTGGAAAAACAAGCTCGTCAAGCAGCAATTGATGAAGTGAAGAAATCCGTTATAGAAAAATTGCAAAATGAATATTCGGAAGAAGAGTACGCAGAAAAAGAAAAAGATATCCATAAGACTCTTGATTTGATTGTCAAAGAAGAAGTGCGTCGACTCATATTAGAAGAAGGCAAGCGACCAGATGGACGTACTACAGATGAAATTCGTCCACTATCTAGTGAGATAAACATCTTACCACGTACCCACGGATCAGGTCTATTTCGCAGAGGGCAGACACAGGTATTGAGTATCTGTACATTAGGGGCTTTAGGTGATGTACAAATACTAGATGGATTGGATTTAGAAGAATCGAAACGTTTTATGCACCATTATAACTTTCCGCCTTTCAGTGTTGGAGAAGCAAGACCAATGCGTTCTCCCGGCCGGAGGGAAATTGGACATGGTGCTTTAGGAGAACGTGCGTTAGAACAAGTAATTCCAAGTGAAGATGAATTTCCTTATACTATCCGATTGGTGTCTGAAGTATTGGAGTCCAATGGCTCTACTTCTCAAGCGAGTATTTGTGCTTCAACTCTTGCACTCATGCACGCTGGCGTACCCATTAAAGCACCTGTAGCAGGTATTGCAATGGGTCTTGTGAAAGAAGGAGAGTTGGTCAGTGTTTTAACGGATATTCAAGGAATGGAAGATCACTTAGGAGATATGGACTTTAAAGTAGCTGGGACACGCAAAGGTGTTACTGCACTTCAGATGGATATCAAGATTGCTGGAATCGATCGTCCAATTTTAGAAAAAGCGCTTCAACAAGCAAGTAAAGCAAGGCTTACCCTTTTAGATAATATGGAAGCTACCATTAAAGAGCCTAGTAAGCAGCTTTCAGAATTCGCACCCAAAATTGTGACCATGCGCATTCATCCAGATAAAATTCGCGATGTGATTGGACCAAGTGGTCGTGTGATCAACAAAATCATCGAGGAAACAGCTGTAAAAATCGATATAGAGCAAGATGGTCGGATATACATTGCTTCCTCTGATAGCGAACAAAATGAAAAAGCGAAGAAAATAATTGAAGATCTCGTTCGGGAAGTGGAAGTTGGACAAACGTATCTCGGTACCGTGAAGCGTGTAGAGAAGTTCGGTGCATTTGTGGAGCTTTTCCCAGGCAAAGAAGGTTTGGTACATATTTCTCAACTAGCCTTAGAGCGTGTTGCAAAAGTGCAAGATGTGGTCTCAGTAGGAGATCAAATCATGGTAAAAGTTACAGAAATAGATGACCAAGGTCGTGTGAATCTCTCCCGTAAAGTATTGCTAAGAGAAGAAGAAGCGAGAAAAAAAGAAGCATCGAAGTAATAATGAGAGTCAGATATGCCAAAATGGTAAATCTGTCTCTTTTTAGTTTGGATATAAACATTTATCTATACCTCTTCTCATAAGGTAAGTCAAGAGAGGAGATGACAAGCCTTGAAAAAGAACTATTATATTATAGGTATTTTGACGTTGATTGTCGTTACGATTATCTGCTATCATTCTCCAGTGTTTGTATATATATCCGCAATCCGTAATCAATCTGCAATTCCAACATTTTTATCAGATGATATCCAATTAAAAGCAAAAATCGATCAAAAAGCTCCCAAACACGAAAAAGCTCCTATTAATGCGCGAAATGACCGTGTATGGAAGTTAGTTCCTGGTTTGGATGGTTTCATAGTTGATAAAGAAAAAACATATGAAAAGACAAAGCAGCTCCATAGTAAACAAATTCAATGGGTTTATAAAGCTGTGAAGCCAGCTGTTGATTTAAAAGACTTAGGGACTGGACCCATTTTTAAAGGTAACGAACAGCAACAAGCTGTAGCCTTAATGGTCAATGTAGCTTGGGGAACCGAATATTTACCAAAGATGCTTCAAATCTTTCAACAGGAAAAGGTAAAAGTCACGTTTTTTTTGGACGGTACATGGTTAAACAGTCATCGCCAAGAAGGTTTATCGTTGGAGAAAGCAGGACATGAGATAGGTAATCATGGGTACACACACCAAATGATGAGCCAAGTTCCTGTAGATAGAATGAATAGGGAAATTGGCAGAACAGAAGAAGTAATCAAACAAGTTTTTCATCATCCTAGTAAATGGTTTGCACCTCCAAGTGGTGATTTTAACAACAGGGTGGTACAAATTGCTAGTGACTATCATCTCGGAACGGTTTTATGGACACTAGATACGATTGATTGGCGAAAAACTACTTCTTCTTCCTCTATGGTGCAAAAGATTGGTTTCAAAGTAGAGCCTGGTAATTTAATTTTGATGCATCCAACAGATCGAACCGTATCGGCGCTTCCTGGAATGATCCGTGCTATTAAACAAAAAAAGTTAGCTCTAGCAACTGTTTCAGAAGTTCTATCCACAAAACGAATGAATATTCGTTGAGTGATTTCCGTGAATCTGATATAGTGAAAATACTGCTTGAATTTGGCATTGCCAGTAGCATGCTAGGGGGTTTTTTACATCATTACCTATACGTTAACAAATGGAATACGCATTGTGGCAGAGCAGATTCCTCATGTCCGTTCCATCGCTTTGGGAATCTGGATTGGTGCAGGTTCGGAGAGAGAGTCAAAAACTATAAATGGTATATCTCATTTCATGGAACACATGCTCTTTAAAGGCACTACAACTCGCACAGCGAAACAAATCGCAGAAGGTTTTGATCAATTTGGCGGTCAAGTCAATGCGTTTACATCAAAAGAAGTGACATGCTACTATGCAAAAGTGTTAGATCAACATTTTGAAATGTCTTTGGATCTTTTAGCCGATATGTTTTTTCACTCCACCTTTGATGAACAAGAAATGGAGAAAGAGAAGAAAGTTGTATTGGAAGAAATAGCGATGGTGGAAGATACACCAGATGATTTGATCCATGACATACTATCGGAAATTTCTTTTTCTACTCATCCTCTTGGTTATCCTGTTATTGGCACGATGGAAAATGTATCTTCCTTTACCCGAGATCAACTGATTGCTTATCGAGAACAGTATTATAATCCACATAACGTGGTCATAGCTCTTGCAGGAAATCTTCCTGATGATTTTATTTTGCAAGTGGAGAAGTATTTTTCCCAACACCGTGGAGAGAATACAGCATCGGATAATTCCCTTCCTACCTTTACTTCACAAGTAATAGCGAAACAAAAAACGACAGAACAATCGCATCTTTGTATTGGATTCCAAGGGCTTTCCGTGAAAGATGCTCAAATATATCCTCTTATTTTATTAAACAATATCCTTGGTGGAAATATGAGTTCTCGTCTTTTTCAAGAAGTACGAGAAGCCAGAGGGCTTGCATATTCCGTCTATTCGTATCACTCTTCTCACCGTCATAATGGATTATTTGCGATTTATGCAGGTACGAAGCATGGACAAGAACAAGAGGTTTGCAATGTGATTGCAGATGTACTTCATCAACTAACTGTTCAGGGAGTTTTGGAGGAAGAGCTAAGAAAAGCACAAGAACAATTAAAAGGCAGTATGATGTTGGGATTAGAAAGCACCAATAATCGAATGAGTCGTTTAGGTCGAAATGAATTGTTGTTACAAAAGCATCATTCCTTGGATGAGATTATTGGCAAAGTAGAACAAGTGACCTTAGATAGCGTCAATAAATTAGCCAATAAAATTTTTCATTCAGAGAAGTCAATGGCTGTCATTTCGCCTGATGGAAAATTGCCTACTATTACATAAACTTTTACATAAACTTTTTTAAGGAGTAATTTAGACATGTTAACTGTTCAATTATGTCGTGTTCCAGGAAATGATGATTTAGCACTTCCAGTGAAAATGTCTAGTGGTGCTAGTGGATTTGATCTATGTGCTGCTGTGACAGAAGAATTGGTTTTACAACCTGGGGAGTGGAGATTGGTTCCTACTGGGATCTCTATTGCAATGCCAGAAAACTTAGAAGCTCAAGTACGTCCAAGAAGTGGTCTAGCATTTAAACATGGTATTACTATGTTAAATTCACCAGGAACGATCGATGCAGATTACCGTGGAGAAATCAAAGTAATCATGGTTAACTTTGGAGATCAACCCTTTCGCGTAAATAGGGGAGATCGTATTGCACAACTTGTTTTTCAAGAGGTAGCAAAAGTTCAACTAGAACAAGTAGAAGAATTGGTTAGTTCTGCTCGTGGAGCAGGTGGATTTGGACATACTGGCGTATAAGTATAGAGAAGATAAATATGGGTCAAATGTTAGAGAAGAAGTGTATAGCTACCAATTTACCATTCTATGCTAGGGCAGGGGGATCTTTCCATGGAAGATGCACGTCCATTGAAGCGTTTAGAAGAAGAGTTGGAGCGAGTACGCAAAAAGTTACATCAATCTGTTAAAGGAGAACCAAGTAGATTGTTGGATCCTACCGTTTTGCCCATTAGTCGTGAATTAGATTTACTCATCGTTCAATATCAAAATTTGAAAGCGCGATATATGGCACCTGTTTAGGTGCTATTTTTATGTTCAAGTGGTAGAATGGTGCCCATGAGCAAGCTAAGGAGTGACAGCATGAGATTTATTAACACTGCTAATTACCTCACATTAAAACAAACATGGCCAGAAAGTGGCCAACATATACTTGCAGCCTATGATGAAACATCGATTACGGTATATCAAGCTTATAACAAAAAAATTGCTTCTTATGCAGTTGATCATCAAACATTTGGCGGAGAATTTTCGATGAACCGAATGACTTGGATCAAGCCCAATTTCCTGTGGATGATGTATCGATCAGGCTGGGGAACGAAGCCAAATCAAGAAGTTACGTTAGCTATTCGTTTAAAACGAGAGGGATTTGAACATATAGTTAACTCAGCAGTGCACAGCAGCTATCAATCTTCTTACCAAACACAAGAAAACTGGAGACAAGCAGTAAAAAAATCCTCTGTACGGCTTCAATGGGACCCTGACCACGATCCGTTCGGTCAAAAACAAGAACGGAAAGCGATCCAGTTAGGATTAAGAGGGGAAAGCTTGCAGAGATATGTAGAGGAATGGATCATGGAAATCGAAGATATATCTGCTTTTGTGGAGGAACAACGACAGTTTGTAAATGAAAAAGAAACCCATCATCTGCAAGTGCCTGATGAAAAGGTTTATAGTATTACCTCTAAATAAGCAGGGATGGTGACTGCTGATGCAGCCACCATCCGAGACCGCAGTTCTACACTACATGGAAGAACTGCAGGATTTCATTGACGATGAGCAATTGATCTTCTTTGTTCGGGGTGTGTCGATCACCTGCAAGGATGATCGAGTCTGACTTCTCCCGAATACGATCAGGAAGACACTGCAAGATGGCCTTAGCACTCTCCACCTTAACAGAGGGGTCCTCTTCGAAGTTGAACAAGAGAACCGGGAAAGTGACGTCACAAAGAGCACCCATCCCCATTCGGATGACTCGGACGAGCTCCCGCACACTCTTGAGTGCGACGTACTGATTGGAGCCTGATTCTCCCCCCTTGTGGAACAACCGTCCCCCCATGAAAGGGAGGTTTGCCAAATTGGCAAGCTTCAGGAAGTAGGCGTACTTATTGTTGAGCTTCCCCTCGAATGGAGTGCTGATCATGGCAACCCCTGCCAGCTTCTGAAGCCCTGTTTTTGTCTCTGCTTGCTTCAGAGCAGCGAGGATCGAGAGGTATGCGCCCATCGAGTGTCCGACGAGGATAATGCGGTCTACACTTTCCTGCTGGTTCAAGAGTTGATAGTGGGTTGCTACCCTATTTACCCAGTCGGTTGCAGTGTACCGAGCCAAAACCCTAGCCTTGAATCGCTCTTGGAAATCATTGGAGCTTTCGATGTCTTCCGGGTGACCAGGAAGCTGGACAGCTGTGTACCCAATTCCTCGACTCTCGAAGCGAGAACCGAGATCTGTCATCTTCTGATGGCTTGCAGTAAAGCCACCTGTGAAGAGGATATGAGTGCTCATCTTTGATGAATCCTTCGGTCTCAGATGCCCCTTGTGGGGCAAGTGTAGCTTTATTGTACCAAATAGCATCCAAGTTAACGATGCTCTATGTAAAAAAATGAAGTAATCAAAAACCGTTTCCTTTTCATCACGAAAGGGAAACGGGTGGAATGATTTCAGTCTCCAGATGGATGAGTCCCATAACGCATCAAGAATCCTCCTTTCAGGATATCTTGCTACTAAAAAAATACTCTTTGGAGTATTTAAGATAATTCTCATTATCGCCGAGTAGGAGGTAAACTTGTGCAAGCCCAGAGAGGGTCTCAAGTTTTGTGGGATGATCAACTGCGTGTTGCAGTACCTCCTTATAGTAATGAATCGATTGGTCGTAAGAAGTATCTAGTTGATAGGTTTTTGCAAGATGTAGCATTGTTTTGGTGTATTCTAACATGTTATTCTGTTTATTCGCAATCCTAATCGCCTTCTTCAAAATTTTTTGTGAAAGGTGGTATTTTTGTTGATCTTGATAGAGCACCCCAAGATTTAGGTAAGCTTCCAAAATAAGTTGATGGCGTTTGGAGATGATATCTTCTAAACCAATAGCAGTTAACAAGCATTTTTCTGCGTGTTTTAAGTAGTTATTCTCCTTATATATATTGGACAAGGTAATATATAACTCTAGTTGTCTCTCGTAGTTATCGTTGATAAGTGCTAGTTCTAAGCCTTTTTTTGCACAAGCAAAAGCTTCTTCTATCATTTTGATTTTTAAGTTTAATTCTGCTTGAAAATCATATATGCCGATAATGGTATCCATGTCCAAATCAAATGAATCTGCTTTTATTTGTTTGATTGTTTTCAAAGCTTCTTCGGTTCTGCCTAAGTTGTATAGGTAAATAGAACGATTGGATAATAGGGTAGTGTATAAATACTTACGTTCTCCGTTTCTATCAAAAGATGTCAGCCCATCATTGGTAAATTGTAAGGCTTGAGCGTAGTTTTGGTTGTGAAATGCAATGAGGGCTAAATGATTTAAGCAATATGGTTTTAAATTCGTACTAGTAGAGTCAATTTCTCTATCTAAGTTTTTCAGAGATTCTTTAAAATAGGTTGTTGCTTTTTCATTTTGATTTAACTTGAAATAGCATCGCCCCTTTAAAAAGTCGAGTAATGAACCTTGGTATTTATCTGGCAGTTGACTTAGTTTTTTTAGTACGGCCGCAGGGTCGCGATTGATTTTATTCTCTAGTGTTATGAGATCTAAATATCTTTCTTCTTTCTCCTCATGTTCTTGTTGTGTGAGTTCGGAAAGATGAATATCTAGTTTTCGTAGGAGGTAGTTTATTTTAGTAGGATTTCGAGAAATGCCTCGTTCGATAGAGGACAAAGTTGCACGAGGGATATATTGATCAGCTAAATCATCTAATGTCATTCCTCTTTCTTTCCTTACCTTACGGATATAAAAACCAATTTTTGGAATATCCAAAATGAACCACCCCATTCTCAAGGTCTATCTATTTATAATCATTAAATTATGACTAATTGTCAATTTGGAAATTATCATAAAGTATGAGAATTTAGCATTCAAATATAATTTTTCAACCTGTTTCTTCTCGAATTACCATAATGAATAAAAGAATTATCTTGTTTTTGTAATATATTGAATTTGCATTTTCTAGCTCTTATACTAAAGATAAGGGCTAGAAAATGACTGGATTCATCTTAATTTATTCGCATTTTTATGGATTTCCTGAAAAAAGCAAGTTTTTTTGGGGATGAGATTATTTCTGCTAGTTGAAGTTGGTTTTGTAAATTAACTTCAGAAGGGTGAGAATTATGGGATGTAAATTTGAGAAATTCCAATCGGTTCCAAAAAAGAACCTGAGAAACAAAGAAGTCGAAATGCATCTTATGAATGGTGAAACCATCAAATTATATCTTCTAAATACAGAAATCTTCGATATGGCAAATGGGAGTGTATTTGTAGTAGGGAGAACGATCGATGTTGTATCTCTAGATGAAATAATTTTGCAAACGATAGAGGAAAAGCATTGGAAGCCATAAAATATCTAGCTTGGCATTTGCTCCATTCATGTGAAGATATTAATCTCCATGAAAAATTAACATCGTTTCCTCCCAATGATCGAAAGCAAATTGTCCAACTTATTCAATGGTGCCTACAAAATGGAAAAAAGATACAAACACTACTGACGCAAGCACATCTCAATGATATTACCTCTATTTTGCAATATGGAGAAGATGAAGAAGTAGAAGATTTTCACTTTCATTTAACAATGTATGTATTTACATTTGGTATGGAAATGATGAAAGGTCAGATTGATGATATGCTAGAGGCAAAAGAAGATTGAATTCTGTTATGATACAATTGGAAATGATAAGTAGAAATACCACCAAACGGTGGTATTTTAAATTTCTGAACTGGAGCTAAAAATATGAATGAAACAATAAAAAAAATCTTAGATCATAGATCTATCCGTTCTTTTTTGGAAAAAGAATTAAGTGAGGAGCAGATCAGACTGATTGTAGAAAGTGCACAAGCGGCTTCTACATCCAGTTTTGTGCAAGCTTATTCGATTATTGGGATAAAAGATCCTGCCAAGAAAGCCGAGTTGGCAAGATTGGCAGGAAATCAAGCATATGTAGCGAAAAACGGTCATTTTTTTGTTTTCTGTTTGGACTTACACCGCTTGCAGTTAGCTGCTCAAATAGAAGGTATAGAGGAAAGAAGAATTTTAGAAAGTCTTGAATCAACGGAATTATACACAGTTGGTGTGGTCGATGCTACCCTGGCAGCACAGAATGCATCTCTAGCAGCTGAATCCATGGATTTAGGTATTTGTTACATTGGAGGATTACGTAATGCACTATATGATGTAACAGCTCTGTTAAAAACTCCAGATCATGTAGTCCCGCTTTTTGGATTATGTGTCGGCTATGTAGATAAGCGCACAGATAAAAAGCAACGTTTGCCAATGGAAGCGATCTATCATGAGGAAGAGTATCAAACAGATGAAAAGATCAATGAACAACTTCATTCCTATAACCGTGATATTTCCGATTATTATAAGCAAAGGACAGGCGGCAAGAGAGAAGATCGGTGGACAGGGATGATGGCAAATAAGTTGACAAATGCTCAAAGGTTATATTTGAAACAATTTCTTCATGACAAAAAGCTTCCTCTAAAGTAATGGTGGTAACTTAAATTTAGAAAGCCTAGCGATTTTAATTTAAGAAGCAAACAAGGAACCAACGATCGTTGGTTCCTTGTTGATTTACGCATTCTTTTCAGCCTACTTCTGAACTCCTCTAGTGTCCCATAACTTAAGAGTAAGAGGTGAGAGGAATGAGATGGAGTAAGTTTGTGGAAAAAGAGTGTGTCAATATGGATACAGGGGAGAAACTAGGAACTTTTCATCGTTCGGATCTCGTGATAGATCAGCAGACAGGGGAAATACAAAAGATTATATTGCCACTTGGTAATTCCATTTTCCGGCGAAATACACCTGAGTTGTCCTTAAGTTGGTCTACGATCCAAAAAATAGGTCCAGAGCTTGTTATTGTTCAACAGCGGGTGCATTCTTCTGAATCTTAAATGTAAAAATAGGCAAATGGGTAACAGGCAAAGCCCCAGAAGAATATAGTGCACCATGTGGGGAAAGGGGTTTGAGCGGATGCTTAAGAATAAACATTTTATTTTTATCGGTGGAGATGCAAGACAACTCGAAGTGATAAAAAGTTTTATCAAGATGAGAGCAAACATAACACTCATCGGTTTTGACAACCTACAAACTCCACTTAGCGGTACGATGCAAAAAGAGTTTGAACCAGCGATATTAGCACGAGCTGATGTTGTAGTCCTTCCGATTATTGGAACCGATGACAAAGGGGAAGTAAGTAGTATATTTACTACAAAGACACTTATTTTAACGGAGGAGCATATGAAGGCACTACCAAGCCATGCCACGATTTTCACAGGCTTGGCAAGGCCATATTTGAAAAAATTATGCTCTAAATATCAGATCCCCTGTGCAGAGTTAATGGAAAGAGATGACGTCGCTATCTATAACTCCATTCCGACTGTGGAGGGAGCATTGATGATGGCAATTCAAAACACAGACATAACGATCCATAATTCCAACACCTTGGTCCTTGGTTTAGGAAGAGTAGGGATTACTTTGGCTCGTACTCTTCAAGCCATAGGAGCCCAGGTGAAAATGGGGATATCCAATTCTGCGGACTATGCTAGGGCCTTTGAAATGGGAGTAACTCCTTTTTATCTACATGAGTTGGAAGATTATGTAGAGGAAGCTGAACTTATTTTTAACACTATTCCAGCCCAAGTGTTGACGTCATCTGTATTAGCTCGTGTACGCCACGATGTTGTAATGATTGATATTGCTTCGAAGCCTGGTGGAATTGATTATCATTATGCAGAAAAAAGAGGCTTAAAAGCAATTTTGTGCCCTAGTCTACCTGGTATCGTAGCACCTAAAACTGCTGGTAGAATCATCGCAGCGACGATTCATCAGTTGATAATGGAAGAGATCGCCGAGGAGGTAGGACAATGAGTTTAGAAGGGAAAACAATCGGATTTGGATTAACAGGTTCTCATTGTACTCATGATGAAGTACTTCCGCAGATGGAAAGACTCGTTCAACTCGGAGCTAATATTATTCCGATCATGTCTCATACTGTTGCTAATGTAGACAGCCGCTTTGGAACAGCAGAAGATTGGAAGAAAAAAATAAGAGATATCACAGACCGTGATCCTTATACGACGATTCAAGAAGCAGAACCGTTAGGTCCTTCAGGTATACTAGATTGTTATATTGTGGCTCCGTGTACAGGAAATAGCCTAGCAAGACTAGCCAATGCCTTAACAGATGGTCCTGTACTTATGGCTGCTAAAGCTATGATGAGAAACCACCGTCCTGTTATTTTGGCGATTTCAACTAATGATGCGCTTGGATTAAATGCAGCTAATCTCGCTAAATTACTTGCAGCCAAAGATATTTATTTTGTGCCATTTGGGCAAGATGCCCCAGAAAAGAAACCAAAATCGTGTGTTTCACGAATGGATTTAATCCCAGATACATGCTTGGCTGCGATGGAAGGAAAACAACTTCAACCATTACTAGTTGAAAAATATCGCTACTTCCCCTCATAATAGGAAATAGCAATAATTAGTCCCCATCTGGGGACTTACCCTTTATTTGTAGGAGGAAAAAGTTGTGACATATACCGTAGCTGTTGTAGGAGCGACTGGAGCAGTAGGACAACAAATGATACAATCCTTGGAAAAGCGTAAATTTCCGGTCGGAAAATTAATTCCACTAGCTTCTGCGAGATCAGCTGGAGGAACTGTTCAATTTCAAGGAAAAACAGTTACTGTATTAGAAGCTACACCAGATTCATTTGAAGGTGTAGATATCGCTTTGTTCAGTGCTGGTGGTGGAGTAAGTAAATTTCTCGCCCCTGAAGCAGTCAAACGTGGTGCTATAGTAATAGATAATTCCAGTGCATTCCGAATGGATGAAAATGTGCCTCTGGTAGTTCCAGAAGTGAATCGGGAAGCATTATCTGATCATCAAGGCATTATCGCCAATCCAAATTGTTCCACTATCCAAATGGTTGTTGCATTAAAACCTTTACAGGATAAATATGGATTAGAGCGTATTATCGTTTCTACGTATCAAGCAGTATCTGGTGCTGGTTCTCAAGCAATTGAAGAGTTGCGTGCTCAAGCGGCAGCAATGCTTGTTGGGGAAGAGCCCGTATCCAATCTCTTACCAGTAGGGAAGCTGGATAAACATTATCCTATCGCTTTTAATGCAATCCCTCAAATTGATGTAGGGATGGAAAATGGTTTTACTTTTGAAGAGATGAAAATGGTACAAGAGACAAAGAAAATATTGGGCGATGATAACCTTGGCATCACACCTACTTGTGTTCGCATTCCTGTTTATAGAGGACATAGTGAGGCGGTTTATGTAGAGTTGAATGAAAACTATCAGCTTTCGGATGTTCGCTCTCTATTAGAAAATTTCCCAGGAATCATTGTGCAAGACGATCTAGATCAACAAGAATATCCAATGCCACTAGATGCCGCAGGGTTCGATGAAGTATTTGTTGGGCGTTTGCGCAGAGATCTAGCACATCCAAAAGGGCTCAACATGTGGATTGTATCGGATAATCTGTTAAAAGGAGCAGCATCTAACGCAGTACAAATCGCCGAAGCATTAGTAGAGGATCAACGAATAAGAAGGGGTTAAGTATGAAAGTTATCGTACAGAAGTTTGGAGGTACTTCTGTTGCAACACCTCAAATGAGAGAGCGTGTGTTGTATCATATCCAACAAGCATTAGCAGAAGATTATCGAGTAGTGGTTGTCGTTTCAGCTATGGGGAGAAAAGGAGAACCATACGCAACTGATACACTGTTAGAATTGACAAAAGGAGAACAACTGGAGAACCTCTCCTCACGAGAAAGAGATCTGTTACTCAGTTGTGGAGAAATCATTTCAGCCAGTGTATTGAGCAGTTTACTTATCCATCATGGAATCGAGAATTGTGTGCTCACCGGTGGACAAGCGGGCATTATTACCAATAACCAGCATAATAACGCACAAATTGTTTCTTTAAATCCGAAACGACTCCAAGAGGAGTTAAATCAAGGGAGAGTTGCGATTGTAGCTGGTTTTCAAGGCCAAACAGCAGATGGTGAGATTACCACTTTAGGTAGAGGTGGAAGTGACACCACAGCGACGGCACTTGGAGTAGCTTTAAATGCCGAGTATGTAGACATATTTACCGATGTGGATGGAGTACTCACCGCTGATCCACGAATTGTAGAAGAAGCTACATCTTTAGAAATGGTAACCTACACCGAAATGTGTAATCTTGCTTTTCAAGGGGCTAAAGTGGTTCATCCTCGTGCAGTAGAAATTGCTATGCAGACGAATGTTCCTATTCGAGTGAGGTCTACCTTATCGGATGGGATAGGGACGCTAGTTGTAAGCAGGCCAGAACGAGTTGGGTTGACGGAAATATCCGATCGTCTTATTACGGGTATTACCCAAATGCCTAATGTTACACAGATTCGGATTCCTACACAATCTGACAATCTTGATCTACATTTAGATGTTTTTCGTCTGATGGCTTCAAAGGGGATCAGTGTCGATTTTATCAGTGTGACTCCAAGTAGTATCGCATATACGGTTAGTGATCCACTTGGTGATTTAGCGAAGTCTCTACTGATGGATATCGGATTAGAACCTGAACTGTATCCATCTTGTGCGAAAGTTTCGGTTGTAGGAGCAGGAATCGCTGGAGTACCAGGAGTGATGGC
Organism: Shimazuella sp. NTD248; assembly: GCF_059510395.1. Classification (NCBI taxonomy): domain Bacteria; kingdom Bacillati; phylum Bacillota; class Bacilli; order Caryophanales; family Thermoactinomycetaceae; genus Shimazuella; species Shimazuella sp. NTD248. The sequence goes on along the minus strand of NZ_JCAJZT010000008.1, from coordinate 11,583 downwards.
AAAGATATTAGAAGCATTGACAGAAGAAGATGTCAAAGTGCTTCAATCAGCAGATTCCCATACGACTATCTGGGTACTAGTACCAGGGGATGATATGATTAAAGCGATACGTGCTCTACATCGGAAGTTTGAACTTCATAAATACTAACGGAGGTTAAAATCATGTTATTTGGACGTCTTTTGACTGCAATGTGTACTCCGTTCACACCAGATGGAGAGATTGATTGGGATGCTCAGGGTGCTCTCATTGAACACTTAATTCATACGGAAACAGATACGATTGTTGTATCTGGCACCACAGCAGAATCTCCTACTTTAAGTAAAGATGAAAAGTTAGCCCTTTTTTCTTTTACTGTAAAAAAAGTAGCAGGTAGAGCGAAAATAATCGCTGGTGTTGGAAGTAACAACACTGCTGAAACGGTTCAATTCACCCGTTTAGCTGCTGAAACAGGTGTAGATGGTGTGATGGGAGTCGTTCCTTATTACAATAAACCATCACAAGAAGGGATCTACCAACATTTCGCGGCTATTGCAAATGCAACCGAACTACCAGTAATGTTATACAATGTTCCGGGTAGAACCAGCACAAACATGACTGCCGAAACGATGATTCGTTTGTCAGCATTAAAAAATGTAGTAGCGATTAAAGAAGCGAGCGGAAATCTCTCTCAAATCACAAAAGTCATCTCTTCTGTACCAGATGATGTTGTCGTATATAGTGGAGATGATAGCTTGACTCTTCCAGTACTTGCAGCTGGTGGAGATGGAATTGTAAGTGTTGCAAGCCATCTGATTGGTTTGGAAATGAAGGAAATGATCGATGCTTATTTAGCAGGAGATGTCCGGAAGGCTGCAAAGCTGCATCAACGCTATCAACCTGTATTTGAAGGGATATTTCTAACTTCGAGTCCATCACCTCTCAAATATGCTTTAGCGAAAAAAAGATTAATCCATCCTACCGTTCGGCTTCCTCTTGTAGAAATGACAGAAGATGAAAAACAACAAGTTGATCGTTGGTTTCACGAACTTGTTCAATAATAAAATGCTAAAAGATCCGTGCTGCACAATCTATACCCTTCTTTCTTTTGTAGAGAGAAGGGTACAGTCCGTTTAAGAATTATATTCTGAACATTCAAATATAAACAAAGGGCAGGTTTTTTGATGGGAATGGAATTTTTTAGATGATCGCGGTATAGATAAAATAGCGATCACTAGCCCCCTCTTCGAAACAAGAGGGGGCCGGTTTGTTTGATTCATATCTTTTGCATATAACTTGAAGATTAAGTAAAATGAAAAAAAGACTTCCATCCAACCATTGGAGTTTTTCGTGAAACAAAACAGTTCCAGAGTACCTACTTCCAAAGGAGTAGGACTGATCCTGCTGATCTTGGGACAGGTGCTAGCAGTTTCCATGATCATCACCGTTATCGCCCAATCGCTCCATATTTTGTTGAGTGTGGAGGGTGTCGGTCTTGTTATGACATCCTATTTGATGACGGTGATGTTCGGAAAACTTTTCTTTGGAAAGTGGACCGACCGGGTAGGGGAGAAACGCCTGCTCTTGTGGAGCTTGCCCCTGATGGCAGTTACACTCTGTGGGTATCCTCTCACCATGGGGAACACGCCGGCAATGGCAGTGGTTAGTGTGCTGTATGGGATGACCTTCGCACTCGTCACTAATACAGTTTTTCTTGTGACTCGCAGAAGTGTGGCTGAGCATCATCAAGCACGTGTAAGCGCCCTTGCTGGTACATGCATTAACCTAGGAACAGGGCTGGCTATGCCTGTCGCCCTAAGGCTAGTGCATACCGCTTTCCTTTGGCACGTAGTCGTTGCAATGGGAATTTCCGCTGTTGTCTTGGTATTCACAGGAATTGCTTTTATCGACAATGCTTGGGTTTCCTTGGGACAGAAAGTGAGAAACCTGTATCGCGGTCTGTTTGCTGCCGAGGGTGTCAAAAAGGTTGTGAGCAAGGATGCTTTTTTCCTAGCACTTCCAGGGCTGGGCGTATATGCTGCTTACATGTCTTTTTTGACATGGTTCACCAACTACTGGTCGAAACAACCTGATCTCGTACTGGCAATGGCAACCTTGGGGAACGCTGTCGCAGGACTGACAGTAATGCCTTGGTTTGCGAAACACCCCAAGGGCTATTTTCCGTTGATGGGAAGCAGTAACTTGCTCATGGTTGCGAGTGTGATCTTGATCTGGAAGGGTCATTCTCTGCCCATCATGGTCCTTGCTGGAACCCTAATTGGGATCGCAATCTGTGGAAACAGTCTGAGCATCACAGAAGCGATCAGTCAGAGGGTAAACGCTGCGCAACAGGGTGCAGCGTTTGGAACATCTGGCTTCATGCTGCAACTAGGTGGTGTGATTGGCACAGCATATTCCAGTGTGATGTGGGGCAACTTTGGGGGCTATATGTGGCCTATGATGATTCCGCTTCTCACGTTGTCTCTTGTCTCACTCTTTTTCATCTGGAATAGGAGTAGTATAGTGAATGAAAACGATGAGCAGCACAAGTCAATTGATCTTGCTTATGTTAAAGGATTGGCTGCTGGATGTTTGGCGCTTGGAGATAATGAGGAGTATTGGCACGTAACCAGAGTCATTCATGATCAAGACAAATCAGGTTCATCCCTAGAGAACAAGAGATCGACGATCGTGAATGTAAAAGACGCACTTATTTACTTGGAGATGGTGAAGCTACAGGACAGCCAGCTTCCTGTCAATGGTCCTATCATTCAACTGCAGGAGTTGCTTTTGCAACTTTTGCAGGAGCTCGAACCAGACGAATTGCGACCGTTTGCAATGGTTATGCATAGCCGTTTCAACAATGTAATCGAAATTGGTGAATTGCATGCGTATGTACTAGAAAGGGTTAGGGAACAAGCTAAATGGTCTCATGACCATGGTGGAAGCGAGATCATTGAGGAAATGGTGACCAACGGTGGCTCAATGATGCATTTCACTCCACCTAAGTACCGCATCCCGGATCTACTTAACGCTGTTGGATTGTTGGGAGTTGTAAACATCTCAGAAGTAGTGGAAGCTTACGAAAAAGAAAACCCCACTGCTCTTGTGATCGCGTAACATATAGAAAAAGGCGATCACCAGCCCCCTCTAATAAAAAAGAGGGGGCTGCTTCGTTTCTCGGATTTTTTCATAGAGGATGGAATATCGCTGAAAAGCAAAAATGGGGCTGTTAGCACCTGTATTTTTTTGCTTAGATGCGGAATATTAAGTAAAATGAATAAAAGAGAGAGATATATCATCACTTGGAGAATTCATAAGAAAGTTTCTAGGCTTTGTTCTGTTGATCGCAGGACAAGTCATCGCAGTTGCCGCGATTCAAGATGTGCTTGCTCAATCCCTGCACATCAGACTGGATACAGAAGGATCCGGTGTCACTACTACAGCCTATCTGATCTCGGTTATGCTGTGTCGGCTCTTCTTCGGAAGGCTCAACGACACAATTGGAGAGAAGAAGCTGCTGTTGTGGAGTCTGCCGTCTATGGCAGCAATCCTCTGTTTGTACCCCTTTGCAACACATAGTACCATTGTGCTCACTGTAGTACGAGTAGTGCATGGGATGTTCTACGCCCTCGTAGTAAATTCGATTTTCCTTGTTGTGAGGAAACGTGTTGCATATCGTCAAACTCGTGTGACAGCTATTAGCAATGCAAGCATTTACTTGGGATCTGGTCTTGCGATTGCTGGAGGAGTTTGGCTAGCTTCGACTACATTCCTCTGGCAAGTAGTTATTGCTTTGGGAATCGCTGCAGTTGTCTTGGTATTCACAGGCCTTGTCCTTTTGGACAAAAATAAAAAAGAGCAGCAAAGTGATCCAGTCGTACAGGTCGAGCAGTCTTTCGTCACCTATGTAAAAGGGATGATGAATAAGGATGCTTTCTTCCTTGCGCTCCCTGGACTAGGTATCAATGCTGCGTATGTGTCCTTTCTGACTTGGTTTGCAAACTACTGGTTGAGGGAACCTGGACTAGTATTGGCCTTGGCAACAGCAAGCAATGCAACCTTGCACCTAACAGTCATGTCTCGATTGTTAGATAATCACCGGAAAGAATTTTATTTTCCTGTGATTCTTGGCAGCAATTTGGTCATGGTGCTGTGTCTTGTCACGATCTGGCGGGGAGATTCTCTTCTGCTCATGCTGCTAGCCGGAGTTTTGATCGGGATTGCGCTGTGTGGGAACAATTCTTGTATCACAGAGACCATCAGCCAGAATATTCCCAGAACTAACCATGGTGCAGCGTTTGCTACTTGGGGCTTTATGCTTCAACTGGGTAATGTGATCGGAACAGCATATTCCAGTGTGATGTGGAGTTATCTGAGAACGGACATGTGGCTCACCGTGATCCCTCTGCCCCTGCTGTCTCTCGCTTCTCTTCTTTTTATCAAGAAGGGCGGTGACAGACTCCATGAGAAACATGTCCAGTCGATGATTATTCGAACCAAGCGGAGTATAGCTTCGTCGGCAAGTTGGGGAGAGCATAATGCAAATTATGTGCTACTGTTAGATCTCCAACGTTTGCAGAACGGAAAAACTCGATACCCGGTTTATCCAGAAGCATATACACCATCTTTCGTAGAGAAATTTATGAAAGAACGAGAGATACGTCAGAGACTAGATTGGGAGACATTCAATAATATAGAACTGGCTCTGATGTTGCTGGAAGCCGTGAAGCAGAATCAGCCTAACCTTCCAGTGGATGGTCGTATCCTGCAAAAGCAGAAGTTGCACCTGCAACTCCTGAAAAAGCTGGAACCCGAGAGACTGAGAGGAGTTTCGCAGGGCTGTAAGCCCGATGCAAAGGTATCAGAAATTCATGTATCTTTGATAAAGCGTTTTGGAGGAGATACAGTTAGGTCGAGAATATGCAACCTTTCTGAACTACTTCTCGCTATTGTACTGCTTGACTTTGTAGAGCGAGAAGAAGTACAGGAAGCCTACATGAAGTTTGTGAGGACATCGGTTGCCTCTTGATAGATAAATAGAGAGCAATCAATGGACCCTCTTCTCAAGTTCAACTTGAGAAGAGGGTCAGTTCGTTGTTAAAACTTTTAGATAAAATAGCACTTATAAGAAAATACTTGTGGCTTGAGCACACTCTTTTCACACAGGAAGAGGGTGGTGTTGTTATTTATGGTTTAGCCAGTTGTAAAACGTTTTTTGTGCACAACAAAAAAGAGGAGACTTTTACGTTTCATGAAAATGAGAAAATCATCTCGTATGTCATCACTTAAATGCAAAATGAAGCTGTTAGCACGTGTCTTTTTTTGCATAGATGCGGAATATTAAGTAAAATGAATAAAAGAGAGAGATATCATCACTTGGAGAATTCATGAGAAAAATCCTAGGCTTTGTTCTGTTGATCGCAGGACAAGTCATCGCAGTTGCCGCGATTCAAGATGCGCTTGCTCAAGCACTGCACATCAGATTGGATACAGAAGGATCCGGTGTCACCACTACAGCCTATCTGATCTCGGTTATGCTGTGTCGGCTCTTCTTCGGAAGGCTCAACGACACAATTGGAGAGAAGAAGCTGTTGCTGTGGAGTCTGCCGTCTATGGCAGCAATCCTCTGTTTGTACCCCTTTGCAACACATAGTACCATTGTGCTCACTGTAGTACGAGTGGTGCATGGGATGTTCTACGCCCTCGTAGTAAATTCGATTTTCCTTGTTGTGAGGAAACGTGTTGCATATCGTCAAACTCGTGTGACGGCCATCAGCAGTGCAAGTCTTTACTTGGGTTCTGGTCTTGCTATTGCTGGAGGAGTTTGGCTAGCTTCGACTACATTCCTCTGGCAAGTAGTTATTGCTTTGGGAATCGCTGCAGTTGTCTTGGTATTCACAGGCCTTGTCCTTTTGGACAAAAATAAAGAAGAACAGCAAAGTGATCCAGTCGTACAGGTCAAACAGTCTTTCGTCACCTATGTACAAGGGATGATGAATAAGGAGGCTTTCTTCCTTGCGCTCCCCGGACTAGGTGTCAATGCTGCATATGTGTCCTTCCTGACTTGGTTTGCAAACTACTGGCTGAAGGAACCTGGACTAGTATTGACCGTGGCAACAGCAAGCAATGCAACCTTGCACCTAACGGTCATGTCTCGACTGTTGGAAAATCGCCGGAAAGACTTTTATTTTCCTGTGATTCTGTGCAGCAATATGGTCATGGTGTTGTGTCTTGTCATGATCTGGTGGGCAGATTCTTTTCTGCTCATGCTGCTAACCGGAGTTTTGATCGGGATCGCGCAGTGTGGGAACAATTCTTGTATCACAGAGACCATCAGCCAGAATATTCCCAGAAGCAGCCATGGTGCAGCGTTTGCTACTTGGGGCTTTATGCTTCAACTGGGTAGTGTGATCGGGACAGCATACTCCAGTGTAATGTGGGGTTATCTGCGAGCGGACATGTGGCTCATCGTGATCCCTCTTCCCCTGCTGTCCCTCACCTCCCTTCTTTTTATCAAGAAGGGAGGTGACAGACTCCATGAGACATATGTCCAGTCGGCGATTACTCGAACCAAGCGGAATATAGCTTCGTCGGCAAGTCTGGGAGATCATGATGCAAATTATGAAGAACTGCTATATCTTCAACGTTTGCTGAATGGAAACACACGATATTCGGTTTATCCAGAAGCGTATACACCATCTTTCGTAGAGAAATTTATGAAAGAACGAGAGATGTGTAGGAAACTAGATAAGGAGAACTTCGAAAATACAGCACTGGCTCTGGAGCTACTGGAAGCGGTGAAGCAGAATCAGCCTAGCCTTCCAGTGAATGGTCGTATCCTGCAAAAGCAGGAGTTGCACCTGCAACTCCTGAAAAAGCTGGAGCCAGAGCAACTGAGAGGCCTTTCCATTACGCTGGGCTGTAAGCCCGATGCAAAGGTAACAGAAATTCATGTATCTCTGATAAAGCGTTCTGGAGGAGATACATTTGGGTCGAGAAAACGCAATCTCTCTGAACTTCTTTTCGCTATCGTACTGCTTGACTTTGTAGAGCGAGAAGAAGTTCAGGAAGCCTACATGAAGTTTGTAAGGACATCGGTTGCCTCTTGATAGATAAATAGAGAGCAATCGATAGGCCCTCTTCTCAAGTTCATCTTGGGAGGAGGGCCGATCATTTTCCGATGAATAGAAACGGACGTAAAAAAATCAACTTTGATCTAATTACTACCAAATACCTAAAGATGTTTTTGTTCGCTCTATTTGTGACATTTTCGTTTTTCTAAGTTGTTATCTTGCATAGGCTTTTTCAATTCGTATATAATGAATACCAAGTGAGATTTGTGCGGTTATAGGGTGAACAACAAAAATTATATAGGAGGTAAGTTTTTTGACAAAGAACCAGCGAGGCAAGTTGCATATATTTGCTCTCGGTGGGTTGGGTGAAATCGGAAAAAATATGTATGTTGTCCAATATGAAGACGACATCGTAGTAATTGATTCAGGACTGATGTTTCCTGAGGAGGATATGCTGGGGATCGACATCGTTATTCCAGACATATCTTATCTCATCGAAAATCAAAGCAAATTAAGAGGCATTATTCTTACACACGGACACGAAGATCATATCGGTGGATTAGCCTATATTTTAAAACAAATCAAAGCACCAATTTACGCTACACAACTCACAATGGGGCTAATCGAACACAAGCTACGGGAAGCACATGTACATGATGTGAAACGTCATGTGATATCCAATCAATCGGAAATTCAACTCGGTCGGTTAAAAGCAAGTTTCTTCAACACCAATCACAGTATTCCTGATTCGGTAGGAGTATGCATTGATACACCAGAAGGATCGGTCGTACATACTGGTGACTTTAAGTTTGATATGACACCTGTTAACGATAATAATTGTGATTTTCATAAAATGGCTGAGATTGGGAAACGAGGAGTACTCTGTCTGTTATCTGACAGCACAAATGCAGAGCGTGCAGGATTTACAGGAACGGAACGTTCTGTCGGAGAAAGCTTGATGGAGGTTTTCCGGAAATCCAAGCAGCGTGTTATTGTCGCTACTTTTGCTTCCAATATTCATCGGATTCAACAAGTAGTAGATGCTGCATATCATCATGGTCGCAAGCTTGCAGTAGTCGGCCGGAGTATGGTAAACGTAGTAAATATCGCATCTGATCTAGGTTATCTCGATGTTCCAAAAGATTTAATCATTGAGCCAGATGAGATCAATCGACTACCAGCTCATCGGGTTGCTGTGATCTCAACAGGTAGCCAAGGTGAAGCCATGTCAGCGCTTACGAGAATGGCAAATGCATCTCATCGGAAGATCGAGATTCTTCCTGGAGATACAGTTGTAATCGCTGCTACCCCGATCCCTGGAAACGAAAGAATGATTGGTCGTACCGTTGATCAGTTGTTCCGAATCGGTGCAGATGTAGTTTATAGTGCGACCTCACATGTCCACGTGTCCGGACACGGTTCACAAGAAGATCTGAAATTAATGCTCAATTTAATTCGTCCTAAATATTTTATTCCGATTCATGGTGAGTACCGGATGCTCCGTGCTCACGCCCAATTAGCCGAGTCTGTCGGTGTGAAAACCGATAATATTTTTATTTGTGATAACGGAGATACAGTAGAAATTTCAGGTGGTAAAGCGAGATACGGTCCCAAAATTTCAACAGGCAAAGTTTTGATTGATGGACTTGGTGTTGGAGATGTAGGTAATATCGTATTACGAGATCGTAAGCTCCTTTCCCAAGACGGCATTTTAGTTGTTGTTCTTACCCTAAGTAAAGCTAACGGAACCATTTTATCTGGTCCAGATATCATCTCCCGTGGATTTGTTTATGTACGTGAATCAGAGAGGCTTCTAGAAGAAGCAAACACCGTTGTGAACCAGACAATGGAAAAATGTATGAAAGATCAAGTAAGTGAATGGGCATCGCTTAAAACGAGTATTCGTGACTCATTAAGCAAATTTCTCTACGAACGCACCCGCCGCCGTCCTATGATCTTACCAATAATTATGGAAGTATAATCGACACTCACTAAACGAGAGCCAATTTTCCTTGCTATATAAGGGGTTTTGGCTTTTCGTTTTTGTTTAAAACCTCATTTGACCACATTTTGACCACATAAGATTTACACGCTCTTAAAACCCTCATTTTTTGACTCTAATTTTTTCATAGCTTGATCAAAATTTTTAGCAAGATCTTTTTGCATATCAGGGAGTACATGGCTATACGTATCTAGTGTAATCCCTACATTGGCATGCCCCAAGCGTTCAGAAACGACTTTCGGATTCTCACCAAGTAACAGCAAAGTTGTGGCATGAGTATGTCTCAGATCATGAAAAGAAATGGGAGGGAGGTTATTCTTTTTGATCACGTACTTCATGTCATGATTGATATCAGCGGGGTCAATTGGTCTCCCTAAACCACTTGCAACAACTAAATCATTATCCTCATATGCATTTCCGAATTTTAGCTTCAGTTCATTTTGAAGTGCTTTATGTTTTTTTAGACACTGAACAGCAAAACTAGGCAATGAAATGGTGCGTTTCGATCCTTTTGTTTTCGGCTCCTGAAATACAAGTCCTTCTTTTACTTTGGATAATGTCTGGCTTACACTTAATCTTGCATTTTCAAGATCGCAGTTTTTCCATTTGAGTCCAAGAATTTCTCCTTTTCTCATCCCAGTATAGATTGCAAGGATATAAGCGATAAAAAATCTTCTGCCTTGTACAAAGTTTATAAATTGGTTTGCCTCTTCCATGGACCAAACCGTAACATTTCGAGTAGGGATACGAGGAGCTTTGATAAGTGGAGCAATATTTTTAGGTATGTACTCCCATTCTGCAGCTGCTTTTAATATTTTACTGATAACAGCGTGAATGCTTTTAATGTAGCTTGCTGAATATCCAGCTTTTAATTTTTTACTGTAAAATTTTTGAATCGTTAAGGGTTTTAAATCGACTAGTTTTATATTTCCTAACTCGGGAAGAATGTGTTTATTAATCACAGTCATTTGGAATTGATAGGTAGATGCCCTTACTGTGTGAACGGAATGATTCTCCATAAATTCGATAATAAATTGCCCATAAGTCATTGTAGTTGGTTCTTTATAGCCCTCATTTTCAATCTGTGAAATTAGTTCAGCACACGCTCTTTCAGCCTCTTTTTTTGTTTTAAATCCTGTTTTTGTTTTTTGCTTTCGTCTGCCTTGTGCATCGAAGCCGATATCCAAAGTAAAAGACCATGTTTGTCCTCTTTTGCGGTAATAGCCTTTCAAAGTTCACTTATCTCCTTTCATATCAACTATAATCACAAATGTAAACATATGTTCTTGTTATGTCAACAAAATTATTTAGCCTATTAATTCGGAAAATATAAATTTCATACATGTAATTTTAATACTGTTTTTATGTGTTATAATAATTAAACCATATAAGGGATCATTTGTTCTGTTTATAACAGGAGAGTAAAATATTGGGTTTGGTGAAAAGAATCAAGCGAGTTGATCTTTTGGGCGAGGAGCTAGAGGTATGACTTTGAAGAGAGAAGACGAGAACGAATCTCTAGAAGAAACATTAATGAGGATAAAGGAGAAGGTGGGAATAGAGAATATTTTTGATGTAAAGGGATTGGTTCAATCGCTTTACGTAGAAAAAAGATTGACCATATATGAACTAGAGGAAGTTCTTATTGTTCAAAATTTAATACATACGCGATTACAGAAAAACAATAATCAAGTGAGCTAATCCTGATCTTTCGATTCTCTTATTAATACAGCTTGAATAACTCGTTGTATCATTTTTCTTTCTTCATCAGTCAAAGGGTGACCATCCCAATGTGCTTTAGTAGAATGATCAACTAAGGCTTCTTTCAAGTCTAACTCTTTGTCTTCGTCATCAGAGATATAACCAGCTACATAAAAAACTAGTTTCCGCTTAATATGAAGTCCATCAGCAATCTTAGCTAATACATTAGCGGAAGGATTGGTTTTTTCACCTTTCTCAATCCTCGACAAATAACCTTGATCTACTCCTGATCTTTTTGCCAACTCAGAAAGACTTAGTTTTTTCTCTTCTCTTTTTTGTTTAATGTATTGACCTAACCTCAGTTCATTCTTCATTTTATTTTAATCCCTTCTATTTCTTCATCATTAGTATTTTAACTTACTTGCATGCATACAGACAATCTAATATTGCATATTGTGAGATTTAAGACATATTTATGCTTTTAGACAATTTTTATTGCAAATATATTGTCTAAAAGCTTTTATTTTGCCATCATGTCCTTAGACATATTTGAAATTGTTATTTTGATGGAAAATTGATTTTTACTATATGTCTAAGGACAATGAGAAAGGTGTGTAACAGTTGAATCAGAATGACTATCCATTAATACTAACCGCAAAACATTTATCTGAAATTTTATCAATATCAAAAAGAAAGGCTTATGAAATCATGGAATTTGAAGGTTTCCCCTTGGTTCGATTAGGGAGATCGAAGCGGGTTGGAAGAGATGCATTTTTTACTTGGCTAGAAAACAAAGAAATGAGCCGTAAAAATGTTAGTTGAACGAA
>NZ_JCAJZT010000007.1:0-173924 GCF_059510395.1 Shimazuella sp. NTD248 | reverse complement strand
TTCTAAACAATTACTGATCTGCTATAATTAGCAGTATTATCTTAATAATGAAATGATTGGAGTTTTAAAATGGGTAAATTACAATTTGTACTTGATTTAACAGATTCATATACATTACCAACCAGTACACTTTCACACGATCTGAATCTTGAATATTTCAACTTGAATAATGCTCCAGACAATAATGAAACACGCAAGAAATTGTACGATCTCGTTCGGATCGGTGTACTAGACATTCCAGACGTTAAAGGTGACTTTGAAACATTTCCTCAGTTCGTCGATAAAATCTATTATCCTTGCTACTGGAATAATGCAGAAAGTCAATTTCTAGCTGCAATCAATGGTGAGTGGGTTGGGTTATGTAGTATCACAGTGGATGTAGAAAATAGCATGGCTAAGTGTGGTTTGACTTCTGTAAAAAGGAACTATCGTAGTCTTGGGATTGCCAGCGAATTAAAACGACAATCTATTTCATATAGCTTAAATCATGGTCTAAAAAAAATGGTGACATTGGTACATAAAGAAAACGCACCTATGTTAGCAGTCAATCAGCGATTTGGTTTTCGCTTGCAAGAACAACTCGAAGTACAAAAATAGCCAAATGATTCTATTTCCTTATATCTTTTGCAATCAGTCGGTTGAGATCCGCTGGTTGCTATTTTTGTTTGAAAGCGGTATCGACGAAAGCCTCACAATTCGTTTACGCGTCGACATGTCCTTGTTACCGCCTTGCGTTGTTCGTGACAAGACGAATCTCCTCCACATCTGTAACAATTGGGTTTGTTTTGATTTGGTTCCCATCGCACTAAGTGATAGCACTGATCACATATATAAGCATAGATATCAAATGATCTTTCGATGGATCTTACTGGACTTAAACGTATTTTCAATGCCTTGAGTAAAAGTTGATTCATTATGCCCTGCTCCTACTTCTCAAGTGTTTTAAGGTGTTTTCTACTTCTGACATAATTGTATTTCTTATTTTCTATAATTTCAATAATTTTACATAAACACCAAGTCCGGTGTGTTTTTGCAAAAATCAGAGGTTTGACCGCGTGATAATTCACAAAAATCCATATATATAAAATAGTTTTTACACTCAACTCTGTAGGAAATATAATGAAAGGAGGAAGGAGGAATTATGTGCAGCTAGAACAGGAGTATGATGGCAATATGTTGAGTTACCTCAGCCGTAAATTACGTCATGAGCAAGGAAAGACACAAGCAGATGCGGCATTCGGTAAGGTATCGAAGAGTACAGTTCATAACATCGAAGGACTAGAAAAACTTGTATCGACACTTACAATTCATGAACATTTCGAGAATCTCGGCATTCCAAAATCTGAACTAGCAAACTTTGTGGAAGCGGCTCGCAAAGAAGTAAACAAAACGATGTTCCGACTCAAACTAAGCAAAATGAAGATTGATGGTGATAATCCGGAAAAAGGTTTAGAAGAGTTGAAAGCTCTCTCTCTACCTAAATTCCATCCCCTGTATTCGTTTCAAACGTATCTGTATGCAAGATACTATTATTTCCATCAAGAAGATTGGAATGAATCCAAAAATCATCTTCTTGAAGCAATTCGACAGTATCATAAAAGTGGTTACCAACTAGATCACCAATTAGTAGCACTTTGTTACAACCTCTTAGGACTTTGTGAATATCGCGATGGAAATCTTATGAAAGCCATCAACTACTCACAAGAAGGATTGTCTCATTCTTCAGGAGGGAACATAAAATGCATTTTGTCCAGTAACATCATTTTGTATCTGTCCTATCTTAGAAGTACTGCACAAGCACTGCATTTGCTCAATCAACTTTGGAATGAAATAATAAAAATTGATAAAATAGGTACAAGGCTGAATGCCTATTTGACAAAAACCAAATTGCTAATGGATACAGAACATCTTGATGAAGCGGTAACATGCGCACAAGAAGGACTAGATTTAGCTTTTCTAAACAATGAATATAACCGAGCATTCGAATTGTTAAATGTTCTAGGAAATGTTTATGTAGCGTTGGAAGAATTGTCAGATGCCTATGCTTGTTATGACAGTGTCATTTCATCAAACAGGGCAAATAATCGTCGGAAATTCGATGCAAGGCTGAATTTATGCGCATTAGCTTTCGATCAAAACGATATCGAAACAGCACTTGCACATTTAGAACAAGCAAGTGATATTCTAGACAAGAACAAAACAATTGACTTTACACAGTTTGCAGATTTAAATGTAACGTACGGGGAAATTTTCAAAGCGAAGAAAGACTATGAACGTTCTCTGGAACATTACGAACGCATAATCGAGAAAGCTAGAGATAATGGCAGTCAAGATATATTAAACAATGTGTTAATTCTTTCCCTTGATTGCCTATCAGCTCTTGATCGCACCAATGATTTCACCGCATATTGCAGAGAGATACATCAACTAACCAAGAGATCAGGGGGTGCACACCATGCGAGGCAAAATAGGAGATGGTGACCCAGGATAGTACGATAGAAACAACTGAGGATCAGATGAGGCTGATCCTCTTTATTTTACTCTTTACTCTTGGAAGCGTAAATACTAATTATATCCTTATGGACATAGTATGGTCGAAAAAAAGCTTTATAAAGAGTCGGAAAATTAAATCCCAACTTTTCATTGTTTTTGATTTCATTTATCTCCCGAAGGCATCTCATTCAACGTCTTCCGCAACACTTCCATATCCTCTTGAACAAAAGAACACATTCGCTTTTTTTATTTCACTGACTCAAAAGCTTTCCAAGTAAGAGGTCCTACAAATCCATCTGTAGCAAGGTTATGAGCCTTCTGGAATTTAGTTACTTTGTTCATCGTGATTGGCCCGTATATGCCATCAATGATAACTCCTAGTTTTCTTTGTATTTCTTTCACATCTTCACCCCTCATGTAAGGTGTGGTGAGTTTCAACAAGCGAGTACCAGCAGCCACAGTTGCCACTTTGCTTCCTTTTATTTGATTGATGAACTCATTCCATCCACTTTTACGTAAGTTTCTGGGACAATTTTTACCCGACCATTTGTTGTGTTGAACTACATTGCTAATTGGAATGCTGTATTTCTTCATTAAATACTCAACAAGCCAGACAGCATTCTGTTTTGTCTTCTCGAAGTCTCCATCACTATTGACGCACAATTCAATGGAGATACTTTCCATGTTTCCAGTTCCATGACCATCACCATTGGCCCAGGCTATTTCATTCGTTGGAATGCTTTGATAGATTTCTTTTTCGTCCACGGAAAAATGCCAACTCGCTACTCTTACGTTTCCGTTGTACTGCAATCTTGCGTGAGCCAGTGCATCGGCTCCCTTGTTTGTATTATCCGTTTCATGAATGCTAATCCACTTTGGACTCATCGGTGTTTTGGGTCGTGCTGTCTTGTTTGTCAACGGTATCAACATCTGCTTTATTTCCATTACTTATTGTCCTCCTCTTTGTCTTTCCCTTTCAAAATCTCAATTGCTTGTGTGATCACCGAGGGAACAGGTAGTCCCATTTTTCCGCTATTTTCTATAATGCTTAATCCTTCATTTGCTAAATAAAAAGTGATGGTCGCATCACGAATGACATGACCATCACCTAGCATTTGATCTACCATATGAGCCAAAGCAACAATCAAAAAGATCATCACTTTTTTTGAGATCCCTCGGCTCCCGATCCGAGAGGATAAAGAACCACTTTTTCCAGCAGCTACGAAGCCCGTAATAAAATCGATAATCACAAACACTAATAAAGTTTGGATTGCCATTGTCCATCCTCCGAACAGATAGGAGGCAATAGCTCCACCGCTAGCCAAGATAGATTTAAAGTATATTTCCATGAGTAAGCTCCTTTTCTAGGAAAAATAAAAAAACGCCTATGCGCGTTATAACACTTCCGGTTTGAAATATTTAAATGTTGGATTGCTTTGTAAATCTGCAAATTGGTCAGCAACACTGTGATATCCAATTGCAAAAGATCCGGCTGCGGGGTTCCATGCCTGGTATGCTTTGCAAACTTTGGTTAATTTGGCAGTCTCCGCAGCTGTAGCGGTCATAGTTGAACTTGCTGGTAATCCGGTTTTGGTCCGATCATTACGAGCCAAAAAGAACCTCGCATCTGTAACTTCTCCGGCTTGCCATAATTCATGCAATGCTTCGGCTAATACCACATGATCAGGCGATGTATCAAAAGGAGAATGAGTCTTAAAACTAGTGCCAGCAGGAAACATGTTAATGTAAGTTCGCATGATGGTTTTGGCTGACTCTTTGTCAAAGGTTTGTCCCTGATCATCTAGGACGTGGAAGTGTAGGTTTTCTGGAGGTACTCCAAGAATTCCGCAAGCTGTGCGGAATTCGTTTTGCCTCGCTTTGCCAAACTCCTCATTGCTTAGAACATGATATCCTTCCAAATGCGGGTCGTGGGTACCGCCCCACCAGGTCGAACCAGTTAATCCATTAATTTTATCCTTTGCCCCACTGGTGAAGCCCAAAGAAAAAAGCACCACGTGAACGGGGCGCCCTGCTGCCAAATGTCTCATAATATCCAATCCAAACTGTAAATTCTCATCATCTGCATGAGCAACCTTAAATACCGCTGGTAATGCCAATTCGATCAACTCCCTATTTTTTTATTGCCATTTCACAATCAACTTTGCAGCCACTTTCATAATTGCGTATGGACCGCTATATATAGCAATTCCTTTGGCTGTATTGTTCACAAAGGCTGCTTTGATTGTGGCGTTTTGATCCAATCGCACCTGCTTTTTCTGGTTAAAATCAAAAGAAGCACTTACAAAAGCGCTTCCAACGGTAGGATTTCCTGCCGGTATGGTTAAATAGTTATGGGTAGTAATACGTATGTTTCCAGGCGCACCCCCTTCAATATCTCTTTGGAGTTCCACCCATATTCCCGTTATGGTTTTACCCACCCAAGACGGTGTGGCTGGCATGGTACCGCCAAAAAACCAAAGCCCTTTGTGATCGCCATAACCGTAGTCACCTTCGCGAACATCAACATCGGAACGCCATCCAATATATTTTGTAGTACGATAGGACCGACCACTCACAGCCGTATCCAAGCTGTTATAAGTGGTTGTAGTTGGCGTGGTTCCTGGTGTTCCTGTGCTTGTTCCAGCTGTACCGTTATTACTTCCTGTATAGGTAAGGGACGTTGGATTTCCTTGGACAATTCCCGCACGCAGGGAAGAAATGATATTCCCTCCTGTGGTTGGTGCCGCTGCTGCTGGATAACCTACTGTAGTGATATTTAACAATACAGATGTACCATTCACATACACAAGTGAACCGCCGTCAGCCGATTGGCCAGCAATCGCGCCTGTTTGGGCGGAAGCACCTGTACATTGTTCCAGGTATACCCGTCCAAATGTTGCTGCTCTTACTGCTTGACTTCTCCAGTCTTGGAAATGCACCTGCGATAGATATGCCATACTACTATCATTTGATGTTACACAGCTGGTATTGTAATTGCTTGTACCTGCCACTCGTCCGGAGATATAACATTCTCTAAAGTAGATATATGGACTCTTAGATAAAAAAAGAGTTGCGGAACTGTTCCCCGTTCCATAAGTAGTCATATCAGGAAAATGACGTCCGTAAAAGACATTCACTCGTTTTGTAGTGGAGTCAAAGATATATCCACCGGTTATCAGATAATGTGTATACGTAAATGGTGCAGCTGCTCCCGTTCGGGTGCCACAATTTATATTGATTGAATTGAGTCCGCTATATCCGCTAATCGTTACAACTTCATTTAAATCGCTCAACACATTAATATTGACTGTGCCGTCACAATTGTGAGGGACGCCAATTAAGGCTCTTCTGATACTGGCAAATGCAGTTCCAGAAGTAAGCCCGTCGTTTTCATCATCACCTGTAACACCATTTACATAAAAAGTAAAATCTTCATCACTATAACTGACGACAGATTCAGAATTGACAATCCCAATATTGGCCACAGCAAAAGAAGCCTGTTCATTGTCTATCCTGGCCGTTTCTTCTCCAGCCGTGTTCAGCGAGCGAAAAGCACTGAAGTTATTGGATAAATCTCCCACGCTAAGAGTTTGGCTAGCACCACCAAGCACACCAGCTCCAGCAACTTGCAATTTATAAAAGTGCCAGTAGTAACCGTCCACATCAGAAGTTCCAGTTATTTGGAATTCCCCGCTATCATAAGGAAAGCTGATTTCATCAGGAAGCCTAACGAATGTCAGCCCGTCAAACGACCCCCACAATTTATAAGTGCCCACGTTAGGAGATAGCAAGAAATTAAGTTTCAGCACATATTCATATACGCTATCTGGAACAGGAACAAGGGTGGTAGAATCAAAGCTTCTCGATTCAATCACGTTATCATTTTCATCTCGTAACTCTACTACCCCCGAAGTAATTTCCTCTGCTGTAAAAACAGACGCATACGCTAGTTGAACAATATTGGTAACTTCAATGGTGATAGACTCGTCCGACTGTGAATAGGAACCTTTTGTATCGTCCTGAGTAGGACCGTATGCAATTACATGTGCGCCTGTAGCCACTTGGTTTTGAATGTTGGTTTGTGCTTGTTGGACAATACTCGGTATCGTAGAGATAATAGGGATATATTCTCCCAGAGTAACCTGGTTCTTCGTTTTATCTGATTTACTTTTCTTGGTTTCGATCACCCTTGCATCCAGTAGCAAATTAGGAGTAAAAGATTTATCTTGAATCTGAATGTTATCCCCTAAACCAACAGGAAAATCCAATAAAATAACCCCTACCGTATAGGTGTATCGGGGTGTACTAAGCTCATCTAGTTTTTTCTTGGTCTTATTGTATAAATCCACTTGGTTCTGTGCTGTATCATCTTGGTAGATTCCAAAGATGTGTTTCCCTTGATCTCCCCATTGCTCCCTAGCAGCTATATTTCCCACCCAATCGCTTTGCTTCTCATAGCCACTTGATACCACAGGGTTATAACTTCCGAATGTCATGGGATTACCAGAACTATCATTTGGACCTTTTCCGATTAAGGCAGTAACTAGATCTTTGGTATCTATCATTCGTTCTACTTGATCACTGAGATCATAACCATAACTGAATAATTTTCCTGTATCGTTCCCTCGTTGTATCACGACATCGATATATTTCCCAACTACTGTGGAGCCGTCGAAATCTACGCGGTATCGGATCTCCGCATCAAATTGAGAAACAATCTGAAGCACAGCTGCAGATGCGGTCATCATCTCGCTAAATGAAAAATCTTGAACACCTGCATAATCAACTCTTCCCAAAGTCCATCCTGTGTTTTGCAATACGTTTCCCATTGCTTGTTCTAAAGTATTGCTCTTTAGTGTAATGGGTCGAATGATTTGACCCATTAAGTCCGTTACTGCTGCGTTCTCTGCAAAAACTTTTACAGAACGATCCGATTTGGTCGAGGTAACGGTTTTAATCCGAAAATATAAAAATTCTCCTGGATTATCATCATCCGCTATCACTACAAAACCTTCATTTACAATGAACTCCGCACTCGGATGATCCAAAGGAATCGTAAATTCCAATGTCAGTAATCCCGTTAATTGCTGTGTCGTAAGATCATCCCAATATGGACATGCTTCCGTCATTTCATTGCTCAATATGGCTACTACTTTTTGGTCTTCATCCATGATATAGAAGTAATCGTTCATCCCAGCCACTTCTCCCGATACGTGATGCTGCCTGAACTAACAATGGCAGGAGTAATTGCTAGATTGGTGTTCCCTGGTTCCAGCTTGATAAACTCACTTCCGAGATCTCCTAGTAAGTTGAAGGCCGGTTCTCCGTTTTTCAAAATCATCCCGCTGGCAGAATCCACGGTCAACGTGTCACCCGATTCGAATATATTGGGAACTTGATTGGATGTGAGTGTGTTCTCGTTGTACACTCTTATCTCGTTCACATTGACAGTAGGGATAAAAGGATTGGTTCCATATTGAGCAGCATGAATCTGAATCGCAGCAAGTTTCGTCTGGAATGCGTTAGCCGTGTCATAAAATACATGGTTATAACGCCCAAAAAAATTATAGTTGCTATCTATTTTCCCGATCTGGAAAGTATATTTCTTCCCAATCCGCTGCAAAATTAGGCGACCATAAAAATTCGTGTATGCTTCTTTCCCTAATTCGCTGTTCACGATATATCTTCCACCAGATGCAGGTCCTAGTCTAGCTTCTACCCTTCCTTGTTTTCCTTTTGCAGTCGCATCGACAACCGCCATTTTACCAATGATGGCATTGTTGATGTCCAGCAAATAAATTTCAATGCGACCTAATTGGTTGGGTTTGGTCATCTTGAAGTTAAAATAATATTCAAGGGAGAAATCTTGGAGTTCTTGACCAAGAGATTTTACCAATGCTGGACCATGCCAAGTAGTTCCCGTGCTATACGTATTCGGATAAATCACATTCCCATCACTAGCAAAAGCCCCTACAATGGAGCCACCATCGACCAAGATTCCTGAACTCCATCCGGTCGTAGTGGAACAATAATCCTGTAATACCATTGTCCTTTTTGATGCGGATGTCGTTGTATCTACTGGTGCTGGTTTTCCTAAGTAAAGATATTGATCATCGGTCACAAAAGCAAATTCAGTAGTACTTGCGTTAAAAGTGACATTAATCTTGGGAAACGCATCCTGGTTCCCATTATTGGTAACGGTCACCGGATCCGTATCCACTGGTGCAAAGGATAGTAATTTTTCGGTGGTACTATAAGCAAGCGGATCGGTACAAAGAAACGTAATGGTTCCTTTTCCATAAATCAATGTATCTTCAATTGCCGAAGAAGAAACTTGAGCCATGTAATACTTGCTGGTATTCGGCAATTGTAATTTCTTTGGGCTGTCATAAAACAACCAGGTAATGAGTTCTGTCTTTCGATCGGATAGATTAGCCTTGGTTGTCCCAATAATTCCAATCGTTATGGTGATGACTCGTTCCCCTAATTCGGTTCCTTGGTTAATCGTTCCGGTTCTTCCTGGTGCTTTGGTTGTTTTAATGGCGATATCCGGGAGAAATTGGTTGGATATTTTTTCAATCCGTACATAATCGGGACTAATGATGTCATTTAAATACAAGCGACTATGGGCCATACACTCTCACCCCCGCAGCCCTATTTTGGATGGTTGTTTTCCTGGCTAGTTCTTCCGATATGGCTTGACCTAAATCCCTCGCCAATGTTTTTACCTGTTGTTTATCCTGCGGCATCATGATATCTCCATTCAGATTAACCACCACAGAAACAGGACTGTATACGGGATTGTTTGTTGATCTAGTCGATTCTGTTCCTACCGCAATCGTCTGAGCAGAAGGCTGTACAATGGCTGCCATTGCTAACCGAGCCGCATCATCAGCGACTTGAGAAGTACTCATTTTGATTCCCAATGACAGTCCTTCTCCTACTGAAGAACCAATGCCCATCATCACTTTGGAGGGCGAATTGATATCCAATGCCGATTTCATCGATTCATAAGCAGACCGAGCAAGGGATATCGCAGCAGAAGCCACGCCACCTATTCCATTTCGAATGCCAGAAGCGAAACTAGAAGCTACATTGGAACCAAGGGAACTCGCTCCACTCACTTTCAAATTGCTTTTTACCGCACCTGCAACTGCACCAGCCGCTGATCCAGCTGCACCTTTTTGACTGGAAACACCACTGGCAAATTGTCCTCCTGCTTTTTTCCCTCCGCCTCCATCGGTTGTAGATCCCAATGTCTTTTGGACTCCGGTTTTCATCGATTGGGCTTGGTTTTGACTTTGCCCTTTCGTAGAAGCAAGACCTGATGCATACGACTGTCCCGCTTGTTTCCCCTGTGGCGACAGATCAGCCTTGGCATTGGTTTTCAGAAGCCCTTCTATTCCTTTGGCAAAATCAGCAATACTGATCTTTCCTGATTGAAGTCCTGTAAGGAGGCTTTGTACCGTTTGTTTTCCTTCTGCTCCAAGATCCACTTTTGCATTGCTCTTTATATTCAATCCTAAAGCTGCGGATGCTTCTTGTAGATCGATAGCCTTGGACTGCATTCCCAGTTTTAGAGTTTCTAGATTTTTTTGTCCTTCAGGAGTAAGATCCACTTTCATTCCCGTTTTGATCTGATTACGGAAATACGTATAGATGGAATCAAACCCTAGCGACCCATTGGATAATCCTTGTACAAAAGACTGTGCCGTTACTTGTCCATATGGGCCAAGATCGATTTTCATTTTGGATTTGAGATCCAAACCAAGTTTGTTCGCTATTTCGGCTGGTTTTTGAGATTTCAACCCATTGGCAAACGTTTCGATCGCCTTGATTCCTTCGGCGGTAAAGTTCCCTGATCCATATAGATCGCGTAGCTGATTCATGGAAGCAATCGAAACATCACGGGCTTTGTATTGACCTGTTTGGAGTCCTTTGACAAACGAATCCACGGATATAACACCCGATGGACCCAAATCAATCTTAAATCCATCTCTCGTATTCAATGCCAAGGATTGGGCAGCTAATCTCGCTTTGTTGCCACCTTTTTGGATCATGGCGGTTAATTGACTTACCGAAGCAGTGCCCATATCTCCGAACGCACGGATCAGCACTTGTTGACTTTTCTTTACTTCTACTGCTGACTTTTGAGCATCTTCAATCAGACTCTGGAAATACTCATGGTTCTTCTTTTTTCCTACCTTTGTTAATTGATCATTCGTGGCTTCCAAAGCAAACTCATCTTGGACGGCACTATACCGATCTAGCATTTCCCCTGTCTTTAAGTCGTACATATTTGCTTCATCAGACAAACTTTTTTCCAATGATTGCAATGCCTTTGCACGGGAGTCTTTGGCAATCTGGATTTTTTCTTTTTCCCCTTGATCCACAATTTTGAGGACTTGATCATACTGCTGTTTGGTGATGTTCCCATTCGCAAATTGTTCTTCCCATACTTTCTTTTGCTCACCCGACCACTTGTGTGCTGCATTGATTGCTTGGGTAAAAGCAGTTTGAATATCCTTCACCCATTTTCTCGCACCGGCTGCTGTGATTTTGCCCTGATCAGCTGTGATATTTTCCATGTATCCTTTTAGATCGCCAATTTTCTTCACGAAAGTCTGGGAGGTCTGATCCAAATCTTTTAACGCTTTGGTGTAGGACGCAGCAAACTGTTTTGGCATTTTTGCCAAATCACCACCGTATTGCACCAATCCTTGTCGTATGACTTTGTTTGCATTCTGCACTCGTTTTAGTTGGGCATCAATCGATTTGATCGCGGTATCGGTAATATTTTGGATGCCTGGTTGCAAGACTTTTGGCACATCCTGCAAAAGTCCAGCAGCAGCCTTTTGGACATTCACCTTATCTTGATTTAACGCAGCGGTGATTTTATCTCCCATTTGTCCAAAGAGAGTAACTGTTTCTTCTACGATTCGCTTTGCTTCGGAACCTGTTGCAGTTCGGAGTTGAGCGAGATTTATCAGAGCCCGATCCCGCAAATCGATGTAACCTTTTGCCGCTTCCCTGGTTCCTTGGGAGACACCTTTCCCGAAACGAACCGCATTTTCTTCTGTCACCCTCAAGTCCTGTGCCGTTTTTTGAGAAATTGCCGCAAGTCCTCCAAGTACTACTGCTGCACCAACCACCGTAGCGGTAAAGGGATTGGCAATGGCAATGATTCCTGCAATCGCTGCTCCGAGTGCCAGTGTTCCAGCTGTGGCAGCAATAAAAGTTCCTATGGCTTGTTGAGTAGATGGGCTGAGTTGAGAGAACCAATCTACCACTTCGCCTACGTCACTTACTAACATGCGAAGTGTAGGCAAAAAAGCACTTCCCATTTGGATCTGGAACGTTTCAAAGGAACCATTTAATTGCTCGATGGTACCCTTGAGATTATCCATTCGTGTTGCTGCCACTTCCGCAGCAGTTGTCTTGGCCATTTCTTTTTCCATTTTGTTAACACCTTCAGCACCTTCTTTGAATGCGATGTTTGCTGCACGGATCGCATCGGTACCGAACATTGTTTTGAGGGCTTGGGATCGTTGTTCATCTGAAAGTCCTGCTAGTTGCTTTTGTAGTACTCCCGCGATCTCTGCAAAAGAACGTACATGGCCAGCTGCATCAAAGAAATGATTGGCTCCGTCTCTCGTGATAATTCCGAGATCAATCATCTCTTCCCTTGCTTTTTTGCTATTAGGGGTAAGATTGAGCAACATGGTTTTCAAGGAAGTACCAGCGTCTGATCCTTTTAATCCATTTTGGGCAAATACAGCTAATGCAGAAGCAGTATCCTCAAACGATAATCCTGCTCCCGATGCTACTGCTGATACTTGCGACAACCCAAATTTCAACTCCCCGATATCTGTTGCAGAAGCGTTTGCTGCTCCAGCTAAGATATTGGCTGCTTTTGCCACGGTCAGGTTATCGTCACGAAAAGAATTTAACACGGTGGAGGCGATCTCGGCTGCATCTGCTAGATCGATTTCACCCGCTGCCGCTAAATTGAGTGCTCCACTTAATCCTCCATTTAGGATTTGGCTAGTGCTAATCCCCGCTTTGGCCATTTCTTCAATCCCTTGTGCTGCTTCGGCTGCGCTAAATTTTGTTTTCGCACCCATCTCCAACGCCAATTGTCGAAAGCGGTCCATTTCATCGGATGTTGCTCCTGTGATTGCTTTGACACCGGATAATTGCGCTTCAAAATCCGCAGCTTTCTTCACTGCACTTCCGAGCGCAACTGCGAGAGCTCCAGACATCACACCGAGCGCAACTCCTGTTTCTGCCACTTCGTCTCGGATTTCGAATGTGCTCTTACTAAAAAGTTTTCCTTTGCTTGCGCCGTTTGTAAGTTCTTTGGATGTTTTTTGCAACTCGCCTTGCATCCTAGTCATCGATGTACTGGCTTTGTTCAAATCAGTGGCCAATCGTTGGCTCTGTTTGGAATGCTCCCCTGTCTTATTCACCGAATCCTGATAAGCTCTATTTAGAAGGGCTACTTTTTTCTCTTGCAAATCCAATTGCCGGTTGAGTGCTTGCGCTTGAGCTTTTAATGTATCCTGGGACTTTCCAAATGCCTTTACTTTTGCAGCACTGGAATCAAACTCACTTTTGGCCAATCGTAATCGGTTTCCTACTTCCGTCATGCCTCTTTTAAAATCTTCGGATTCCAGTGTGACCTCGCCTTTGATCCTGCCCAGTATCACATCTGCCATAATTCATTCACCCCCTTGCTAAAAAATCCCGATCTGATCAATGTAGGTCGTTTGCTTTTTTTTGTTTTGTTGTAAATCATAGGCACGAAGCTCCATGTAATACACCATGTCCATGTTGTCAATATCAGGCAGCTTCCAGCCTTGTTCCATTAGAGAAGAATAAATATCCTTCACCAGTTCGGTCATTTGGATTTCTTCTTTTTTTTCGTCCCATCGTCATCACTTTCCACGGATTTCAATGGCTCAACAACCTGTGAAATAATACCGTGAACAATCGTCCACGATTGATCGATAATCCTACGAGCATCTGTCCCGTCCTCGTATTGTTCTGCTGTGAATTGTCCTCCGAATACTTCCGAGATAAATTGAAACAACTGATTAATAAGAGCTTCTTGTTCTTCAACGGAAGAAGGCGTTTCTTGGTCCAACATATTTTTTAAATAGTTATTTCGTTTGTCGTCGAGATCCAAGGCTTTGCGGAACATGCGACCAGAGATAAAGTCTTGGGAAAACGAAATCTTTTTACCTTGTAGCTGAAGTTGTAGTTTTAACATGTACCAATACCTTCTTTATCTAAAAAATAAAGAGAGCCAGTCTCCTGACTCCCATAACGTAATTGGAATTAAGCAGTAGTAAATTTCGTCACACTTGGAGCGGCAAGTGCATTTCCTGCCAAGTCTTTCACCCCTACGCCGACAATCGCCATGTATTGCGTAGATGCGGAGAGGTTGGAGGTTGGCGTAAAGGTAACAACTGTTTTCGCTGTGTTAATGCTAAGTGTACCCGCCACCTGCGCTGTTCCGTCAGCTTTTTGGATAATAAAGTTAGCAGGTACAACCGCAGCGGATTGAATCGCTTCACTAAATGTCCAAACAATGGTAGAAGAAACAGCAACACTCGTCGCATTGTTTGCTGGTACAACGGTAGAAATGGTAGGGGCTGTGGTATCCACAGATAGGTTCGCTACAGCATTAAACCACGTAGCCGATTGGGTGAAACCGGATGCGTCTTCATCCCCGATTACCTGCCAGCGGTTATCATAATCTCGTTTGACAAAGGAACCTTTGATGGTAGGAGTTTGGAAAGTGGGTTTGTCTTCTTTGGTTTGATATTCCATCTCTGGCGTAGAAAATTTACCCTTGTATAACCAAACAAAGCGATACTTTCCGTTCGATTTAATGGATTGAAAGCCAATGGCCACATAAGGAGCTTGGTCATCTGAATTTTTAATCAACACCCCATTGGATACCGTATGTCCCAATAATACTGCTTGGGTGTCCAGTGATAAATCCGCTACATTCAACTCTACCCCAATTTCTCCTAATGCTGTTGCCACATCACTTGCCGCATCATCTGCATACAAGGTTTCGGTGTTGGTGGTAGGAGTGACCTTTGCGTTGATCGCTCCAGAAATTTTTACTGGGGTGTCATAAGCTACCCCGCTTACATCATCTTGTGTTAATTTTGAATAATAGATATTCTTTAATCCAACTTGTACAGACATTATATAACCTCCCGTGTTATGGTATATCGCATCGCTTTATGGTATACAGCGACATCATCTTCGTATAGATCGATAGCAGAACTCCGCCCATATCCCATTGCTTTCATCGTTCTATCCACCTCTTGGGCAATTGCTGAGGTGCTGGATTTATTCCAAATGTCCACTTGTATCCGAATTTCGCTGCTGATCTCGATGTCATCGGCAAAGTGGTCATCGTAGTTCATCAGTTCATAAAACGTAATTCTTGGAAACTCGTCCGCATTGGGTGCTTTGATCTGATAAATATGTGTTCCACCAAGCAAAGAAATAAGCACCGTATTGGATTCCAGTGCTTGCAAGATTTCAGGTTTTATATTGAGCATCGTCATGTGAGTCCGTTCCTTAATTTGTCTGCCATTGTTTGAAGTACTTTCCCGCTAGACTCCACGATACTTGGTTCTACAAACGGCCGAGCGCTCATCTTCGACGTACCATATTCGAGAAAAAGAGCATAGAAGGCCGAATTTCCTGGACCCACTTCGATAACTTTTAAACCATCTTTTTGTTTGGGATTGCTTACTTGGATGTTTTCTTTTAAGTGTTTCCTTTTCTTTGCGGAGGGACCAGGTGCATTTCGTTGCATCGTTTGTTTTAATTCTTCTCCTCCCGCTTTCAGTGCATTATTTTCTAAACGGGTGGCTTTGGCTCCGAGCAGCTGAATTTTTGTGATCATTTCGTCGATGCCCTCATATTCAAAACTGGACATCTCATCACCCCCCTGAAATAATTTCTTCACACATCAAATGGATTTCCTGATGACGTGTGTTTATATCCAGAACTGATTGGATATTCAAGATCTGATTTTGAAAAAGAACCCGCATGTCTGGGGTAATCCCTTGACGATAACGGATTCTGATCCGAATGGTATTCTCTGCTTGAACAGCTGCTGCTTCAAAATATTCTCGTCCCCGAAGTGGTTCCACCGCTGCCCAAACGGCAGCGAAGTCTTCCCATGTTTCGGTAACGATTCCTTCTGGATCTTTGCTGCTTACTTTTTGTTGAATGGTTATACGGTTACGAAGCTGGTTGATTCTCATGATTTCCCTTTGCCTTTACCTTTGCCCTTTTCTTTGGGAAGGGCTTCTTCTTGATTGTTTAATTTTTCGATGCTTTTGGCTGCTTCGGTTCCGGATATTTCTGTTTCTTTTCCTATCCCTTTTGCTTGTTCAGCAATAAAGCCCTGGTCAATGAGTTGTTTTGCCCGTTCTTCATTTGTTGGTTCGTGAATATCGTCAGGCTTAAAATGTTTCATATCTGAAAAACGATCCAAAAACTCCTGGATTACTACGTATTTTTTCAACACAAACACTCCTTTCTTTTCGGAACCTGTCTGAACGAAATAACAACTACCCTGCCACAAGTTTTTTAAAGCTGTATCGCAATTTCATAAACGACAGTAGTGGTGACAGCATTACCAGCCATTTTATAGAGCTGAGAATCAGAAATTCCAGCATCCTTTGCCTTTTGACAAACCCAATCCGGAAAACCCTGTAAACGGAAACATTCCAGCGGTGTCAACCTACGAACACGTTGACCATCATAAATGCCATGTCGATCCTATGTGGTCAACGTAAACATAGGATCACCAGGTTCTTTCATTCTGCGACCGTTTTGCCTTTTCTTTATCCGATCTGGTGTAAGCACGGGACGTACTAATATTTTCGTTCCTTCACCTTTATTCGTGGTCAGTGTTGGAGCTAGACCTTCACTATCATAAACGTTACCGTTCATTCCTTTGCCTGACGGATTCACATTGCCAATCAAATACAAACACGTTTTTGCAGTAGCTTTTTTGTTTTTTCTTGTGATAGGAAATACTTTTCGGGTACGTCTTCCTCTAAGATATCCGACAATGTAGGTCCGTTCTCGTTTTTGAGGGACTCCGAAATCGCTGGAATCGAGTACTTGCCATTGGAAATCGTACCCGATTTCGTCCAGTTCACTTTGGGCAAGAAAGAAATCCCATCCTCTATTAACTGATAGAAGATTTTTAACATTTTCAATGAGAAGGTAGGAAGGCATTTTTTCGGGATGCCATTCTTTAATTTGGCGTAATCGTTTAGTGACTTCAAAAAATAAAGAGGATCTTTCTCCGTTGAATCCTGTTTGCTTTCCTGAGACGCTGATGTCTTGACAAGGGAATCCGAATGTCCAAATGTCTGATTGTGGCAATTCTCGATAGTCGACTGTTCGAATATCGTCATACGTCCACTCCCCTTTATTTTGATAAACCGATTCATATGCTTTTCGAGCAAACTTATCCATTTCAATCCATCCAACTGTTTCATGTCCAGCTGCTTCCATCCCTATTTTGAAGCCGCCAATACCCGAAAAAATATCCAACATTCTCATCTATTCACCCCATCCAGACAGTACCAGATGAAGTTGTTATTCTTCCAAAGTTGGTTCCATTTATCATTTCGTTGTTCTCATGTTTGCACTGGACCATAATTTTTCAATTGTAAGATGATGCTTTCCAACGCAAAGTTAAACTTTTCTATTTTTACAGCAGGATCACGATTCTCGTAATAGATGGCGCAGTACAGCATAACCGCCAATTTATATTGCGACCGATCCGATTCCGGAACCCCTGCTGTCGTTAAATATTCCTTTGCACTATCAACAAGAAGAGTGAGGATCGCATCATCCCCACTCCCATCGATTCGTAAATACGTTTTAAGTTCATCCAGTGTTAGTTCGAGCATGGGTATGCCCCCGATCGACTAAGAAGATTTGATGATCCCGACAGCACGAAGAGCTGCAAGGATTTGATTTTGCTTGGTTGCGATTTCTGTAGCGGTAGCTGTGGCTGGATTGGCATGATTTGCAATGGCTGCTGCTTGGGTACCGTTGGCAGTAATTTTTCCGCCAGGTGTCACGTCTACTTGATTGATATACATGGGTTTACACCTCCAAAGTCCTTAAATTACGGAGTTGCTACTACTTTTGCAATACGGAAAGCGGATTTTAAGAGGATCTGCATATCAAACCATGCGGTAAGAACAAACAAATACTCGCCGGATTTAACATCTTTGTCTGTTTCATAGATCAATTCTCCGTCATAGTTCAAACCAGCATAACTGAAATCACCTACAATGGGATCCGTAGCAGAGTCAGAAAAAATAACTGGTTTTCCTAAGATTTGTTCCGGTTGAGCGGTATATAAGGTGGCATTTCCATTGGCCAATGTTTCGATAATGTCCATGTAGTCACTGAATGACATTACAATCTTGGCATTTTCTCGATAATCTTCGTGAAGTGCTGCAATTGCTGCTTTGATTGCTTTGTATTTCGTGTCTGAAGAGATCTGGGTAATGGCATTTGCAGTAGAATAAAAACTCATATGTTCTTCCCCTGTTACTGGACTTGCAGAAAAGGATACTTTCTTTTCTTTTGCAGCTAAACCGGATCTCAATGCGTTTTCTACATAATTCACAAGATCCACATCAGATCCATGCAACACGGTATCCGAAATGCCCGTGTATACCTTGAATTTGAAGCGTCCAAAGGATACGGTATCCCCTGTTGTTTGTAGCTCTTTTGCTGTTGCAGTATCGCTGATGAAACCATCATCGCTAAGGGTATAGGAAATTTTCGGTAACTCTAAACCCTTGATATTGGTCGTCTTAACCACTTCACGCAATGGATTTTTCACGAATGGCTCATGAAGCAATTCATTGGTCATCGTGGTTGGAAGAAATTTATCCCCGCCTGTTGCATTGCCACCAGGTAACGCATGCAGAAGAGTAGCTTTGGCATCTTCGGACATAGGACGACCTTGTACCATTGCACGAATATATTCCGCTTTAGCAGCAACAATCTTTTCTTTGTCTGTACCACCAGCAGGAATTTTATTTTGTTTATTTAATTCGTTTCGTAGTTCTTGTTCTTCTTTGTCATGTTGTTCTTTTAATAAATTGAATCGCTTGCCCAAATCCGATTTTTGTTTTTCTAGTGCATCAATTTCATCCATCGGAACGGCTGGATTGGCTAATTTTTCGATCAGTGAGTTCTCAATGTTTTTTAGTTGACCCCCAACGATAGCCATTTTTTCTTTCAATTCATATAATATTCTCATTCTTTTACCCCTAAGATAGAATTAATTTTTTCAATGTTTTCCTTTGCTTGTGTGATCTTTATTGCATGTTCTTGCTGGCTAAAAACCGATTTTCCAGGCTTTTTTTGCGTGTTTTTGAATACATCTGGTACGTTTTTGTATTTGGCCATGATCTCCAGATCCACACAAGCAGCAATATTTTTTTCTTCTAATACTTCATCCGCAAAACCATAGTCATAACATTCTTGAGCGGTCAGCCATGTTTCTGCATCCATGAGTTCCGTTACCTGTTCCCTGCTCATGTTTTCCCCGACTTTACCAAGATAGGATTCAATCAGGCTTTCTCTGATTTTGTCGAGATCGTCTGCAATTTTTCGGAAATCAGCGGCATTTCCATACGCAACTTGCCACGGATTATGAATCATCATCATGGCGTTGCTCGGCATAACAATCCGATTGCCGGCCATTGCAATGACGCTGGCAATACTAGCAGCCACCCCATCGATGTGAACCGTTACATCAGCAGCATGTCGACGTAAAATGGAATGAATCGCCTGTCCTTGGAAAACGGAACCACCAGGGGAATTGATGTATACATGCAACGAACCGATGTCGCCTAGTGCGTCCAAATCTTCTTTGAAACTTTGAGCGGTGGTGTCGGCATCGTCCCACTTGTAGGAAACAATCTCCCCATAGATATAGAGTTCGCCTACACCTTTCTCTGTCAGTTGGTTTTTAAACTCCCAAAACTTTTTCTTCATTCGGCTTCACCCCCTTTCGTTGATCCAGTGGTGTATCGATGGGATATAAATCCCCGCTGAGGTAGAGTTTTTCTCCGCCTTTTTCCGGCGGAAGTTCTTCCCAAGCTCGAACTTCGTTCGGTTTGAACCAGCCGGATCGGATACCCTTTGTATAAAATTCCCCACGGGTTTGCATGTCTCCACGTAAAAGAGCGTTGACATTGAACTTAAAAGAAAGTCCCTGTAAACGCTCCTCTGGAGTCAGAAGTTTTCGATTGAACTCTTGCTCGTAATGTCGTACGATCGGCAGCAGCGTACCTTGCACAAATTCCAGATACAGCTGCTCCATACTGGAATAGCTCGCCCCTTCTGTTTCTCCCAACATGTGAACAGGCATATTAAACACCGTTGCTACTCTGGAACGAGTAATTTTCTCCACTTCAAATATCTTGGTATCAATCACATTTCGAGTTATTGGGCTAATTTCGGTTCCCGATTCCTGAATGAGAACCCCACCATTTTCTTGATAAAACTCTCGAAAGTTTTGAAGGATTTCTTTCTTTTTGTCGGTGCTCAGATGAGAAGCCATTTTCAGAATAAAAGAAGCTTTGATAGCCACATCCATTTGTTCCAAACTGAATGTTTTTACTTTTCCTTCAAAATCAATCGTGTTCGACAGCACATCGATTGGGCTTATTCCCTTGTAACCAATTGAATTATCCGTAAGCGTATTGGCCGTGGCAGCAATGTGTTTCACATGGATCATGTCCATATTGTGTAAGTAGTATCGTCCTTTTGGACCATCGATTTCATACCACAGCTCATACGTTTTTTCTTCGATAACGGGATTTACCCGATTCGGATCTAAGAGTAGCAGGGATTCCACTTGAAACGTGTTGTCGTACATTTTTAACGCATATCCATTCCCATAAGAATCCCTTAAGACTTCCAAAGTACGAATGAAATCAAAGCTTGTCATATTGGGATTAGGTGAATGAGCCAACAAATCGGCAATATGATTATTCACTGGACTAAAATCTTTGTACAGTTTAAGTGGTAGACTGGCCATCGAATTCGATAAACGAGTAATGGCTGCAAAGATGGTTTCATTGGTTGCTAACGTGTTGCTTTCCTTGCCAGCGAAAATATTGCTAGGAGAAAACCATTTTGTATAATCATATCCTTGGCCTTCATACTTGGGTTTGGCTAGACTGAATACGTTTTTTATTTTTGTCCATAGTCCCACATTTTCACCTCCTCACCTCCCCAAAAGGTCTTTGATCGATATAAATTCTACGTTCCCACTTGGTTCTGGTGTGACCATGCGCTTCATTACTTCTACATGCGCATCTAACCAAGCAGCAAAGCCATCTATTTTCCGATATCGATTCTGTTTGGTTGGTAACCAGTTGCCTAATCGATCCTCCACTAACTTCACATTGTTCAGATACCATCGGAACAGTTTGTTTTGATTAAAGATGACTTTTCCATCAAGTAATAGTTCTTTTATATCCTTTAAAGCTGGAGATAAGGTGTACCCTTGGCGGACGACTTCCGTTGTAAATCCGGTTTTTTTCAATTCCTCCACCAATCGAAAGGCATTATGCTTGTCATAGTTAATGAGATCAATTTGATACACCTTGGATTTTTCTCTAAACCAATCCAGTACATAATGATAATCCACATAGTCTCCAGGACAGATGGTTAACCATCCTTGTTTTTCCCACTCTTGAAATGGCAGCTTCTCATTACCCAGCTGCACCTTTCGTTCTGGAACAAAGGAATGCGAAAGCACCACGACTTTATCTTCTTGGACGAACTCCAAACAAACGGAAGTAAAGTCTTCTGTTTGAGACAAGTCAAATCCCCCAACACAAGCCATTCCTTCTAATTCTGCAAAATCGAAGCATTGATCGTTTCGTTTGATGACTTCAAAATCGATAAAAGATTGTTCATCCGATTGAACAAAGCGATTCAACCGTTTGGTGATAAAATCGTTTCGTTCAGCTGGAATGTGCTTTCGGGTGTTCCATTCTTCGATCATGGTTTCTAGATTAATGGAGACACCTAAATTTGGGTTTGCTTTGATCCAGTTGTTCGAATCTTCGATGTCGTCTTCTTCATCTAGCTCTGCCAAATAATAAAAGGACCGCTCATCTTGGATCACATCTTCCAAAACATCTTGCGATTTTTCATAGTAATCCATAAGTGGCCCATCCAATTGATAACCAGCTGTCGTAATATAGAGCAATAATGGCTGCTGTCGTGCTCCAGTGCTGTTCTTAATAACGTTGATCAGCTTGTATTCCTTATACTCGTGGATCTCATCAAAGACTCCCAAATGGGTATTTAATCCATCGAGCTTTTCACTATCCGATGCCCGCGGTTCAATGGTTGAAATCGTTCTGGTATATTCAATTTCATCCCGTTTTGCACGGAAGTGTTTTTGTAGCTTAGGAGACTTTTGAACCATCGCTTTCGCTTCTTTGAAAATGATCCCTGCTTGTTGCTTGGTATTCGCTAGTAAATACACATCAGCTCCATTTTCACCATCTTTCGATGCTGCATAGAGAGATAAACCACTGATCATCGTGGATTTCCCATTTTTTCTCCCAACAAAAATAAGCCCCTCTTTGAATCGACGGACGTTGGTATCTTTATGAATCCAACCATAGAGAGAACCAATGACAAAGTGCTGCCAAGGCTGCAATTCCAATTTGGAGTAATTCCCTTTGGATGGCTTGCAGAACTTTTGAATAAATTCGATGGGACGAAAGGCACGATTTTCATCAAAAATATAGGGAAAATTGGCTGTTTTTTGCCTTTTTAGATCATCTAAATGGCGTTTACAGGATAATTTCACTTTGCTGGAAGCAACGATTTTTCCCGATAGGACTTGTTGTGCATAAGAGGTAGTTTGTAACTCAGAAGCTCTCGAACTCATCCACGGTCACCACCTCCGCCACTCGTTTATCGGAAGCTGGTGTCAGTTTTAACTCTGCCTGCAATTTCCGTTGCTGCTCTACAATTTTGAGAACCTTATCCACAGATTTATTCTCTCGGTACATCTCTTGAGGACCATTTTTGAAGAGTTCTACCACTCCACGCTCTTTGATATCATCCAAATGTTCGTGTTTCAGTTGTTCCAGTAAAACAATATTGTCCACAATAAGAATGGTTTTGTCATTAAGATTGGATTCTTTTTCTAATTCTTGCAGCAATAACTCAAACATCAATTTCGCTTCTCGCCGTTTGATGATTTTCTTTGGTTTGTACATGGGATCACCTCGCTTTCTTACCCCCCCTTACGTTTTAAAATTACCTTACGGTGTGAACGAAGGACCGCGGTGGTCTGCCGAATTTCGTTTTTCCTACTTCAAGGGCAGGGGGGATCTAAATGATTTCTTTATTTGCTTTCGATTGGATAATTTTTACTTTTTTCTGCTTGTTTTCTTTCTTTTTGCTTTGTTCATTGCTATGGATCTTCGAGTGACAAGAAGAACAAAGAGACATGAGGTTATCTGTCTCCATCCCCTTGCTCCAGTCTTTCCTTAGTTCCACTACATGGTGAACAAGATCCGCAGGAGTGAGTACCTGGTTATCCTTTAAACAAATCTGGCACAAATAGTTATCTCGTCTGAGTATGTTCTCCCTACACTTCAACCAAGCGGAACTAATATAGAAATGCTTTGCTTGTTTATCTCTGCCATACTCATCATAATAACGGTGATATTCTTTTCTGTTACTTCCCATGTGATCACCTCTATCTTGTCAAATGACCATAGTAGTTTAAAACATCTCGTACACCTTTAGCATTATAAATACTTCACCGTAACTTACCAATCTTTTTTGCTACCACATCCATCTGTTTATTAAACTCATTGGTATCCAAGTTGATGCTCACATACTACTTTCGTTTCTGCCTTCTTTCCAATCATCTGTCTTTTCATTCGGTGATCCAGTTCATTCAATACCATTTCAATTAACAATGTCATTACAAACCAGAAAAAGCATCGACCGCCCTTTTTAGCATACAAGGGCGGTCGCCAGCTCGCTACATGAGCGAGTGGATGTCACCGGGAGCGTAGACGAGATAAGTTACTCCTCTGGACTCTTCGCGTTTGATCACAAACCCAAGGTTCTCCGCCAATCGGCGGGAGGGGAAGTTTTTCCTTTCGATCATCAGGATGACTGTCTTGTCTGGAGCTATTTTCTTAATCACGCTGTTGACAGTGGACAGCACCTTCCGTGTGATACCCTTCCGGCGATAGGGAAGAGCGATCCAGTATCCCACCTCAACCTCTTTCTGAGATCCAAAATTATGGCAGATAAATCCTGCAGGACTCTGCTCCAACAGGATCACGAATACATCGATGTTCATATTTTTCAGAACAGGTACCACGGGAGTACCAGCCATGATTCCACTGGTCTCAAACCACTTAAGGCCATCCTTATCCTGCTGGAGAGATTCCTCCAGCTTTTTCTGGATACGGGATGAACACATCTTCAGAGGACGGAGACGGATTTCCTCGTCCACCTTGACGTCGCAGAAACGTGAGAGCAGAGAACCAAACATCTCAGGTCCAATCACTCGATGACGATTATTTCTGATAACTATTATAATTCAATATGATCTAAGAAATCATAAGAATAAAAACAACCAAATTCCTCTTTTTAACAAGGAGATTTAAGCTATTCTTTCATTTCATAGCATTGGGCAAATACACCTAATTTGTGGCGTAAGATTAGATTGCTATTGAATTAAAAAGAAGCGGCAAAAGATTATACCAATGCGGCTTCTTTTTATATTTTATAGTCACATCACAAGATGTTGATTTTCTGGGGAGCCGCGGATCTGATCGAGATCCACGGCTCCGTTCACTTCAGGTCAGCCCTTGAAGAGCTTGCTGATGCGCTTGAAGAGCTTGTGCCCCTCGCCGTCGGGCTGCTTCGGGATGGTGTTGATCATGTTGCTTCCCTTCCAGAGTGAACGAAGTGGGCTCTTGCCCAAACAATATTTTATAACATTAAATATTTTCCGTCTACTCTTAATATAATGAATAATGATACATTCAATTAACAATATATGGTCCCGTTGCCCCTCAGTCGAAGTTTGATGATTCTACTCCTAACCTTTGTTCCATCACTTTAAAATACTTCTCATCTTTTTCAATTCCTATATATTTCATACCAAGGTTATCTGCAGCAACCAGTGTAGTTCCACTTCCTGCAAATGGATCTAACACTGTCCCTCCTTCTGGAGTAGTAACTCTTATTAACTCTTCTATCAATTCAACGGGCTTTTGTGTGGGATGATTCTTTTTATTGGGAGCCACCCGTTTACTACTAATAACATTTCTCCCGTTCTTCACAAGATAGTTTGGCTTCCCTTTCACAAACTCCATGATCAGTTCATACTGTGGTCGGAATCCGATCCCCATTCCCATACTTCCCTTGTCCCATACAATTAAGCTCCGATGTTGCAATCCGGATGATTCCAAAGCCGGAGCCAAATGTGCATACATTTTCCAATCACAAAAGATAAGAGCACTACTACTTGGTTTTAGGATACGAAATAACTCCACACAAACAGATCGAAGTAAAAACACAAGTCCCATCGTGGTCATGTTGTCGTTGCTAAACCAGCCTAAACGTTTATATGTTTCGCCTTCTTTTGGAATCCCTTGTTTCTGTGCACTTTTTTTAGCGGATTCGGTAAAACCACCTGCACAATAAGGCGGATCTGTTACCACACTATCTACACTATTATCTTCTAGCCTTCGCAACTCTTCTAAGCAATCACCATGTATAATCATGTTGTTCATCCTCTCAGAGTATAAAATGCTATCCGTATAAGTAGCTCATTCGCTTTCAGCTATCTTCCTGATTCTTTCTAATAAGGCATCCAATCCTAGCAGCCTGAGCACTAATATCTTTTGATAGAGACGGCTTGATTCACACCAGCTTCTACCGTTTTCGGATGTTCTACATTAAACTACGTTCTATAAACTAAACTCCATACGCTTTTAAATCACCTTGCATATACTATATTGTTCAGACAAACACCCTCCACTCTCTGTTTTCGGACGGTAGGAAACAGAGAGGTACATACATCTGTAACATAATTCCGTAACACAATTCAAACATCTTACATATACTATGTTAGGGTATTGGGGAACCCATAGACTTCACACCTTTAAACCATTCGGATTCTATCATCGGATGGTTTTTTCTCTTTCTAAATAAAATAGCAAGAGCGACTAGGCTTCTTTCCCTAATCGCCCCTTGCTTCTAGATAAGGCATCCAATCCCAGCAGCCACCGCTGTCGCCTTGCTTCACGTTTTGATTAAAGAACAGCCCTGTTGGATTTAATACTGCTAAGTGAACTGTTTCATCATCTACTACTCCTGTGATGATAGCAGCACGATTCTCGCTATTGTATTCTCCATTAGGTGTTTCATATGATTTGTAATACACGATTCTGCCTACTGTTGGTTTCATATAATCAACTCCTATAAGAAGTGCTTAACGTTTAATTTGACAATGTTTTTGGTTATCTTTTTTAACTTGCTCTTCCAACTCATCTGTATCCATGTTGATTCTCACTTTTGTAAAGGTTCCTGGATCGAAACAAAAAAAAAGACTCCTAATCACTGAGAAGTCTCTTTTTTTGCATTCATTCTTTTATATTCTTCTTCCTGTTCAACTGTCTTTTTCAATCTTTCAGGTCTACGATTAAGACTTTCATACGAATCAATAAATACTATTTGCATCAATATGTGAATAATTCTATACGAAGAGGTTAAGAAAAACATTGTCACAAAAGCCCAGAACGATAGAGTAATTCTGTTAAGAAGAAGCATATGTTTTAAATCGAATGCGATAATGTATTGAGCGGCCGATACAATTACAGTAATCAAACCGGAAATAATTGCCCAAGACAGATAAGTCATTAATATTTTCTGACCTTTTCCATTATCCACATGTTGATAGATTGATTTTAAGATTTCAGAGTCCTTTATTGTAACTAATATCGCCAACAAAGCTGCCAAAAAACCGATAATGATGGAACTAAATGTTATATCTGCATCTAATACTTTCTCAAACTTATCTAGAGGTGTTGGATTCCACATATACACTACTAAAAATGTTAATGATCCATAAATTAGAGGATATATCTTCTCCAACATACCTTTCACCTCTTTTCTAATAGTCTAAATGTTGTGTCACCTTATAAAAATTTTCTTCATATAATAGAAGCATACGATCTCTGACCATTGAATGGCTCAAGGTTTCATCCTCTCTCAATTTAAAAGTATATTCTTCATTTGCGTGACCACCAAACAAATCAATTATCTCGGTTTGACTAGATTCGAAATTTTTTACCCCCACTTGAGCTTTTTTTACATTTCCTCTCATCTCACTAATATCATGAATCGTGTCTAATACGGTTTCTTTAGACAATGATCCGTCTCTTCTACCTAAAGATATACTAATCTCAACATCGTAACCCCTATATTTCTTTTGTAAGCCCAATAGAGGGCCTATTGCTCTAAAATTTCCTCCTGTATAATCAGGGTTTATATCTGCCAATTTTAAAGTGATTTTACGATATTCCTTAGCAGCTTCTATCTGTTTGATTGCATCCATTGTAACGATCGGACGTAAGTAAATCGTTTCTGTTGGATGATTTTTCTCCCAAATCCGATTCATATATTTTTCCAACATTACATGTCCTACACTCTCTCTATTCCTTTGCAACAATAATACATGCCGAGTTTCATCATATATTCCTGTCACATCGTGTGATAGATGTTCGTCTGAATCGAGAGGAAATTCTTTCACATCTCCATTTTTTTCGACGAGTGGAGTATCGTTAGTTAGTCTAAGGAGGTACAACACACTAAACACTTCTTTATGGTAATAGGCTTGATTAATAGTTATCTTAATTCCTGAAGGAAATTCAATTTTCTTGTCCTCATTATTTAAGAGATTGGATTCATGAAGCCAATCTCTTAAGTCAAACAGACCATCCTTCTGATTTTCTTCGCCTTCTCTACAACTAACTACATGAAAATAATCAAACTTTACTTTTTTCGGTACTAGTCCCAAATGAATCTCTCCCATATTGAGAATAATTAGTTATCTAAGACTAGTCTATCAATTAATAAAAAAATATCAATACATATACCTTTTACTCAAAAATAGCAAGAGAGACTAGGCTTATTCCCTAAATCGCCCCTGCTATACCGAGGAGTTACATGCTAGATTCACTTTCTATATATAGGTGGCATTTGCCTTACAAGCACTATATCTAGTTTTAAGCTTGTGTATTTTCCATTTTCTGTGCAAATTCTCTGATGCACTTCCAAGAACAGAAATGAATTTCTCCAGTATTTTCTCCCAAAATTATAACCTCAGGTGGAATTATGGTCCACATAAAGTTGGGATCGTGTTCCATGATCGTACCACATTGGTCGCATTTTGATTTAGCTTGAACAATTGTCAAGTTCCTACCTCCCAATTATCATCCTTAGCTAATATATCACTTTGACAGATCATAATGTATTAGATAACAGTTCTATACAAATTCAACTTTTTCTCTGCTCTACCAATTAAAGTACCTACTGTCTTCCGAGAGATCCCCAGCATATCCGCAATCTCCTGAAAGCTAAATCCTTCGCCTCGACTCATCTTAAATACTTCTTTCTCTCTTTCTGTAAGAACACTCAACGCATCTTCAATCATCTGATATCTTCGTGGATCTGGTAGATCATCTTCCTCTTTTATCATTAACTGCTGAGAAAATCTTTCTTGCTGGAACCATAATGGATCATATGTTATTTCTCTTCTATATGCATCCAGTCTTTCTACTCCCCTTATGTTTCCTGGTTGTCGTCCAGTAGATAACCACTTTATGATAAAGGTTAAGCTCGTTTCCATATTGCTTAAGTATCCATAATTCAAATCTTCATTAGAATTACGTTCTGTTTTATGCTGTGGGAATTTTCCTTTTAACTTCTTTATTTGGTTTAATGATTCTTTATATTCGATTATAAGATCCTGCATCTTCACTCACCCCACATGGTATAATGATGGTATGTTAGTTCCATCCATGTACCAATGAAGGATTCCCTAGATAAAAGTGTCTAGGGAATTTTCTTATTCCATTATCTTAAACACCAGTTTCTCTTCTACAACATCACTTACTTTTATTGTTATATCTACTATGTCTTCATGCCGATCAATATAGACCACATCCATTTCAAATGGCCTAACTTCTTTTACGAGTGCATGGACGAGAAGATTTTTGTCTTCGAAATAAAACTCCATGCGGTATTTCCCATCATTCGCACCTGGTACAATCTTGATCGCCTGTCCTACTGCGAAAAATGCCGGATCAAATTGCGGTTTTTGTATAATCACTCGTCACCCTCCTAAGCAAGCCCGAAATTCCGAATGTATTCTAATGCTTTTTCCATATCACCCTTATTTTGTTCCAAGGCTTCTTTGCACCTTCCCATGTTTTCACCTGTTATCCGTCTTAACTCTTTCACTTGGTGAAGGTTAACTTCATACTCCTCTACATTGAACTCACCCTTCTCAATTCGAGCCATCAACATACAAGCTGCCATACCTTGCCCCTTAAGCAGAACATTTTTACCTAAATCAATGAGATCATTTGGAGCAGTCTTCTGTTTTTCTAGACACTCATTTGCATATATCTCCATTGCTCTGAGTAGCTTTTGTTTATCTAACATCATTTGATATCATCCTCATACTCTCCAGATTGCAACTTCCCCAGTACCGCAAACAATGCATCCCGTCCACCTGTATACCAATCCCAATATAAGTTATTCTTACATTTCTCCCGATTTACACCTAAAGATTTGATATGTTCAGTTATATCTTTGGTGAGTTTCTCTTTATTGATCACTCGTCACCCTCCCCTATCAGGTTTAACTCATTGTGTAAATCACATGCGAAATTTATGAGAGACTCCGGTATCCAATTTGGTGCAACATTTACGATAACTGCAAGCCATTTGGCTTCTTGCGTTGTTAGCTCAATGTTGTACCTTGTCACCGTTTCTTTTGTGATGTTCACTCGTCACCCTCCTCAATCTTTGGTGCTAACTTCCTATCAAAATACAGACTCCACGCTTCAACAAGGTAAATCTCCTTTTCCGACGGATTATCTTTGTCATCAATCTCGTCTACTAACACAGAAACAGCATTGTGCAAAATGTTCTCACACCCGTATCTTTCTACTAGCTCTTTTGTTGAGATTCTCATTTGTCACCCTTCTCAATTTTTAATAAACGAAAACGCCATTTCCAAACCACTAGATTGCTTGATCTTAATGGTTTGTCCATCACTGGTAACTGTGAATTCTTGACTTGTTGTTTCTATCTTTTCTTTGCTTATTTGCTCTATTTCAGCCTTTAAAGCTTTGATTTCATCTGACAGCTCCGTGTTTATTGCTATAAAAGCGTGATTTCTCTCAGTTAGGTATACATTTTCTTTTTTTAACTGTTCTAACTCTTGATTGAACTTTGCACTTACTTCATCAATAATGTCTTGGGCTTTACGTGGCCCTCTACGAGCTCCAGCTTTTTTCAAGTCTTTTTCCTCCTCTTTTACTTCCTCGTCTGCATAGATCGCTGATGTAAGTTTTCCAGTAATGCCAGAGCTAACTTCTTTGACTTTTATACCAACGTCACGGAAAACGTCTGTATTAATAAGGTTAGGCTTTCCTTGACTTTTAACCATGTAAAGCTTTCCACAGGTCTTACACTTTGCTTTCCCATCGGTCCATACATGTATATTTGAATCCCGATCCTCACCACAAACAGGACAAGTACAATCCACA
This sequence comes from Shimazuella sp. NTD248, assembly GCF_059510395.1. NCBI lineage: Bacteria > Bacillati > Bacillota > Bacilli > Caryophanales > Thermoactinomycetaceae > Shimazuella > Shimazuella sp. NTD248. The sequence continues at coordinate 143,500 of NZ_JCAJZT010000007.1, read as the reverse complement.
TCCCATTCCATCACTTAACCTCCTACTTATGAACGGTAGTAATCCTTACCATCCATCTCATGTAAACTATGTTTCAAATAACGACCTGATAGAGTAGAATCAGACACCCATTCTCCCACTGGAGAATCTTTCATATGACGGAACAATCGATAGAAAGTTGCATCCATCTTGTCGATCATATGGAGAGCCTCTGCTTCAGGAATTGCTGGCATGATTGTAGATCCCCATTCCGGTTTTCCATGATGAGAAAGAATCAAGTGTTTCAGCAGCATGATATCTTCTGTATCTTTTACATCTTCTCTCTCTGAAACCAGTATCTGATCGATCAAGGTAATTGCTAGATTCATATGACCTACCAGCTGACCTTCTGTTGTATATCCACCTTTCAACACATCGTTAAGCTCTATCGTTTTACCGATGTCATGCCAGAGACATCCAGCAAGTAATAAATCTAATGAAAGAAAAGGATAATGCTTTTGGATCTTCACTGCTAATCCCATCATCGAAACGGTATGCTCAATTAGTCCATGCTGCGTTGCATGATGATACTTACTTGCAGCTGGTTTGTTGATAAATGCATTCCACAAGGCATACCCAGTATCTAACGCACATGAACAAAGCTCCTTCAGATTCAAATTTTGGATCTTGTTTATATATCGCCAAAGTTCATTCTTCATATCTTCTAAGGGCTTTTCAGGAACCTCTACGATATCAGCCATATCTACTGCGTATTCACCAAATAAGATAAGATCATGAAATTTAATCTGGAGATTCCCTGCATACTCATCAACCATGCCAAATAGTTTAATATAGGCACCTGGTTCCAAGTTGTAATACATATCTTTAACATGATCCCAATCCCAAATCTTCGTACTACAATGGATATATCGATTACGGACCTGTAAATCCAAGTATGTTTTACCTGATTTGGTCAGCTTCTCTTCCATATGCAAAACAACAAAGTAATGATTTACGCTATCTCCTGCTTTTAGTTGATTCATTTTTCGCACCCATTTCTCTATTGATGTTCTTTTTCTCAGCGATTAAAAAAGCTGTCCCTTTATTACCAATTAAGTTTTTATCTATATACTCCATCTTGCATTTCTTGCAAAAATCATAGGGTAAGGAAGGTACTCTGCGAACACCGCGATAACTTAACTCCTTCTTACAAACGCTACAAAGAAAATCTTTACTTATCATTCCTCACCATCTCCATTCATTAACTCTTGAAACTTAGAAAGAGGCATAACCACAAGCCACTCTTTCCGATCAGCTTTTAAAGCCAGAGCATCCACATCTTCTAACCAGGCATGAAGCATCTTAAATCCATCCTTCCTTGCCTTTAACTCCCATAGCAGCCCCATACCTTTTACATCTCCTTTGAACGATCCACCAGCCGCACCTGACAATGGGATTCTTTCTCCTCCAATAATCTTGGCAAAATCCCGCTCTGTTCGTAATCCTTTATCTCGTTGTGCTTTACCCATCTATACCGCCTCTTTTTCTTGTTTGTATGAATGTTCAAGTAAATAAACTCGTTCCAACACTTCCAGAACACATTCCATCTCATAGAGTGCTTTGTCTAATGCATGTAGGCTTTCTATATCTCGTTGCTTCCTCGCTGTTGTAACTGCTTGTTTCACAAACGATTCAACTTCTGCAAGTGGTTCAGCAGTATTGATAACATCTTTGTGATGTCTTGCCCACAGGATTATTGCATCTTTGTTTTGGTACAGTTTCCGAATGCTATCAATGTAAATGTTTATCGTTGCATCTACATCATTCATTGGATCACCCTCGTTTTAAAATCAAACTCAAATCGTGCTTGTTTTGCTTTTCGATAGGCATCCATTAATCGAGGAGAATCAAAGTTATATTCCTTTTCTTTCTCACAAATACAAGCAAGATTGCTGATTCTTCCGTGATATTGAATGCCAATCCATCCACATACTGGACATTCACACCAGCTGTAAGCCCCATCTATAAAACCAAGACTACGTTTATAATGAGAGTCATCATCGCTGGTCCAAAACCCTAGAGGACATTCCACTTTTCCCCACAGAATGTAAACGTCTTTTTCTGTTGCTTCCGATAACCAGATGCATTTATGATCCTCATCCTTCGTTGGTCGTTGTCCCTTCACCTCAAGAAAACAATCCAACTCTGACAGATAAAAATCAGGCAAATAATAAACTGGCTTCCCCGCTTGCTCCGTTAAATCAAATCCCTCTGGTTCATACTCATAAGCCACTCCGAGAGAATCAAAGAATACTGCCCACCGTGCTTCTAATCTGCTACGGAATTTATACCCGTTGTATACCGTCTCGATCGCCTTTGCGTTTCCGTACATTTGTTTTGCTCCTTTATCGTCGCTGGTAGTCGACGATAGTCGACCTACTTTCGACTTTTATAACCCTTGGTATCATTGAGCTGAAGCTTTATCGTCGATAAAGTCGACACTGTTATATGTGTAAGTACTTAAATCAGGAGGAATAGAATGTTTTTATTTGATATATAAATAAATAATTGGAACGCTTATTTATATACACCTATCGACCTTTCGACTATTTCGACGATAAGCCCTAAACCCATACAATACGGGCGTTTTAATCGTCGAAACGCTGTCGACGATGATCGACGATAGTCGACGATTAAAACAATTGAAAAGCTATTGAGTGTTTTCCCCTGCCTGATGGTCTAATTGATTTCACTATTCCATATCCAAGGTCTTCTAACTCTTCAAATAACGCCTGTACTTCGGATGCCTTTTTGCAACCAACTAACTTTGCATGTTGCGCTTCTTTCTTTGTTGCTGCTCCACCACGATCTCGAATCCACTCGACTGCTTGCATACAACGCTTGTCACCTTTGGTCGTCCCCAATTCGGTATAAACCTTGTGGGCAGAACATTTAAAGTAATTTACAAGTTGTATAGCAGCTGCGAGACTTTCTCCAGTAATCAAATCATCGCTCTCTTGACCACAAACTGCGTTCATCACTTGGATAATCAATGCCAGCCGAGCAAGTTGGTTTGTCATCTTCGCATATGGTCCACGTAATCTAGGATTGAAATCCTCTTGTTCCATTTCTTTAACATGTTCGTTGTGCCAACGTTCGAACAACCGTTTTGATTCGTCAGATAATCCCAATACTTTTGATTCTTTTTCCGACATCGAATATAGGCGATAAAACAATCTTTCGTATTTCTGCATGACTACTGGATCAACTCCATCCCATGACCAGGCAGATATTTTCTGATCATCAGGATAAGCGAAGAGAAAGCGGTCAATGAATCCATCTTCTTCTCCTTGTGTCTCCAGCTTAGGCAAGATATCAGGAGGGATATTGCCAGTCACCGACAGGAAGGGTTTATGTAGGATAGTCGGCTCATCTTCTCGTACACGGTTAATCTTTACATCTGCATTTGCCCAACAAGAAAGAAAATGCTCTCGGTCGTCTCCTCTCCCGCCTTTGTACTGGTTCATTCCTTTTATCAGCGAAGATAATTCATCCAGCTTCACCACAATGCCACGAGGATTAAATTTCAGCATTTTAAAAATTGCTTCGGTAGTGGCTTGGCTGGTGTAATATTCACGCATGATTGGTTTTTCTGGTTCCGTTACCTCTTCTTTTTCTTTCTGTTGTTTACTCAAAGCTACATACTCAGCTAACCGAGTCTCGTATTCTTCCATTGCTAATACATAGGACTCATGGGCCTCTTTTTGTAGATGACTAATGGGTTCAAATGCTTTATCTAATGAAGGCGATTTCCCCGTCCCTGTTTCTCCGATCAGTGCAGTGTATAAATTGGGATACTGACGATATCCCTGTTTCATCTCAATCAATCTAGACTTGCCGATGGCAGCCCCTGCGAAATTCAAAACATGCACTGCGATGAAATCATCTGGTAGTCCCAACGAATTCGCTACCGTTTGTACCATCGTTTTCACAGAGGAAGGAAACACATCTGTAGGAAAAGGCAACGCTGTTGGTCGTTTAGGTAAGAGCATCGGTGTGACTTCTTCGACTTCAATCGCTTTATTTTCTAAGCTCCAATCGTAGCCATTGGTTACCAGTTGTAACGCACTCTCGATATCACTCTCCGCAATTCGATCCCATTTTTCGTAATACAACCCCGATTGCCGGACGATACGATCAATCTGCATCCAATCCTTTGTCCAAAAAGCCAAAATACAACATAATCGACCAATTGCTGCACTATGACTGTGGTCATTGGTTGCACCAGCATGGACATCTCCCTTCATTAATCCTAGAAAAATGTCCCCCTTTTTGGACTCTAAAATCTTTTCCACCACTCGCTCGTCGTCTATCTCTCCTGCTTCTTGAATCGACACCACGTTGCTTTCTTTGTTATCTCCTTCAAACAACCATGTATAAAACTCATCTATTGCCTTTTGATTGGATTCAATAGTCGTCTTTGCTTCTGTAATGCGATCACCAGTAAAACAACAGAACCAATTATCATATATTTCATATGCCACACCGTTTTTATGTCTTTTGGTCTTTTTCCCTGGCTTATGCCCTTTCGCAATGACATGATATCCTGTTCCGGATTGGCTATATTCTGCATAACTTCCGAATTCATTTATAATTTTCTTGTGGTTCCCTATGTCACGATACGACAGGCACTTGTCCGCATCGATAAATACATATCCTGTATCAGGTACGAAGCAAAATCCTACACCGTCAGCAAAACCATCCTTATAAGCACTTACGGCATCCTCATAAGACATCCAATTATTTTTATCGGTTCTATCTGCCGACTTCCCATATAGATCACAGGGAGATTTTGTCAACTCTCCCTTTCGTACAATCTTTTTCCACGGCATCCACTGATTTAAATGTCGTAGTTCTTCTGGTATTTCCCGAAAGTTATAATTCGTTTGTTGGACTGCTAACAATCAGCTTCACCTCTTTTCTAGATGGGAAAGGGGAGTATTCCTCCCCTTGAATTAAAACGGCAGATCACTATCTTTTAACACGGGTACTGCTTGCTCTGGTTTCTTCGTTGCTAGTTCTACTCCAACTGGTCCATTGAAGTACGCATTCTGAAAGGAGCCTTTCGCGTTTGTCTTGGTCTTAAGTGTTACTTTGACCATGTTATCGAGCATCTTCGGCAATAATCCTTCTAGATCCGCCAAATCCTCCAATGGATGCCCTACACGGAACAAATCTTGTTTCAACCAAGTAAGCTTTTCGGCAGAATCTAACCCGCTATACTTCCAAATATAACGCCCTGTATAAGTGCCTTCTTCCACCACCAGCTCCCATACCATCTGCGGTCTTCCTGTTGCTTTGCTTTCCTCTACTGCTGCACGATTAATCCGAACAACATACTTTCCATCTGGCAAATCATCGTAGGTGTTTTCCTCTACCTCTGCATTTTTGTACGCTTCCTCATACTGTTTCAATTGATCCCAAATACTCATCTATCTGTCTCTCCTTTGTTTTCGCTTTTTTTGTCATAGAAATAATTTTCAAATACCTGAAACTTCAACGGAATGGTAGGCGGTAATTTTCGTTTGAAAGCATGCTCAGTGCGATCTCCCGCAACCCAATTTTCACTTGGTTGTGTTCGGATCACCCGCTGCTCACCATCCTCGACCACCACACTTTCGGCATAGAGGATGATATCCACCAGCCCGATAACAATCCCGCGACCACTGTTCGGGACAGTGGGTACTGCTCGATTAATCTTGCTGACACGAGTTTCTACCTCAACTAACTCAACATGGCTGGTTAGTACTAATCCATAAGGGAGTAATGCCAGTTTTCTTAGAGCTCGGAAAAATTCATCTTTGACCATCTGCCAGCCTTTCCCATATCCGAGATCGCTCTCATGCTGAATGCCTTGCTGTGCTCGGACATACTCCGAACAACTTTTCCACAGGTTATCCACGGTATCGATCACAATGGTTTTATAGAAGTGATCCCCTTTTGCTATCTCGGCGCAGATTTGCAAAAACGTATTCCAATCTGGTACTTTCATCTCGTACACTTCCATTGCTTCTAGTCCTGGCTCGGTAGCCAAAAACAATGGCATATCCATCTGGCTACAAAACGTTGATTTGCCGATTTTGGGATGGCCATACAACAACATCGTGTAATCTTCTAAACGCTGTTTAGGCTGTCTCTTTTCGGTTGGCAGCATCTATCCTCACCACTTTCACTAGTTTTCCTTTCAAGCAAATACAGTCTTCTTTCAGCAACCAACTTGGAAGATTTTCATCAATCTTTTGCCTTGCTTTATGTTCTGCCTCTTCCAGACTGCTCGCATCCACCTCAAACTCCGAAACAAAATCCCCTCCCTCCAATGGAATGCGTCTTTCAAAAGTCCATCGATACATAGTCATTCATCTCCTTTTGGCTAGTACTTGTCTGGATTTCTCTATACTCTCTATCAAAGATTGAATGGATTTCTCCAGTTCTTCCTGATCGGACTTATAGGTTTCTGTCTCATCGATCCATCTGGAAACGAGAATGAGTCCTATTCCACTAACAACAATGGTTAGGAACATTTGGGATCATCTACTTTTGTAAAAATGTTTAACTGCAACAAATTCTGTAAGGTAGCAGCATCCAAGGTAAACGTTTCGCCGTTTTGTCTTCTAATCTCACAAGTAATCTCTACGACTTCAAACACATGCCCTAATTCATCGGTAAAACGGAATCCTTCTTCCAAACTGATCCCTCCCTTATTCGGTTTCGATTTTTACTTCATCGGGACGCTTCTCAACCGTTACACCTTCAATTGCTACTCCTGTCTCCAAATCCACCACTTTTCCCTCAGGTGAGACATGGAACCGTTTCTTCATCTCTGCTTTGTTCACTTCTTCCTTGGTTCGGATCAAATCTTCATATCCATGAAGCTTTAAGGAAGAAAGTACAACCTTGTCAAAATAATTCCATTTGGCCTGTTGTTTGCGGAATCCAATCTTCCCATTTGGTAGTTTCAAAGACTTGAATTTGGGATTCTCTTCTCGCAATCTATCAGCGTATCCAGCTAATAAGGACATAAAATGATCGAGATCCCGATCCAAAGTCCCATTAACTTCCTCTAACCAGGCATCTATTTTGGCGGTTTCTGCTTCTGCTAACTCCACATTGGCTTGCTTTCGAGCTTTCAAATCCTTGATCTTACGCAATACGGCATTCACTTTTTCTTCACTGTTGACAACTGCAAAAGAAAGGCTTGCTTCTTGTGACTCTAGAAACTCGGTTAAACTTTTCATTTGATTGCCTCCTGTATAAGAAGGGGCATGGTAGCCCCTATTTGCTTTTCAATAACCTCTAGCTAACATTATTGTTTGATGACGACTTGACACTTTCTTTTTGCTCTATACGATGGATCAAGTAGCGAATCTGTAACTCTGTCATGATCTTGTTAGCTGCTACCTCCAACGCCTGATCGCGCTTATATCCAACAGTGCTGTTACTTGCTTGGCGAAATGCCTTGCCTACGATCTCAACTACCTCATCTATATCAATCATCATTTTCCATTGCTCCTTTGCGGTTACACATGGTATAATAAAAGCCTGTCAGGGCGCTCTACCTTTGTGTAGGGTGCTTTATTTTTTTGTAGCCATATTCTTTCAATAATTCCTCTGTTGCCTCTTTGTTGTACGCTTGTTCCGCTTTCTCTTTCGCTTCTAGAAACCTCTCAGCTACTTCTTTCTCGCGTTTCTCCTCATCTGTCCAAGGCATTGTTTCTACCCTCCCTACAGTTGTTTTAGTTGTTCGTATAGACTTTCGATATCTTCCGATAACTGAGCTACCTCTTCCAACTTCTCGGCTTTCGTATAGATATCGATCAATGCTCGCTTCCGTTTGATTTCTTCGTTGATTGCTTCCTGATCCATCATCCTCACCTCCTCCCAGCGGAGTTGTGAGCATCTGGTTTATCATTTCGGATATTTGACTGCTAGGTATTCGACAAATCGTTGTCCTCTGCCTCAACCTGATCCGATTTTTTGATGAGTCGAAGTGCCTCATCCATATTTCCAAGCCTATATTGATCCCATGCTTCCTTACGAAGCGAAAACCATTTCTTTGATAACTCTTCCAAATGCTGATCTTCTGCATTAGTGGTCAACTGTTTGTTATATCTCATGTACTTATCCTCCGACATAATTGACCAGCTCCTCGCAATTCGGACAAGTCTCCACATATGGAACTTCATCCGTCGCTAATTCGTCTTCCTCACAACCGAGATACACATGTGTTGCAACCGTTTTTGGTCCATCTCCAAAATGGCCACATGACCACCCACAGGAATTACACTCGTACTTGATCATCACTTAGCCCCCTTTTTCTTCTGCTGCTCCTCTTTTGCAGCAGCATCACGAAGATTCTGGATGCTGCCACGCTTGAGGTCTTTGACTTTCGGTTTACCGTTATACACCTTGCCGACTCTTCCAAACACTCAGTTCACCTCCTTTGCTAGTTCATTTGCCAACTGGCTTATCCAAAGTTCCTTAGCAACAGATTTGATACGTTCTATCCTTTGTTTTCGTTCCTCATCTGTAAGTGCTGGTGGTATAACTCGGACAACTGTTTTACGGATCATGTTCCCACCTCCAATAGAACGAATATTCTGATTGCATAGAGTAGCATTTTGTTGCAAAATGATTTAGGTTTGATTTAAACAGCTTTCCAAGTACCCACGATCTTCTTGGACTTCTTTGTCCCAGTCCCAGAGTTCAGATGCTATGATTGGATCAATTTCTGGATTACATGCTTCTGCAAAATCAATTACACGTTCTGCATTCTCTAGGTCAAGGATGAAGTGCCAATCATAAGTTCTAGAGCCGTCTCTCCATTCCACATACCGTCCGACCATGAGTTTAGGGTAGTCATCCTTATCACTGAGCCAATCCCTTACAAAGGGGATGACATCTTTCGGATCAGCAGTGTTTAGAATGATTGCAAATGGCTGATAGCTGGGATATCGACCATGGATGTGAACCATGTATTGTTTCATATGTGTTACGCTCCTTTGATGAGTTTGATATTTCTCAATCGGTTGTAATACTCCGTCAATTTCTCTTTACGCTCGGAATAACTCAGTCCAGCGTGGATTAACCCGATGTCAACATTTTGGAGCTTTTGAATGTAGTTGATTTCCTCATTAGTGAGATAGGGACGGATCGATGTAACATCACTGCTTAACCCTCGTTCCGCTTTGAACTGTTTGGCACTCATTCCTATCACGATCCGGTTGAACATGTCGGACTCGTTGGAGAAGATGTGGGCTTTCATCGGCTTTCCAGATAACTCTCTGGATAACACCAATGCATCTGTTAATGCCGGATGTTCAAACTTTGCAAGGTTACGAGCCTCAATGAATTCTTCCATTTCGTTGAATCGATTGATGTATGCGATTTTGAATTGAAGAGCCTTTGCACCAGTGAATCCCATTGCTATTAATGTGAAACCATCTCTTGTGAGCAAGTACTCTGGGTATTCCCGACCTCTTAATTTATAAGTCGACTGGATAAAGTTGGTTGCGGAAAATTCCGCAGCGATATCATTAGTTACATTTAGGGTTTGGATAGTATTTCGAATAGACTCAAGAACATCTCTGTGTTCTTTATCAAACACTCGTGCCACATCACGGCTGCTAGTGATGATTTGACCTTTACGTTCTTTAACTCCGAAATCAATCGTTGCTAACTCGTTCATGTGATCAGCTCCTAATATGTGATGGCGAACTGTCTATATGCTCCATAAGTCTTGGTGGTTGGCTCCCTTTTGATCATGGCCACTCGCAACAGCGTCTGCACTCGATCCTATAAAACATTTGGGCGTTCGCTTGCCTCTTCGATTCAGTTTTCAATGTGCGTTAAATGTCTTATGCCGTTTTTTCGTTTGCTCTCATTTCGTGAGCACAAGGACCAAAAATAATAGACTCAATGGTCACATTAAAATACTTGGCAATTATGTGAGCTCTTTTTAGATTTGGTGTACGTAAACCGAGCTCATATTGTGCAATAGATGACGGGGAAAAGGTTATTCCCTCATTGTTTTTACTAAGATCAGTCGCAAGCTCACGTTGAGTTAGATTTCTAGACTTACGAAGATCCGGTATAGTGTATCTCATTTCATACCTCCTCCGCTTACGTTGTGTGAGCATACTCATATATTACTCTCGTTATGTGAGCAAGTCAATAGCATTTCTAAAAAAAGTTTTCATTTTGTGAGCGTGAATTTCTTTTGCTTACATACTGTAATAAAATACATCTAGGGGTGAATTTCATGGATATTTTGGCAGAAAGATTGAAGATTGCAAGGAAACAAAAAAAGCTAACTCAAAGAAAGTTAGCTTTGGCATTGAATATTTCGGCTGGATCAGTAGCCATGTATGAGACAGGAGATAGAAATCCAGATCCATCCACATTAAATAAAATAGCGGATTTTTTCGAAGTCTCGACAGATTGGTTATTAGGACGTACAGATGATCCAACTCCAATAAATGACATCATAAAAGAAATAATTTCGAAAGCGAAAGAATTGGATGAATCACCACAACCTAACCAAAAAGAAAATGATCTCATTAAAGCCATTAATATCAACGATATTACACAAATCATAAAAATCCTTGAAAACACAAAAAACCTCCACGCAGGAGGGCAACCATTAGACGAAATACAAAGACAAACTGTGATAAATTTCTTTAAACAAATTGTAATCCCCAATTTAAGTAAGGAGTAGTTAAATGGCAAAAGAAAGTCCTGACGAAATATTCGACAGATGGAATCTCATCGACTTTGTAATTCTGGACACAGAAACCACTGGACTAGGGGAATCCGCTGAAATTCTAGAAATCGCAATCATTGACCATCACGGCAATGAAATTATAAACACACTAGTTAAGCCTAAAGGAAGAATCACAAAGCAATCTAGAGAAATACATGGTATCACAAGAGAAATGGTTCGTAATTCGCCAACATTCCCGGAAATATGGGATGCCATCTATCCCATAATAAAAGATAAGAAAATCCTTATATACAATTCATCATTTGATATAAGAATGATTAAGCAGAGTCTTGCCAAGTGGGATATTGTGCCTCGAATTAATCTTGATGTCGAATGTGTTATGAAAACATATGCCAAATTGATCGAATCTAGTGAATGGGTTTCACTTGGGGAAGCTTGTGGGTATGTAACTGAACACAGAGCTTTAGGTGACTGTATAGCAACACTAAAAGTAATCCGTGATAATGGGATTTATTTCGATGAAATTGCTGTTACTACTGAGCAAGAAACACTCGATAATGAACATCAGATTCCATATAAAAATGAAGAAACGAAGGAAGATTATCCTAAATTTTTAAAAAGTGAAGAATTTTTATTTTTCTGTATCATCTTATCTTCTCTTGCAATATATTTCCTGATCGCTTCCTTATTTTTCAAATAATCTGATTAGATCTAAATATCAATTTTTTTGGTTTAATACCCATCTGAATATAATTAACAAATCAAGTGATTCGCTCTTATCAATCACATCATCATACATATATGTAACACCCACGCTATCCTGCTCAATCTCTGGATGGCTTTTTGCTTTGCGTTCAAGACGTTTAAACGAATCACCTAAGCTGTCCAAGAATTTCCTCACTCCATCTTCCACATGAATGTTTTCCATACAACTGGGCTCCAAGGATGTCATTCTCCTTGATGTGGAAATTAATTTCGTAAAGGAGTTACTTATGCCATTCAGTAATTGCTTAACTTGTTCTTTTTCGATATCTGTTTGCATCTGCTTCACCTCGTAGTAATACGTCTATGTATTCGCTTACATGATTAGTTAGAAAGGTTATATATGTTAGATATTTCTTTCTATGGAGTATTTAAGTATGTATTCGTTTCATTTATAATGTTATTTATCTTCACCATTTTTGTATTTTTTGCTCTGCTGTGAATATATCACGAATATACCACAGATAAAATTTGTTGTAAAAACATCAAATGACCGAAAATGTGCATGAAGTCGTGCACATTTTACCCCATTTTGATGCTTTTTTGGCCAAAATGACCCAAAATGTGCATGCGACCGTGCACATTTTGCTCCATTTGGTGATTTTTCTATTAATTTATTTTTTAGTACAATATTTTACGAAAGGTGTTCAGTAATGGAATTAGATGATCTAAGGAAAATTATTCATAAAGTACGTATTCAAAAGGGGTTAACCTTACAAGAATTAGCGGAGCAAATTGGTTGCACACACGGCACACTAAGTAGATTTGAAAAAGAAAAAACCAAACTCAATGACGATACCCTAAAGCTACTACTCAACGCATTAGACGTCCGTGAAGACGATCTCCCAGCCCTTCAATTGTCCTTTCAATATGAAGATACCATCAATCTATTTGCCTTCCAATCAGTTGAATCACAGGTAAAAATGAATACATTAAGTTTGCAGCAGTTAAACCAAAAGCTACAATATATCGACGATGAAATCGCTAGAAATTACCTGAGAGCGAAACGATGCTTTGTGGTTGGGGATCATGAAGAAGCAGTGAAAATATATGACCTTATCCTAAATGCCGATGACAAAAAATACGATCCAAAAACCAATCTAAAATCCGCATCACTCAGTGATATGGCTGTCATGAGATATAAAGAAAATGACTACAAAAGTGCTCTTATCTACCTTGATAAGGCGTTAGAATGCTACGACCAACAAGGACAACGACTCAGCACATGGCACAATATCCACTACAACAAAGCCCTCATATACTTTGAATTAGGGAAAACAGAAAAAGCAGAAAAATGGTTGAATGTCATATGGAAAAGTCGGTCACATATTACTGGACGATTACAGATTCAAGTATATGAGTTAAAAGCTTCCATCTATCGAGAAAAAGGGCTAAGAGACAATGCAGTCAATGTACTTCGAAAAGCAATGGAAATTGCTTCTGATCAAGGGAACGCAGACGCAATATTTTATATCCTTATAGTTCTTGGGAATCTCTCTTTTGACAATAAGTTATACGTTAACGCTGAAAGATGCTTTCAGTCCGCAATAGACATCCAAGCTGAATTACAAAAAACAACACCAGGTATTGCTTATGTGGAAATATCAAATGTATATCTAAAACAAAGCAAACTAAAAAAAGCAAAAGAGAACATCGCAAAAGCTATCCAATGGGCAAAGAAATCAAAGGACATGCATGATCTCATTAAAGCGTATTCTGTTGAAGGAAAAATATACGAAACAGAAGGCAACCGATATGATGCTCACAACAGCTATAAAGAGGCCCTGCGATTAGCTGAAAAATACCAATACGATCTTTATAAACCTACGTTATCTGAACATATCTTTCGATGTACCAACTAACTATAAGGAGGTCATACCATGTTAAAAGGTGATCCTATAGATGGTTAGTAACAACAGCGATCTAGGAAACTAGGTCGCTTTTTTCAATTGTCAAGAACGCATAAAAGAGACCATCATGGTCTCTTTTTTAGTCATCATACCTTTTCACTTTTTAACCATAATATACGTGCTACTTCACGTATTCTTTCTAATATTATATCCCTCTCATCTTTAGAAATATCTGGAGCTATAATATGGACAGAAGTTCCACCTATTTGATAAGTTTTTGTATAATGTGTATATGGAATTAAGCTATTATTGGGCTTTTTTATAAAAATCACCCCTTAGAATAACCACCTCATTAATCAAGATATGCAGGTGTAAAGGAGTTATCACATGGACAGGGTAGCGATGTATTTAAGAAAATCACGAGCCGATCTAGATGCGGAAGCACATGGAGAAGGGGAAACTCTGGAAAAACATCGTAAGATGTTGGCTGAATTGGCGAAAGAAAAGAATTACAACATAATCAAGACTTATGAAGAAATTGCATCAGGGGAAAGCGTTGAGCAACGCCCAGAAATGATAAAGCTATTAGACAATGTAAAGCGTCGACTGTATGATGCCGTTTTGGTAATTGATATAGATCGACTTGGTAGAGGTAAGATGCAAGACCAAGGATTAATACTTGATACCTTTAAGGAATCCAAAACAAAAATCATCACCCCTCGAAAGGTATATGACCTACAGGATGAATTCGATGAAGAATACTCAGAATTTGAAGCATTTTTAGCAAGAAAAGAATATAAATTAATTCGCAGAAGAATGGAACGTGGAATGATACGTGCTTTAAAAGATGGCTACTACCTAGGAGCACGTCCTCCATATGGGTATCGCAAAATCAAAAATAATCGGATTGCTACATTAGAAGTAGATCCAGAGCAATCAAAAGTAGTTCAGATGATATTCGATTGGTACACCTCAAGCGATCCCAATAAACGCACTGGTGCATCGAATATCGCTAAACGACTCACTGAAATGGGGGTCAAATCATATACTGGTGCCGATTGGAATGCACATGTTGTACTTCGAATACTTTCCAATCCAGTTTATATAGGTAAAATCGTTTGGAAACAGCGAGATCGAAAAAAGCTAAATAAACCGGATCATAAATCTGTTACTCGTTTTCGACCTGAAAATGAACAGCTCATAGTAGATGGTCATCATCCTCCAATTATAAGTATGGAACTATTTGAGAAGGCAAAAACAATCAGAAATTCCCGCTATCATCCGAGTTTTTCTGAAAAACGACCTTTACAAAATCCCTTGTCAGGATTGATTATTTGTGGATTTTGTGGTGGTAAAATTGCTACTTATCGTGCAGGGAAACACAAATATACATACATTCGTTGCGCTAAAAAAGGACAAGGTGGAGGCTGCAATCGAGTATCTAGATTGGAATATGTGGAAAACCGTACAATCGAGGGATTAAAAGATTGGCTACATCAATATGAACAACAATTACAAGTTGACAACTCAGGAGAAGCTGATGAGGGTCATCTAGAAGTATTTGAACTAACAATTGGGTCATTACAGGATGAGTTAAAGAAATTAGATAAACAAAAGGACAAGCTCCATGATTTCCTCGAACGTGGTGTCTATGATGATGAAACTTTCTTGGAACGGTCAAAAAAAATCAGCATACGTATTAAGGACCTACAACAACAGTTGCATCGAGTTACAGAAGACTATGAAACCGAAAAACAAAGGATAGCATCTCGTGTAGACACTATCCCTCGTGTAAAAAAAGTATTGGATATATACAATGAATTGGAATCGGCACAGGAGAAAAATATCCTACTTCGTGAAATCATTGAAAAATGTGTTTACAAAAAAACAAAGGATCAACGTAATGATGAATTTTCATTGGAAATATATCCGAGAATTTGATATATTTTCATTAGTGATAATTGTGTGGTTTTATCCTGAACCAATAACTCAAATACTTCCCTCTCCCGATTGGTAAGCAGGGTTTTCCCCTTCTGATTGTGCAACTTCTATGCCACCCTTCCTTGCTCGAGCAATTAGATATGAGGGTCAGGGATACAGTCAAGTTATCTTATGAGACCATATACCTATAGGTGAGAGCAAAAAAGGGATTTTAAGCAAAAATGGGTGTTAAGCATCGAAAATGCCACTCATGATGAGTGGCACTTGTTTATCGTTCACATGCGATTAAATCTTTATCGCGATCTAATCTTTTGTTTGCGTCATAGATGACTTTTGATACATATGGTTTATAATACGTTTTTCCGCCTTTATTTTTTGTGGTGGAATAGCGTGCAACTCCACCTTTATATATTTTGTTCAACTCTGTACAGTTTTTATATACTTTAACAGTTGTTTTTGCATCAACTAATGTAGTAGAAGCAGAGAAAGCAATGATAAGCCCTAAAGCCAAACCATATGTTAATAATTTTTTCATGTAGGTTGTATTCCTCTCATCTGGTGTCTCTTTTATCATAATTCAGATTAATATGAAATTTATCATTTTTTTGTGTCTATTATACGTCTAATAGAGTATATTATGTCATTGTTCAAGAATGATATTCATTAGCATGCGATAAGGCTTGTTCCAAATCTGCACGCAAATCATCTATATGCTCTATTCCTACTGATAAACGAAGTAATCGATCACAAACTCCTACTTTTAGCCGAATTTCCTCTGGTATATCTGCATGTGTTTGTGTCGCTGGATAAGTAATTAGGCTCTCTACCCCACCTAAGCTTTCTGCAAAAGTAATCAATTTCAAGTGATGCAAAAACGGTCGGATAAGATTAGCATCAGCTAGTCGAAAGGACAGCATACCTCCAAATCCACTAGCTTGTTTTAGGTGTGTATCTTTTCCCTTTTCATCGAGAGCTGGATAATATACTTCTCCCTTGATCAACGGATGCTCACGAAGAAAATGTGCTAACTGTAGAGCATTTTCTTCATGACGATCCATCCGTAAAGCGAGTGTTTTCATCCCCCTCATCAACAAGTAGCAGTCATGAGGTCCTAAACTTGCCCCTATGGCGTTATGCAAGTATCTTACACGCTCTGATAATTCAGATCCTTTTGTCACGATCAGACCAGCGAGTACATCATTATGACCACCTAAATACTTCGTTGCACTATGAATGACGATATCAGCACCTAATTCAATCGGACGTTGGTAGTATGGGGTCAAAAAAGTGTTATCCACAATAGTTATGATCTGATGTCTGCGAGCTAGGCTGCAAAGCGCTTGTATATCAGCGACCTGCATCAATGGGTTGGTAGGTGTTTCGATAAAAATAGCTCGTGTGTTGGCCTGGATGGAACTTTCTACATCCTCAAGATTACGCAAATCTACATAAGTGAAGTCCAAACCGAAGCGTCGAAGGTTTTCTTCAAACAATCGATAAGTTCCTCCATAAAGATCAAGAGAGACGATCAAATGATCTCCTTGTGAAAACAATCCCATTACCGTTTGAATGGCTGCCATTCCTGAACTACAAGCAAAACCTTCATCTCCTTGTTCTAATCTTGCAATGCTTTCTTGCAGCACATCTCGGGTCGGATTAGCTGTCCGCGTATAGTCATAACCTGTACTTACCCCACCAACGTGTTCATAAGCAGTTGCAAAATAAACTGGAAAATTAATAGCTCCTGTCTTCGGTTCCTTTCTACAGCCTATCTGCGCTAATTCCGTCTCCATTTTTTTCATTTGTTCATCCTCCTGACCCATTTCCTCACATAAAAAACCTCTTCTCCTAAGAGAAGAGGCTGGTTTTCGACACCGCTTCTTCTCTTATCTTCCAGGAATTCCTGCAGGATTTGGCACCTTATTGATCAAGATCAATTGGTTGCCGGGCTTCATCGGGCCAGTCCCTCCGCCACTCTTGATAAGAGAAAATCTTTAAATATAATATTTATTTATTTTTATCAAACTAATTTTATCATATATATTACTTTTCTATCAATGTTGGTGAAATAATCATCTATCTATAGAAATCATGGATAGGCAGCTACAACCCTATCCATGATTGGATGTCTAGTTATTGGGTTAAAAATACTATTTCCTTGCAGTCAAAGCCTTTTTAAATAGTGATGACATCTTCGCTAGAAATGGATAGAGATACTAATCCATTACTTTTGACGACATATGTATTTTCTATTCCGACAACACCCCTGCCAGGAAACGTGAATTTAGGCTCGATTGCAATGACCATATTCTCTTGTAAGGGTTGTTGAAATCCTTTTGCCAAAATGGGGAACTCGTCAATTTCCAAACCTACTCCATGTCCCAAAAATTTCGCTTGATCTTCCCCAAATCCCATAAAATGAGCTTGTAAACCAGCATCTTCCACTATTTTTAAAGCATGCTGATATAAACTCTCCCATGTAACTCCTGGTTTTCCTAACTGTTCTACAGCACGCAAAAGGTTTCGACTTACTTCATATGCTTGTACCAGATCGTCTTCAAGTGTACCAATGACAGCTATTCGAGTTTGATCAATCATATAGCCTTCTACTACTGTGCTAAAGTCGAGTAAAATTGGTTCGTTTTGAGCTAATTTTTTGAAACTTGCACCTTGTGGACTAGCAACTGTCAATCCTAAGCCGCCAGCAGGACCATCAAAATAAGTCGGGGTTGCTGCTGCCGCACCAGAAGCTACCATCCCCAGTGACAACTCTTGGTTGTAACCTCGCATTCGATTGAGATTTATATTTCCACGTACTCGTAAATATTGCTCCATTTTCGCTGCTAATTGTACTTCTGTCATACCTATTGATATCCAAGCAGGCAATTGTTGAATAACTTCATCTACTAATATAGCAGCCTGCTGAATCTGCGCTAGCTCGTAGTTTGATTTTACTGCACGCTGCAAGCGAATAATAGGAGAGATGTCTTTGATTTCTGTATCTAGCATCTGCTGATAACGAACACCTAACTGATAAGGTAACACATCAAGTTCCAATCCTAATGTATTAGGTTTACCAAAACGAGCCTGTATACGCTCTCCTAATGTTCTCATTCTCCCTAATGGCTCCACTTCAATAGAACTTTCCTCTGTTGCACGAACAACGCTTTTTTTCACATAAAACACAGGATCTTCTGAATCAGGAACATAGAGTAAACCGTTTTGCATAGATCCTGTGTAGTAGAAAAGGTCTACATTTTGTGTAATAAGAGCTGCCGGAATTTCATGCTTGCGTAGTCCCGATTGTAAACACTCGATTCGAGTAGTTATTTCTTTTTTAGAAATTTTTGTAAGAAAATCCATTACAATCACCCTTTACATAGAAGGAATTTTTTGGTGGAAAGATAATTATATGGTTGAACAGATGAAGGAGGGAACTTTCATTATACATAAACCAATTATATGCTTGTTAATCGACACCTTAATGGACACCCCGTTACAAGAAGAAATCCAAGCGGGTCGGGCTCCCACTCTACAGTTTCTACGTGATAATGGAACTTATTTTCCTAGAGTAGTCAGTACATTTCCTACAATGTCTGTGTCTATTGATACTACCATGTTAACAGGTGAACCTCCCAACAAACATGGAATTTATGGTCTTACCTATTATCATTCCCAGCAAAAAAAAGTGTTCAACTTTGGTACTGGCCCAAAAGAAATTTTATTTTTCGGACTGAAACGTGTGCTCCATGCTGCAATCATGCAATTAAATCAAAAATTAATAAGCAGAGATGTGGAAACTATTCACGAAGCAACAGAAAAGCCTACTGCTTCTATTAATTCAATGATTTACCGCGGCAACCAACCCGCAACACTAAAAACGCCTTGGTTAGCATGGCTGTTTGGTTTGCTACCTAGAAATGTGGAAGCATCTGTACCATCATATTTCTCATTCGGCTCTCTTTTCAACATAACAAAAAAGCCGCTTCCAAAAACCCCATTGTCTAAATTTGGTATGAATGATCATTTTTCATCGATAGAAATTATCTCCCTAATCGAAGAAGACAAATTACCACCCCTTTCTCTCGTTTATTTCCCAGGAAATGACACGATTGTACATAAAAAAGGAACATCTGAAGGAAAAGGGATAAAAAAAGTCGATGAAGAGATCAGTCCCATTTTAAATGCCTTTGGTTCATGGGAAGAAGCTATTCAAAAATGTAATTTCATCGTTCTAGGGGATAGTGGTCAGACCAACATGATGAAAAAAGATACTTATGTAGACCTACGAAAAACACTACAACCTTATTCGATTATGCCACTTTCAAGAGATACACCAAAACCGCAAGACCAACTCATCACTTGTGTAAATGAGCGAATGAGTTATATAACTATTTTGGATGATAAAATATCTTATCAAGACATAGTCCGTTTATGTAAGACCGAAAAAAAATTAGATGTAATTGCATGGCAGTCAGAAGATAAATGGATCCATGTAGTAAGCGGACAAACCGATGGAGCTTTAAGCTTCCGACCAGATGGAGATTACACAGATGAATATAATCAAAAATGGCAGCTTGAAGGAGATATTTCTATTTTAGACTTGACACTGGATGATCATCAAATCCAGTATGGTCTCTATCCTGACGCATTATCCCGTTTAGCGGGAGCAATGGACCCTGCAAGTCGAAATGTAATTATTACCATATCTCCCGGTTACGAGTTAATAGGAAAAGCCTCACCTAAACATAAAGGAGCTTCCCATGGTTCCTTACATCATTTAGATTCCCTTGTACCTATGATTGTAACAGGCATGGATCATCAACCAGAACACCTACGCCTTATTGACTTAAAAAAATGGTTTCTTAAATTGTTACAGGAATGAGCCAAGCCTCCCCGTTCATAAATGTAAAAAAACAGGAAACGGGGAGTTTTTATGTCTATTTTACAAACCAAAAGTAATATTCAATTCGATTGGGAGAAATATTGGCCATATCTATCTCCTCTTTACCTGTCCTTTTTAGAGTTAGAACGTGATCCTTACTACTCTTTTTTACCTGAGGAAGAGTTGGAAGACTATCTTCAGAAAGCTATTCATATAGGAGAACAAACAGCAAAGCGATATATGGACATGAATCATCTCGATTTTTTTAATCATGTGCTAAAAGAAGATATTCGTATTCGTTTACTAGATCAACATCCTGAGCAATCTACCATTCGAGCACAATATCATAAAAAAAAGCAAACCATTTTCATCTATAAAAATTCAATGAGAGAAATTCAACAATTTATATCAAAAGAAATCGGAAACATTCTCCAAATTGATTTAATCGCATTACATGCTTACCATGAATGGTTTCACCATTTGGAAGAAACAACAATCGGAAGAACAGATGAAAAGTTCCGACCTGTTGTCCTGAAACAGAGAGGGCCATTTTTAGTAAAACGGTCTCTTTTGAGACTACGTGAGATAGCTGCCCATTCCTTTACACAAACCGCACTTGGTTTAAATTGGTCCCCGTTGCTTCTTGATCAATTTCGTTATTTATTAACAAAAGGATATTCCAATACACAAATTAGAGAGTGTTTTCAAGACACGAAGCGTACATACTATGCTATAATAAATAAAAAATAAGTCGCTAACTGTTAAGAAGTGGAGGGAATTCGGTGGAAAGCTGCATCTGTCCTAAATTTGAAGCTGCAATTGAAATTTTAGCAAAAAAATGGACGGGTCTTATCTTGCGGGTTCTCATGGAGGAAAAACGCCGTTTTCGTGATATCCGGGAGCATATACCGCAGATGAGCGAACGGATGTTAGCTGAACGCCTAAAAGAATTAGAGGCGTCTGGACTAATCAATCGGCAAGTTTATCCCGAGACACCTGTCCGCATTGAATATACACTTACGGAAAAAGGAAAAGCCTTACAACCCGTACTCGACTCGATCGAAAATTGGGCACATGAATGGATTTAAAACTCCCTTTCTAAATAGGGAGTTTTTTCGTTATCTTAATGTCTCACCAGTAGATTCATCTTTCCATCTCCTCTGTATACTCTTAAATGGATACAGCTTTATGTGGTTTACTATAGTGGCTTGTTCCTCCACCGCCGACTAAGATTCTCCCGCCTCTGGGGAAAATGAGTTGTTTTTGTAATCCACCTGCCAAAAGTACAATAACTTTAGCTCTATTTGCAGTAGCAATATATTCTACATATCCATTTCTTGTCAGTCTAGTCTTCCAATTTCTATCGAATTCAGATCGAAGAACTCTATTTGAATAAATTTGGTTTTCTACATTAGACTTTTTTCTCTTCTTCATTTCTCGCACCTCTCATCTTCGCTCTGCATACTTTTTATATATTCAAAATTCATAAGTTCGCACCGGCTGATACCCTCAAAACGATTACAACTCATAAAGCCATATGATAATTTTGTAATTTAATAAAAAAAGTTTAAATCAATTTATTTTCCTATAGAAGCATCATTGTTTTTCCAAAAGACATCTTGCACGAGTATGTTAAAATAAAGTTGACTTTGTGGCGAAAAAAGAGAGGTTTTTGACATGCAATCATTTGAACAATCCATGCTTACCCTGATCACAGATACATCTACCCAATTGTCACCAGATGTAAGGGAAGCAATCGACAAAGCAACTGCACAAGAAGACAGTGGGACTCGATCAGCATTGGCACTTGCAAGAATTACGGAAAACATTCAAATGGCAGAGGAAAAAGTGTCTCCTATCTGCCAAGATACAGGTATGCCGACTTTTATCCTTCATGTACCAATAGGTGCCAATCAATTAGAGATGGAAAAAGCAATCAAAAATGCTATTGCAACAGCTACCAAACAAGGAAAACTTCGCTCTAACTCTGTTGATTCCTTAACCGGAGCAAATACGGGGGACAATTTGGGACCTGGAACACCTGTTATTCACTTTCATCAATGGGAAAAAGATTACATTGATGTTCGGCTTATTTTAAAAGGAGGAGGCTGTGAGAATAAAAACATTCAATACAGCCTTCCAACTGAATTAGAAGGATTAGGTCGTGCAGGAAGAGATCTAGATGGAATTCGCAAGTGTATCTTGCACAGTATTTACCAAGCTCAAGGACAAGGGTGCAGTGCCGGTTTTATTGGAGTTGGGATTGGTGGGGATCGTACCACTGGTTACGAACTTGCAAAGCAGCAATTATTCCGACATGTGGACGATGTAAATCCAATCGAAGACCTTGCTAAATTAGAAAATTATATTTTAGAAAAAGGAAATACATTAGGCATTGGTACCATGGGATTTGGTGGAAATACCACTTTACTTGGTTGTAAAATCGGTGTTATGAACCGTCTACCAGCGAGTTTCTTTGTTTCGGTTGCATATAATTGTTGGGCTTTTCGCCGACAAGGAGTTGCGATCGATCCGGCAACGGGAGAAATCCAAAACTGGTTATACAAAGAAGAAAGACCAAAAGTACAAGGAAAGCCAAAAATCCAAGAAGAATCTAAGAGTTCAAATCGCCAAGTAGTACTTACTACCCCTATCACCGAAGAACAAATTCGCGATCTCAAAGTTGGAGATGTTGTGGTGATAAATGGTTTGATTCATACAGGTCGAGACGCACTTCATAAATATTTGATGGATCATGATTCTCCTGTTGATCTAGAAGGAAGTGTTATTTATCACTGTGGACCTGTTATGCTCAAGGATGAGGAAGGAAAATGGCATGTAAAAGCGGCTGGTCCAACCACTAGTATCCGAGAAGAACCATATCAATCGGATCTCATCAAAAAATTTGGCATGAAAGTAGTCATCGGAAAAGGTGGAATGGGCGCAAGAACGTTAAAAGGTCTACAGGAACATGGCGCTGTTTACCTCAATGCCATCGGTGGAGCTGCACAATACTATGCAGAGTGTATCAAAGACGTAGAAGGGGCAGATTTCTTAAATTTTGGGGTACCAGAAGCAATGTGGCATTTAAATGTGGAAAATTTTGCTGCTATTGTGACGATGGATTCTCATGGCAATAGTTTGCACGCTGATGTTGATAAGACATCTCTTGAAAAACTAGCACAGTACAAAGAACCTGTATTTAAATAAATTTCTGTTCACTTCCGAGACACAAAACGGTAAAATGAAGAGGGACTGTAAGCCCTTTTTGTACTTGTCTCTTACTTTTTAAGGAGGTTTGACTTTGAAACTTTTATCAAAGCTTTCTTTGGTAACACTTTCTGTTTTGACCGCATTTACGATTGCTCTTCCTACTGGAGCCTTTGCCGATGCAGTTGAAGGAGATACGGTTGTAACATTAGGGAAAGACCTAACTTTACAACAACAGGATAGTATTTTGGCGGAAATGCAAGTACCTAGCAATGTAAGCAAAATTTATGTTACAAACCAAGAAGAACACCAATACCTTGGAAAATATATGTCTGCTGCAACCATTGGAACACGTGCCTTATCCTCAGCGAAAATTACAATCGCTGCTAACGGGTCAGGAATATCCGTAAAAACAAATAATATTACTTCGATCACCGATGCGATGTACGCAAATGCTGCGATTACAGCTGGAGTAAAAGATGCAGACATTTATGTAACTGCTCCAATCCGAGTGTCTGGTACTGCTGCTCTTACTGGAATCATTAAAGCATTTGAAAAAGCAACCGGCAAACAAATCAGTGAAAATCAGAAACAAGTAGCAAACCAAGAGATTGTAAGAACCCAAGATGTTGCAAAAGATATCGGTGGTAATTCACAAACTGCAGGTAACCAAGCTGCTCAGTTCATGAACAACTTAAAACAAGAAATTGCAACACAAAAACCATCAACTCCACAAGAATATAGAGATATTATTGTCAATGTTGCAGGTGACTTAAATATTAACCTAAATCAAACTACCATCAACCAATTGGTTCAATACGGGCAAGCATTTTCTACCCTTGATATCGACTATAGCCAATTGAGCGATCAGATTTCCAAACTACGCGGTAGTCTTAGTGATGTATTGAGTGTTAACCCTCAAGGATTCTTTGATACCATCTTTGAATGGCTTGGAAGTCTCTTTAGTACAATTGGTAATTTCTTTACCTCTTCTTCTTCTCGGCAATAATTACAGATAGAAAAAGAACCATCCTAGAGAAAATCAAGGATGGTTCTTTTTCTATCTATACATATGAACCTTTTTTTTTCGATAACCTAGTCCATTGACCTGCTAAATTGGTTCCAATAACCCCTACTATGATCATGATGGCACCAATTACATGAACAGAAGTGATCGGTTCATCGAGAAATACAACTCCTGCTAAAATGGAGACTAATGTACTCAAGTTATTAAACACACTCACTTTGTAAGCTTCTAATTTGGAAAGGGCATAATTGGAAAGCAAAATTGAGAAAACACTGCTAAAAACTGCTAAGTAAAAAATGCTGTATAGATATATAGGCTGATATAATGGCTTGACTAGCTCATCCACTGTTCCACTTAAAACGTGCCCCACAATACTAATGATGATAAAACAGATAGAAGCTAGCATGATGATCACATAACTCAAATCGTATGAATTGTAGGTTTGACCAGTACGACGCACCAATATGGTGTATACTGCAAAAGAAAAAATAGACAAAAGCAAAAATCCAATACTGCCGAGATGTTCGATCGAAAGCGAGTTTCCTTGCATGACAAAGATAAAAATTACTCCTCCTACAGAGAGAAATAAAAACAATTTCTGCCATAAGTTAGTTTTTTCTTTTAGAACAAAAGCGGCTAGAATAGCGGTAAAGATTGGTGCAGTTGCTTGAATGATACCACCTTCAGCAGAAGTTGCTCCTAACAATCCCCATGTCTGAAAAGTAAAAAAAAGAATGGGATACAAAATTGCTAACGGAATGAGCTGAAAGATATCTTTAAACTTTATTTGGAGCTTTATCCATCCAAATAAAATAGGGATAGTCAGCATCACCAAAGCAAGTAGAAACCTAGCAGCCAGAATATCAAAGGCTGAAGCAGTATGAACGATTAATTTCACAAACATAAACGAAAACCCAATGAGTATCGAATAGGTAATAGCAGCGGCATACGCCATTTTGGTTCCTGTTCTCATTACGGGAACCTCCTATCATTCTAATAAATTATTTGGCTGGCCAGCCGTTCAAGATTACTATACGCAAATAAATTTTTAATGAAAATATTATGTTCTCTATACTGTACCGGTACAAAAAGGATGATCGATATGTATAAATATGAAGAAGTAATACAAAATCTACAAGAAAAATTAATCAATGGCATCTTCAGAGAGGGACAAAGCTTACCATCTATCCGACAACTAGCTGAGCAATATCAATGCAGCAAGAGTACAATCATTCGCGCATATGCAGAATTAGAACGGCAGCATTTGATTTATGCGATACCTCAAAGCGGTTATTATGTAGTGAAACACTCAAATCAACAGATTCAAAATGCAAATCCTATCATCGACTTCGCTTCGGCCTCCCCAGACCCAGCTTTATTTCCCTATCGAGATTTTCAACACTGTCTAAATCAAGCGATCGATCGTTATCAAAATGAATTATTCCTCTATGGCATACCACAAGGGCTGCCTTCATTGATTAATGTGTTACAAAAACAACTAGCAGATCATCAAGTATTCGCACACAGTGAACAATTTGTTATTACTTCTGGTGTACAACAGGCGTTATCCATACTAACATTGATGCCTTTTCCAAATGGAAAAGAAACCATTCTTATTGAGCAACCAAGTTATCACCTATTTATTCAAATGCTTGAGTTACTTCAAAAACCCGTCATCGGGATTCGCCGAACAGAAGACGGACTTGATCTGAACTTACTTGAACAGCTCTTTCGCACAAAGCAGATTAAATTTTTTTATACCATGCCCCGTTTTCAAAATCCTTTAGGAACATCGCTCCATCAAAAAGAGAAAAAATCAATAGCAGAGTTAGCGAAGCGATATGATGTATATATTGTAGAAGATGATTACTTGCTAGATTTGGAAATGGACACAAAAGCAGATCCGATTTACTCCAATCAAAATGGTCATATCATTTATCTCAAAAGCTTTTCGAAAGTTATATTTCCCGGACTAAGAGTGGGGGTGACGATTCTACCAACTGAATTGATCTCTCTCTTTCGGCGTTACAAAAAAACCCAAGATATTGACAGCTCCATATTATCTCAGGCAGGCTTAGAAATTTATATTAATAACGGCATGTACAACTACCACCTAAAAAAAATACGATCCTCCTATAGCAAACGAATGCAGATCATGTATGAAACTCTTATATCAATGGATATGGAAGAGTACATTACTTTTCCTGCTGTTCAAACAGGAACACATACACATCTCTTGCTTAAAAGACCTGTCTCGATCGAAAAACTTCAACAAATCATGCAGCTACATCATATACTCATCAGTTCGGGTGAAAAATACTATCTGCATCACCATCCCAAGGATCATCTACTGCAAGTGAAAATTTCCAATGTCCCATCCGAAAAAATTGCTTCCGGTCTTGCGACTTTATTACTAGCAATAAAAAAATTGTCTGACTTGAATGCACGGCAATTCTTTTAAAAACGAAGAGCGTATTACAAAAAATAATTTTTCATCAACTATACTGCTTGTACCATTCTTGTGTTTTTACTTTTTGCAACCAAAAGCAATGGTATAATAATTTTATTCGTACTCAAAATACATCCTACTGGCGGTGATATACAGTTATGCGCAGTATTATTCGATTGAAATGGTTTTGGCTAGTGATTTGGATTGCGATCTTAGGAGTGATCCTACTTACCATGCCTTCCATGGATACATTAATACGTGAAAAAGGCCAGCCTAATCTGAATGGCACTTATTCATCTAGTACTGCTTCCAAATTACTAGCTGAATTCCATAAGAGTGATAAAGGTGGTAAAAATCTCGATACCATCTTAGTATTCCATGATCCAAAAGGATTTCAAGCAGAGGAAAAAAAGCAAATCAAGCTGAAAATCGATCAGATGGAACAAAACAAAAATTTACATATACAATCCATTTTGAGTCCATTTGACAGCAAAGACGCAGAAAAGAGACTGTTCTCAGCTGATCAAAAAACGATAATGGCAATTGCTAGTGTAGAAAAAACAACACAAACCATTCCACAAATTCGAGCTCAATTCGAACAACAAATGAAGATGGATGGAATCCAAACCTATTTAACTGGTGATGGTTACATTGAAGAAGATTATGCACAAAACTCGATTGATGGGGTAAAAAAGACGGAACTATTTACAGTAATATTTATCGTACTGGTTCTTATCCTAGTCTTTCGCTCTCCTATCACACCAGTTATCTCTCTACTCATTGTGGCTGTTGCCTATCTTATCGCCCAAGGTACAGTTGGATTATTGGTAGAATACTTTAATTTTCCGTTTGCCAATACAACACAAATATTCCTTATCTTAGTGCTCTTTGGAGTAGGTACTGACTATAATATCTTGCTTTTTATGCGATTTAAAGAAGAATTAGGCCAAGGAAAACCATTGCTCACCGCTATTGTGGAAACATACAAAACAGCTGGAAAAACAGTATTATTCAGTGGTTTAGCTGTATTAATCGGGTTTACCATGATCGGTTTTTCCAACTTCTCGGTTTATCAATCTGCTGTCGCAGTAGCAATCGGTGTTATCTTCTTACTGGCTGCTCTGTTTACACTCAATCCTATCGTGATGTTCATTCTAGCAAATCGCTTGTTCTGGCCGTTAAAGAAATTTGAAGGACATGGGCAAAATCGACTATGGTCTCGATTGGGGCATTTTTCTGTAATCCGTGTATCCATCAGTATCCTGTTAGTCGTAGTCCTCTCTGTCCCTATCTTTTTATTTTATAAAAATCAACTTTCATTCGATAATTTAAAAGAAATTGGCCCAGATTCTCCTTCTGTGAAAGGATTTAATATTGTGGCTCAATCGTTTGGATCAGGTCAAACCCTGCCTACCACTTTGGTAATTAAATCTAAAACACCAATGGATACGGCTGATGGTCTTGCTTTTTTAGATCAATTACATGAGCGATTAACCCAAATAAAAGGGGTAAAAGATGTATATGGCCCAACTAGACCAAATGGAGAATATATCAACGACCTATACCTCAACAAACAAACGAAAGGGGTAAGTTCGGGGATTGATCAGTCTAGTAATGGACTGGGGAAAATATCTCAAGGTTTATCTACTGCATCGGATAAAATTAAAACTTCAACATCTGGTGATTTAACTGATATCAACAAACTAATTGAGGGAACTGTTACTGTTCGTTCCGGTCTAGGGCAAGTACAAACTGCGTTATCCCAAATTAACTCAGGTATCAAACAAGGGGCTGGAGGAGCTGGACAAATCAAATCTGGTTTAGCCAGCTTAGAGAGTTCCTTAGAGAAGTTGAATACTTCTACCAAACAGTTACTGACTGGATATGCAAAAATTAGCACTAGTATTGGAAAATTATCTACTGGATATCAAGGGATTGCTTCAGGAATCTCGAGCTTGAGTACTCTAAATAGTACAATGCAAACAGCAATAGAAGCGTTGGGCACTAGCCATCCAGAACTTGCAGATGATGAGAACTATACAACCATAAAAAATACAAGTGATAATATGGCCAAAACACTGCCTACTATGCAGCAAACGATCACACAATTAAATAGCTCTTTAGCTACATTAAACAGCAGTCTTTCCTCTGCTAACAAAGGCCTGTCTCAAATATCAAATGCACAGACGCAAATAGCAACAGGTACGACCAAGTTAAAAATAGGAGCAGGTCAGTTAGAAAAAGGATTGCAACAAGGGGCATCCGGTCAATCAGAAGTAATTTCGTCTATCCCTTCGATGAATGATGGACTTTCAGCTATTACCAATGGTCAAAGACAAGTATTAGCTGGATTAAATGACTTTGAGTCCAAGATGAAAGAGCTGCAACAAGGATTGTCGCAAAGTGCTACGGGTCTAAATAAGATCAATAATGGCTTATCAACTGCAAATAATTACTTAACAGAAGTCACAGGGGAAGGATCGCCATATGGTACTTTCTTTGTTCCTAAAGAAGTGAGAAACAGCAAGCCGTTTCAAACTGCTCTGAATCTTTACATGTCCAAAGATCGTAAGATTGTAACATGGACAATACCTTTATCTGTGGACCCTTATTCCAAAGATGCGATGAAGATCGCTCATGAGATCGACACAACGATTCGGGAAACAATTTCCCATACGCCATATAACAATTTGCAAATCGGTACTGGTGGTGTATCTTCTGCCAACTATGACCTCCAACATATTTCAGATAAAGATTTCTCTCTTACTATCATCCTTATGTTGGCTGGAATCGGTGTCCTATTACTGATCTTGTATCGATCTGTATGGATTACCGTTACGATACTTGGAATTTTGATCCTCGCTTATTATTTCTCACTCACGATATCAGAGAACATTTTTATCGGGTATTTTGATGTTACTGGCTTGTCTTGGACCATTCCATTTTTCTCGTTTATCATGGTCATCGCTCTAGGAGTAGACTACAGTATATTTGTCATGATGCGATACAAAGAGTACAAACACCTAGGAATGGTCGTAGCAATTTTAAAAGCTGTTGAACGAACAGGGAGTGTCGTAATATCTGCGGCGATCATTTTAGCCGGTACTTTTGCTGCTATGTATCCCTCAGGGGTTACTACCTTAGTACAAATTGCTACAGTAGTGATTATTGCATTGCTATTGTTAGCTTTTGTCCTGCTGCCGATGGTTCTACCTGCTTCGATATCGTTACTCCACCGCATTACGAAAAGCGAACGGGAAACGGTTGTTCCGGAGAGACAAAATCTATAAATTTCTTAATACCTTTAAACGTCAGTCAGGTCAGGCATGAAATGCCTGACCTAATTTACATTCTCAGTTGAGAACGTAGGAAATGAGATATTCCCTGAGAATTTCATACCAAGGTGGTCGCTTATTCCAAGTCTGCTGAGTGACTTGATAATTCACCAGTGTATTTTTCCGACCACAAACATCCAAATAAAAGTCATCTGTTTCTCCTGCGTATCGGAAATTACACCTCCGAAATACCTTGCGACTCGGCTCGTTCCCTTTTGCAATTTGTACCAAAAGAATGTCAAATCCTATGGTACTCATTGCCCAACCCACCAAAAGCCGGACTGCTTGTGGTGCAATACCCTGACCTTGAAATTCAGGATCAATAACCAATCCCTCAATGGTAGCACGACTATCAATGAGGTCTACTCCCCCAAGTTGAACAACTCCTCTAAGATGACCGTCAACGAAAATTACGAAAGGAATTTTCTCTTTTTTTGTTATACCTTCTAGTGAATTCTCAACGCGACTGCGAACATCAGCCTCTTCTGACAGCTTAGCTCTCACTCCATTGAAAGGGAAAGTAGGTTCTTCTCCCCTTTCTTGAAGTACCTTTGTGATTTCTGGAAGATATTCAAGAGAGTAGACCTTCAACACAATTCTGCCATTGTCTGATGAGAGATGGAGATTATGCAGATTGTCCGGAAAATCACGGGTCATGATGTCCTCACATATGAAATAGGGCGAATTTATCTTTCTTTTATTATATCAGATCTAAAGGAAAATCCATCGATCGTAATTCATACACTTTTTCTGTATATTCCTTTCATTTTTTAATTTTACTTATCTTTTTTAAAAAACCGAATTACGGTACTCACAGGTGAAGCATTCCAGCCTATCTATCAAAATATTTTTAGCAAATCACTCTCTTATATGCATAAGTAACTCTGTCGATTTCTTGACGCTCCATAGTTATGAGAGTACAATAAGAAACGTTAAAGACCCTGTGAAAACATTCAATAACGGTAATGAGAAATGGAGGCTTAGTTGTGAGCAATCAGACTGATTTTCTCAACCGGCGGCTTCACTCCCTACTAGGTGTGATACCGGTTGGCTTTTTTTTGCTCGAACACTTTTATACGAACTATCATGCAACCCAAGGCGCAGACGCATTTGTAGAAGCAGTAAATTTTCTATGGGGTATCCCTATTTTGCCTGTCCTTGAAATCTTTTTTATCTTTATTCCTCTGCTGTACCACGCATTTTATGGCCTATACATTGTTTTTCGTGCGAAAAATAATGTCAGTCAATTTGGTACCTTCCGGAACTACATGTTTGTAATTCAACGAATTACAGGCGTTATTACACTTATTTTTATTCTTTGGCATGTATGGGAAACTCGAGTACAAGTATTATTTGATCCTACACCAACAGCAAATGAGTTAGCTGCTCATACCGCTAGTCTCCTATCAAATGATGTAACAGCTATTTTATATGGAATTGGTGTTATTTCCACCGTATTCCACTTCTGTAATGGTATGTGGTCATTCCTCGTCAGTTGGGGTGTCACAATCGGACCACGAGCTCAACTTGTCTCAACATGGGTATGGATTGTAGCTTTTGTTGTCATTTCCTACTTTGGCATCAGTTCTATTGTTGCATTCCACGATCCAAACTTTGCAAATAACGTGTCAGCGTTGCAATAGAAGGGAGCTATACCGAATGAACGAAAAAATAATTATCGTTGGGGGCGGTTTGGCAGGACTTGCTGCTGCACTGCGTTCTGCTGAAGCAGGAGCTACGGTAGAACTTTTCTCCATCGTACCTGTAAAACGCTCCCACTCCGTATGTGCACAAGGCGGGATCAATGGAGCAGTAAATACCAAAGGAGAAGGAGATTCTCCTTGGGAACACTTTGATGACACCATCTATGGAGGAGACTTCCTCGCAAACCAACCTCCAGTAAAAGCAATGTGTGAAGCAGCTCCTGGAATCATTTATTTGATGGACCGTATGGGAGTACCATTCAACCGTACACCAGAAGGTTTGATTGATTTCCGCCGCTTTGGCGGAACCAAACACCACCGTACTGCGTTCGCTGGTGCTACCACCGGACAGCAGCTTCTTTATGCTTTAGATGAACAAGTTCGTCGCTATGAAGTAGAAGGAAAAGTAGTCAAGTATGAACAATGGGAATTCCTTTCCATCGTGCAAGATGATGAAGGAAAATGCCGTGGTATCGTAGCACAAGATATGCGCAGTACAGAAATTAAAGCTTTTTCTGCTGATGCTGTTATTTTAGCTACTGGTGGTCCTGGTATTATATTTGGTAAATCTACCAACTCTATGATCAACACGGGTACTGCTGCAAGTGCGGTTTATCAGCAAGGAGCTTACTATGCAAATGGTGAATTTATTCAAGTTCACCCAACTGCGATTCCTGGAGACGATAAACTTCGACTCATGTCCGAATCTGCACGTGGTGAAGGTGGACGAGTTTGGACATACAAAGATGGAAAACCTTGGTATTTCTTAGAAGAAAAATATCCTGCATACGGAAACCTCGTTCCTCGTGACATCGCAACTCGTGAGATTTTCAAAGTATGTGTAGACTTAAAACTTGGGGTTAACGGAGAAAACATGGTTTACCTTGATCTATCTCATAAAGACCCCAAAGAATTGGACATCAAACTTGGTGGAATCATCGAGATATATGAGAAATTTATCGGCGAAGACCCACGCAAAGTTCCAATGAAAATCTTCCCTGCTGTGCACTATTCGATGGGTGGACTATGGGTAGACTTTGATCAAATGACAAATATTCCTGGATTATTTGCTGCTGGAGAATGTGAGTATCAATATCATGGCGCCAATCGACTCGGTGCTAATTCTCTGCTTTCCTGTATTTATGGTGGATTGATCACAGGACCAAAAGCAATTGAATATATTCGTGGATTAGATAAATCTGTAGTAGATTTTGATCCTGACTTCACTGAATCCCAACGAAAAGTACAAGAAGACAAATATGAAAACACGCTCAAAATGGAGGGGACAGAAAATGCTTATGTCATCCATCGTGAGCTTGGGGAATGGATGACCGATAACGTAACAGTTGTACGTTACAACGATCGTCTCCAACAAACAGATGAAAAAATCCAAGAACTAATAGAACGCTACAAAAAAATCGACATGGTAGACACCAGCAGATGGAGTAACTCTGCTGCACCATTTACTCGCCATTTGTGGAACATGCTGCAACTGGCTCGTGTCATCACTTTAGGAGCGTTAAATCGTAATGAAAGCCGTGGAGCCCACTACAAGCCAGAGTTTCCTGATCGTAACGATGAAGATTTCCTAAAAACAACAAAAGCTCGCTTTACCCCAGAAGGACCAGAATTATCCTATGAAGATGTCGATACTTCATTAATCAAACCACGCCCTCGTCGTTATGATGTCGCGAAAGGAAGTGACAAGAAATGAGTGAACAAACAGCTACAACGGAACAACAAAAAACGGTTCACTTGATTTTTACTCGACAAGATGGTCCAGATAGCAAGCCATACAATGAAGAATTCCATGTCCCTTATCGGAAAAACATGAACGTCATCTCTGCAATGATGGAAATTCAGCGTAATCCAGTAAATGCAAAAGGGGAAAAAGTTGCACCAATCCAGTGGGAATCCAACTGTCTAGAAGAAGTTTGCGGAGCTTGCTCAATGGTTATCAATGGAAAGCCACGACAAGCATGTACTGCTCTAGTTGACAAACTTGAACAACCTATTCGTATCGGTCCCATGAGCACTTTCCCTGTTATACGTGACCTTGTCGTCAATCGCGGTCGGATGTTCGATGCTTTGAAGAAAGTAAAAGCATGGATTCCTGTAGATGGTACTCACGACCTAGGTCCTGCACCTCGCCAATCTGCTACCGAGCAACAATGGCGTTATGAGCTTTCCAAATGTATGACTTGTGGTGTCTGCCTAGAAGCTTGTCCAAACGTAAATGATAACTCTGCCTTCATAGGTCCATTTGCAGTAGGACAAGTAACCTTATTTAATGCTCACCCAACTGGTTCTCTCAATAAAGGAGAACGTACAGAAGCATTGATCTCTGATGGTGGATTGCAACAATGCGGAAACTCCCAAAACTGTGTTCAAGCTTGTCCAAAAGGTATTCCTTTAACCACAGCGATCGCAACGATGAATCGTGAAGCAACAAAACATATGTTTAAAAAATGGTTGTCCTTTTAATCCTGAAAGCATATCTCTCTTTAGAGGTATGCTTTTTTGTAACCAAAAATGAATTGGACACCATTTTATTTTCAAATGGTGTCCAATCAACCCTAGTAATACTTCTCGACATCATCCAAAATTAGCATACTTGGATATGACATGCCAAGCGCTTGGAACACCCAAGCATAGCTAGGAATGATGACTGGAGCCCCTGCTTCCTTCAGGTCTACATACTCCGTATCTGTTTGTGCATACCCGAGAAAAGCAGTTCCCGCCCTTTGCGCAGCCTGAAAGTCTGTTACCGCATTCCCGATCATCAGTGTATCTTTTGGAGCCACATTGAGAGCCTCCAATGCGATCTTTAGAATACACGGATCGGGTTTCATCCTATCGAATGTCTCTTCTGTTCGACCAAAAATCCTCTGCTCAAACAGATGGTAGCTGTTCTCATCTGGTCTCCTAAGAAATGTTTCTACTGCTCTAGGAGAGTTATTTGTAGTGATTGCGACTGGAATTTCTCTCTTAAGCCAAAAATCTACCAAAAACCGATACAGATGAGTTCGTTCTGCTGTGAGGGCAGCCAAACATTCTGTCCTTATCAGCAAATCTTCTAGCTCTTCAAAGACTGGATGATTTCGCCAAGAAACCGCAGCATGCCGGTAGATCACATGCGGATCTTTTTCTCTCCAGTCTACGGACAAACCATGGCGACGGATAACACTCTTCATGGCATCGGCAATCTCTT
This sequence comes from Shimazuella sp. NTD248, assembly GCF_059510395.1. Classification (NCBI taxonomy): domain Bacteria; kingdom Bacillati; phylum Bacillota; class Bacilli; order Caryophanales; family Thermoactinomycetaceae; genus Shimazuella; species Shimazuella sp. NTD248. The sequence continues at coordinate 108,389 of NZ_JCAJZT010000007.1, read as the reverse complement.
CAGCAGGGTATCCTTTGAAGAGTTTTACAACAGGACCATCAAAGTCGAAGCACACTGCCCTAGCAGAACTTATCAGTTTTCGTAGGTGATATGCCATAGCACTACTGTTCCAGTTTGCAAAGGGATCTATGAGATTCATTGTACCTCTCTGGGTAAAAGGGTCGATTTACCCCTCTATTATATCAAATTATTATCTTTCTATTTTCCGTACGATTGCATTCTTTACTTCCTGTATTTGAATATTCAATCTACTACTTTCGTTCATTTTTTTAAAAAATTCTCCTTAAAATTCTTCACCCCATTCCCTTGTTAAAGGAATGGGGTGTGCTTGTGGCATTCAGGGATTTAGCTAAATGCCTTTTCTAGAACCTGAGGCAATGGCGACCACATCTTTTGCCCAAGATGAAGTACTTCCCTGACCTTGTCTTCCGGAATAAACACAAGTGACTTCATCTCTTTATCGTGATCTTGCCGGAAAGGAAAACGGAGCCGACAGATCCACTTGGCAGGTGCATCAAAGACGCCCACCAAAATAACCGATTTCTCGACACGAATCATTCCGACAATTCGCAAGTTCTTTGCACGAAATCCTGCCTCTTCGAAAACTTCTCTTTCTGCATGAGCGAAGAGATCGGGGAAATCGAGTATCCCCCCGAAAGCAGAAATACCTACACGGGGATCGTAACCCAAGACTGCTAGTCTCTTATTCTTTCTACTTCGGCATACGCCCACAGTAGTAATGTTGACAGTCTGGAAACGGATTACTACATGCAGGTCATTTCCAACTATCTCTGCCTTCAACTTGATGGAGGCATCCAGTTCTGTCTCATTTAGCTGCCTAACAGCCTCACCAAGTGCCAGTAGGGACATATGTCGGAAAAATCTGTTGATCCGAAGCTTGAGCATCTTGTCCCTGTTTATCAGGACTGCAAATGTTGTAGGAAAGAGCCTGATATTCCGAGCATCTTCACTGACGATAGCAGCATAGATGGTACCGTTGTATCCTGGACCATGCCAAGTACTGTCAATCGCAACCTGCAACCATTCAGGAAGCAAAGGTTCTTCCAGATGAATGGCCGGAACCACTCCATCCATTTCTTTGAGCTCAGCACACACTATAACTCCTAAATCCTAGGGAATTCCACAGTTTCTTTTTCTATTTGTAATTGTAGCATGTTAAAAAAACAGATGATACTATTCCAATACTCCATTTTGGTTGTATTTTTTCATGATTAAAATTGTATGCGCTTTAAAAACTATTTTGGAACCAAAAATAAATATATCCGCAAGTAGGAATATGAAGATATTCTAGCGAATTGAAGTCTATTAAATATTCTTTTATCTAAAATAAGAAAGGTTGTTCTCATGTATATCATAACACTTATATTGGAATTAACCCCAGAGACCAATCATGAAGAGATTATGGAATTTTATGAAGAAAAAATCGCATCTTCTTCCCTCCTCATACCTGAAATTGAAAAAATTAATTGCCTTCAACTTAGGTCTACTCCATTTAACCAATATGACCAAACTCCCCTGCGCAATCTTTTTTATCAAGTTCAAATCTTTTTTTCCTCTGAAGAAGCAGTAGATCAAGCCTTGCAGCGCCCTAATACTTTGAAGCTCTTGCAAAGATTTATGATTTTTAGCAAATGTAAATTCCATTGGTTTGTCGGGCATGAAAAGACATTTGTGGCAAAAGATTTTAAAATCCAAGCCGAAAGTTCATAATGTTGCACCATAAAAATAAAAATTATAATATAATGATTAGGAATTATCGGTTCTAAGAAAGGAATGACTTGAAGAGGAACATGAGCACGGTCGAGCAGGGTCAGCAAGTTATGCTTGCTGCTGCACTCCGAGTTCTTCGAACGAATCCGGATTCTCCTGAAGGACAGCAGGAAGCCTTCCAAGCTGCAGATAATGCTGCTCGGGAGTTCACCACCAATCGTAAGGGCACCCGACAGGCACTGGAGTTGGAGCTCGCGGAGTACTTGACTCGTGATCTCATCAACGACGCTCTGGAAGTCATCAATAAAGCTGAGGACGGCGACACTGATGCCCAAAAGTTGATGGCATCCGTGGATGACATTGCCACCCTCGAAGCCACCTTCTCTACGGAGAAGATCGAAAACGGTGTTCTCGCGATGAAGATTGCTGCCCAGCTGATCTTCAAGCAGAAAGGCAAGCATGCACGCTCTGCAGCCAGTCAGGCTGCTCGGGAGGCTTGCAAACAATTTGTCGACCGTGATGAACAACTGGAGACTGTGCTTCTTACAAAGCTCACCGATGCAGTCAGGGCTGCTCGGGAAGATTTCATGTTCAATGTAGACGTCAAGGCTGCTCGTCGGTCACGACCCAAAGCCTAATCACTCTTAGAACCACCCGGCAGAGAATTGCAACTCCTCTCTGCCGGGGGGCCGAAATAATAGACTTATATATACAAAAAAGTCCACGCTAAAGGTGTGGATTTTTAATTTTTATACCAAATCAATCTCAATCATTGCTAATAATAAATAAAAATTATAGTATGTAAAATAAGAATTGGAAGTTCTGAGTTAACTGAGCGAGAAAACGAAATATGCCCCAGACTGATTTTCAGGACATGATCGCACAGCTCCTCAAGGAGTGTGAGTCTATTGTCCCCATTGCAAAGATATCCGAGGGTGTGCGCCTGATGAAGGATGCCGCTCTCGATGTCTTTCGCAATAACGGAACGAAGCAGAATGCTTTTGCAGCTGCCATCGAAACTCGGGATGACTTCACCAAGGGAGACTGTGATCTTCAGTTGATCCTGTCCAATCTTCAGCCTGCGACGGTCGATGTTGCGGAAGAAGACTTCCAGTCTTCTAGGCTGACGAACATCATCAAGCGTCTTTCCGAACGCTGATCGTCTTACGGCTACTTCGTCTCAGAACAAACTGACAGAGTGAGCAGCTCCGCTTTCTCTGTCAGGCCGCAAAAATACACCATAAAAATAGATTGGAAAAGCCGCACCCAAATGGACGCGGCTTTTTATATGATGAACTGTTTCCGAGAAACAAAGAAACTTCTCTTTTACCTTGCATGGAAAACCTAAAACGACAAAAGCCCTACCTCTCTTTCATCTTTGCGGCTCCGAAGACCGCGCCAAATGAATTGGGCTTCCAACAATAGAACTTTCTCTGTTTACACCTTGCATATTTCAACACGGTGGATATTTTACCATAATAACAATTAAAACGCAAATATTTTCATTAATCGATGAATACTTTATCTATTCCATCCCTGCTAAATTCCATTTTAAATAAAGTATGGTTGTATAATGACATCTCACCACAATCACCATCTTTACACCAATGCCTTTCACTTACTCCATTTATTTCGCATAAATTAATAAAGGATGAAAAGAGAAGAGGTTTAACTATGAGTATTGTTGAAAACTGTATTCGCGCAATAGATGATCACTATACTTTGGAAATTACCATCACAATGAATGATAATGCATCTGGACCCGTAGTTGTTCCTATTACCAAAACACAAGCTACTCTGCTAGAGCAAGCAGGTATACCAAAGTGCACCTAATTTAGAAAAGATCGCACCAAAAGGTGTGATCTTTCTGTTAAGCTAAGAAGACTAGATTTCTTTGAGGAGATGTAAGATATGAATGTAATCGACGATTTTTGTTTACATATGGAAAAACAAAAAGGGATATGGGATCAATCTTTTCCTCAGGACTCTACTGGTTATCTAGGAATTGTAGAAGTACCTCACGCTTTCCTCTATGCCACAATTACCTCTAATAAAAGTTTGGAGCATTTCAAAAAAGAAATATCCGCCTTCCCCTATCACTATGCATGGGAGGTTGATCAGCTCAAAAAGGTAACCACTTTTGTAGATGTTATTTTAGCATATATCGACAAGATAGAAGTCCACGATTTTGAACTGGAAAATAAAATGTTCGATCTCCTCATATCTGAAATCAAACCATATCTTATTCACGAAATAGACCCTTACAACTAAGTCTCTATTTCGTTGATTCTCGAACAACCAACCGATGAGGTACGATTACTTTTGATGAGTGGTCTTCTCCAGCCAATTTACGAATTAATTGTTGTATCGTTTGATAGCCTAATTGGTAGATCCCTACATCAATGGTAGTAAGTGATGGATTACTCATTTCTGACATATAAATATTATTAAAGCCGACAACGGAGACATCTTCAGGTACCCCAAAACCAATTTCTGCAAGTTCGCGAATCAAACTAATTGCAATTACATCGTCGATTACCAAAATCGCGGTTGGACGATTGCCTGCATTCATCAACATAGAAATGGTATGATAAGCATTTTTCTCCAGCATCTCCGCGCTGATCATCCAATCTGGATTTAACGAAAGGCCTGCTTGTCTCAATGCTCGCTGGAAGCCAGATAAACGATCCTCTGATACTACTAACTCTGGTTTTCCAGTCACAATCCCAATCTTTTGATGTCCTTGAGCTATTAGATAGTTGGTTAGATCAAAAGAAGCTTTTATGTTATCGTTATTAACGGATAAAACATCCGGATATTCCAAAGACCTTCCTAATAATACAAATGGAAAATCATACTCCATTAATTTTTTTACAATTACATCGTCCCGGCTTGGACTCATTAATACTACACCATCTATACGTTTTCCTAATACCATTCGATTGATCGCTTCTAACTCTTCACTCTGATTTCTAGCAGATGATAGGAGCAGGTCATAATTTTTATTATTTGCATATGCTAACATTCCTCTTAAAACTTCAGAGAAAAAAGGGTTAATAAACAAATTATCTGAAGAGTATGGAAGGACAAGACCAATTGTATTTGTATTCTTTGATACTAAACTTTTAGCCATGATATTTGGATGATAATCTAACTGATGCATTGCATCTCGCACTTTTTTTCTTGTAGCTTGGCTTATCTTTGGATGATTCGATATCACCCGAGATACAGTCGAAGGCGAAACACCTGCTAACTGAGCTACATCTTTAATTGTTACAGCAGTCATATTCCACCTCCAGTGCAAACGTTTCCACTACCATATTAACAGATAAGAAAACATATGCAAAGCACGTATAGAATTTTATATATTTCGATATAATTTCTTCAACATTGCCTAAAATTGCATAAAAAAAACTGTTTCCATATCGTTTTTTTTATTGTAGGATAGAGGCAAACGTTAGTCTGGTAATTTGCCATATATGAAAGCGGTTACTTTTTGTTTTTTTTGTGTCAAGTTGTCAGACATCTTCGCACGATGGATTGCATAATTTATCCATTTAGTGCAAACGTTTTCCAGTATTTTATAAAGGATGGTTTACATGAAACTCGGTACTTTTACAGTACTATTTAGCAAAATGAATTTCGAAGACATGCTAGATCATGTCAAAGCAAAAGGCATTGAAGCAGTGGAGATTGGCACAGGTTGCTATCCTGGCAACGCACATTGTAATCCAGAGGAGCTCCTAGCGGATGAGTCCAAATTACGGGCTTTCAAAAAAGCAATTGATGATAGAGGATTAACGATTAGTGCTTTTAGTTGTCATGGGAATCCACTAACTCCAGATCGTGCTTATGCTGAGGAATCACACCATTTATTTCTCCAAACAGTACGATTAGCAGAAAAGTTAGATGTTCCAGTAATTAATTGTTTTTCTGGTACCCCTGGGGACCAAGAAAATGCAAAATATCCAAACTGGCCTGTCGTTACTTGGCCTACCGAGTATCGCGACGTCTTAAAATGGCAGTGGGAAGAGAAAATTATTCCTTATTGGAAAGGAGCAGGAAAATTCGCCGGAGAACACAATGTGAAAATCGCTTTGGAACTTCACGGCGGCTTCTCTGTTCACACTCCAGCGACCTTGTTGAAATTACGGGAGGCTGTAGGGGAGGTGATTGGTGCCAATTTCGATCCAAGTCATATGTGGTGGCAAGGAATTGATCCAGTTGCAGCAATCAAAATCTTAGGAAGAGAAAATGCAATCTATCATTTCCATGCGAAAGACACCATCATCGATCAAGAACATGTAAATATGTATGGTGTGACAGATATGCAACCATTTGAAAACTTACAAACTCGTGCTTGGCAGTTCCGTACAGTTGGATTTGGCCACGATTTGAAAACTTGGGCTGACATTCTCAGTACACTCCGCGTTGTTGGTTACGATTATGTAGTGAGTATCGAGCATGAAGATGCATTCTTCTCAGCTGATGAAGGTTTCCAAAAAGCAGTAGACAATCTAAAACAAGTTATCCCACAAGAGCCATTACCAAGTTTATGGTGGAATTAGGAGTGAATACCATGGAACCTTTACGTATCGGAGTGATTGGCTGTGGTAGCATTGCCAAGCATCGCCATATTCCAGAATACGCCCAAAACCCAAATGTTAAACTGGTCGCTTTTTCAGATGATGTATTAGAACGAGCTCAAGAGTTCTCTACACTTTACGGCGGCAATGCCTATAATGACTGTTATGAACTACTAGCAAACGAACAATTGGATGCAGTTAGTGTCTGTACACCAAACGCTTTTCATGCACCTATCTCGATTGCAGCAATGAAACATGGTTTACATGTTCTCTGTGAAAAACCAATGTCTATTACATTGGAAGAAGCAGAAGCGATGATTCAGACTGCTGAAGAAAATAATGTGCAATTGATGATTGGATACAATCAACGCTATTTCTCACCTCATGTTATTGCAAAAGAGATCATTCAAAGCGGCAAACTCGGAAAAGTACTAACTTTCCGTACTACCTTTGCCCACGGTGGTCCTGAGCAATGGAGCGTAGAAAAAGAAAATTCTTGGTTCTTTTCCAAAAAGAAAGCATTCATCGGTTCCCTTGGAGATCTTGGCGTCCATAAAATCGACCTCATCACATGGTTATTAGATGAAAAAATCGAAGAAGTGAGTGCACTTATTGCTACATTACAAAAACCAGGTGACGTCGATGATAATGCTGCTATCGTAGCCAAAACCTCTTCTGGGGCAATCGGTACGATCACTACCAGCTGGACACTTGTACCTGGAGAAGATAATAGCACCACCATCCATTTTGAAAATGGCACAATGAAACTATTAGTGGATCCTGAATACCCACTAGTCGTTGAATATCGTGACAGCTTTGTGGAAAAACATGCAGCAGAAGCAGTTTCCACAAACGAAGTACAATTGAATAGTGGAGTTATCGATGCTTTTGTAGAAGCATTGATCAACAAACAACCTGTCCCCATTACAGGCCAGGATGGATTAAACTCCATTAAAGTAGTTATAGCTGCCTTGCAATCAAGTGAAGAAAGAAAGACTATTCCTATCGCATACTAGAACATGGAGGAAACATGATGAAATTGGGGAAAAAGCTTCTATCGCTTGGTATTATTGCTAGTTTGGTTGTCGGTGTAACTGCTTGTTCCACTCCCGCCGCAAATGATACGAAAAAATCGGAAGTCGTAAACCTAACATTCGCTCGTGGAAAAGATGTAAATGGTAGTACAACAAAATTGATCGAAGCATTTGAAAAAACTCATCCAAATATTAAAGTACACTTCAAAGAAATGCCTGCAGATTCTGGACAAAACCATGATCAACTCGTTACCATGCTCAGCAGCAAATCTAGTGAGATTGATGTTATTGACCTAGATGTAATCTGGCCTGCTGAATTCGGACAAGCTGGATATCTTCAACCTTTAGACCGCTATATTCAAAGTGACAACATCCCAATGGATAAATACGTCCAAGGTGCTGTTGAAGCAGGTAATGTCAACGGTCAGCAATATGCAATGCCTCGTTTTATTGATGCTGGTCTCTTGTTTTATCGCACGGATTTAGTAAAAAATCCTCCTAAAACATGGGATGAACTGCTAGCACAAGCAAAACAATTGAAGGGGCAAGGCGGTACGCAGTTTGGATACCTCATGCAAGCAAAGCAATATGAAGGTCTTGTATGTAATTTCATCGAGTTTGCTGGTTCATACGGTGGAAGAATTTTAGATAGCAAAGGAAATATTGTGGTAAACAGCCCTCAAACAATCAAAGGGTTGAAAAAAATGATGGAGATTGCCCAATCGGATGTAGTACCTAAAAATATTTCAACTTTCACAGAGTTAGAATCTCATACTGCTTTCATTCAAGGTCAATCTCCATTCATTCGTAACTGGCCATATCAATATTCTCTTGCAGAAGATAAAACACAATCCAAAATCGTTGGTAAAGTCGGTGTAGCTCCACTACCAGCTGGTGACCAAGGATCAGCTGCCACTCTTGGTGGTTGGATGTCTGGTATTAGCAAATACTCCAAACATAAAAAAGAAGCTTGGGAATTCTTGAAATTTATCACTGGTCCTGAAGGTCAAAAAATCTCTGCTCAGTATGGTTCTACACCAACATATCTACCTGCTTTTGATGATAAAGATGTGCAAAAATCGAATCCACTCTATGCGAATAAAAGCTTCATTGAAGGAATTAGCAAAGCAATTCCACGTCCTGTTTCACCTGTTTACCCAGAAATTTCCGATGCAATGCAAATCGAGCTATCCAAAGCTATTACCGGACAACAAACAGCTGAAGTAACAGTGAAAAACATCGAGACGAAATTGAAAGCTATCCTGAAAAAATGATGAAGGAATAGAACAGATGGGGAGTCGCCTCCATGACTCTCCCTATTCTATAGGTGGTGAATGATTTGGACAAAAAGCGGGGCTTCAGTGAAAAAAATATAGCATACTTATTTATCTTACCTGCGGTTTTGATTATTCTTGTGATAGCCGTATATCCAGTAATTCGTACCTTTTGGTTAAGCATGTACGATGTTCGCCTTAATGACCCTTCAAAAAATGATATTTACTATAGTTATAAATTAGATATGGATGGATTTGTGGAAAAATATCCTATTTTAGTTAGTCTCCTTGATCGTTCTCTCAAAAAGCCGGAAAACAAATCAAGTGAAACGACACTAAAACAAATAGATCAGCTAGTATTGGAAGTAAAAGAGAGTCTAGCGAATGATCCTAACTTTGAAAAACAGTACGACCAAGTAGATTCTATCCAAATGGATGATGGAAATGTACCTGAATCATTAATCACATATCCGTTAAACAAAACATCCGCGACATCTTTACTTGATAAATTGAAAACGCTTCAATTGGAAATTAAAAAATTACACATAAAAGATACAGATAAACAAGGAATGCTGGGACTGTTAAATGGATTGCAAAAAACAGTCATTCAACCAAACTTTGTAGGTTTTAGTCATTATACCGATGTACTCCGTCAACCTCGTTTTTGGATGTCACTCTGGAATACTTCTGTTTTCACCATAATTTCGGTTGCTATTGAATTAGTGCTCGGTCTAGCCATTGCGCTTCTTATCAACAGACAGTTTAAAGGTCGTGGTATTGTTCGAGCATCTGTCCTAGTTCCATGGGCAATTCCAACCGTCGTTTCCGCCCTAATGTGGAAGTTTATGTTCGATGGACAAAATGGGATTATGGCAAAATTTTTTCATTTCATTGGACTTATACCAGACATGGGCACATTGCTCACATCAAAGTTCTGGTCCATGTTCGCCGTGATCTTCGCTGATGTTTGGAAAACAACACCTTTCATGACGCTGCTACTGCTTGCCGGACTACAAACGATATCAGGTTCTTTATACGAAGCTGCACATGTTGATGGTGCATCACGTACACAGCAGTTCTTTAAGATAACGCTTCCTTTGTTAAAGCCAACCATACTGGTAACGCTTTTATTCCGTACTTTGGATGCATTTAAAATTTTTGATCTTGTATATGTATTGACAGGTGGTGGACCTGCAAACGCAACGGAGACCATTTCGATCTATACGTATAAAACAATGTTTGCACAATTGAATTTTGGTGAAGGTTCTGCCCTTTCTGTAATCGGTTTCATTTGTATCGCGATTATCAGCATTTTCTACATTCGCTTTCTAGGTGCCAATATCATGAGTAATAATCAATCGAATTAAAGGAGGGGCAGTCATGCGTAAGAAAATAATATTTTATCTATTTGTATGCTTGTTTCTCTTCGCTGTTCTGTTCCCATTCTTTTGGCAATTTATAACGTCTATCAAACCGCCATCGGACCTGTTTGGTGAGCGGGCATTCTCTTTTTATACTACCAACCCTAGCCTACAGAGTTATATCAATGTATTTACAGACGAAAAACGACCATTTCTTCGTTATTTATGGAACAGTACAGTTGTAGCTTCGATCACCACAGCTTTTAGCTTGATCATTGCTTCCTTTACGTCTTATGCGATTGCACGATTGCATTTTAGAGGTAAAAATATTTTGCTCGGTGTGATTCTCGCCGTGTCGATGTTTCCACAAATCGCAACGATAGCACCTGTATATTTGTTCTTGCAACAATTTGATTTAACCAATAGTTATTTTGGTTTGATTCTGCCATATACTACTTTTTCCCTACCGCTAGCCATCTGGAATTTGACAACTTACTACAAGCAAATACCATTGGAATTAGAAGAATCAGCGAAAGTAGATGGAGCCTCAGCCTTTCAGAGATTTTATCGAATCATTGTACCTCTCGTATTACCAGGTACTTTTACAACTGCCATTTTGGTCTTCATCGCTGCTTGGAACGAGTTTTTATTTGCTCTTACCATCAATACAGAAGAACTCTACAAAACAATCCCAGTAGGTATTGCTTTGTTCCAAGGTCAATTTATCATCCCTTGGGGAGATATCGCAGCAGCATCTGTTATCGTGACTGTTCCACTTGTTATCTTGGTCTTATTTTTCCAACGCTGGATCGTCGCAGGACTTACTTCTGGCGCAGTGAAAGAGTAGGCTATATTAATTAATTAAATGTGTTGTATAAAATACCAAAAACAGTGATATGAGTTAATCACTGTTTTTTCTATGTTGATTTTTTTAGTGTAGTATAGAAAACAATCTATTTCACTTTCTGCTTTGATCGTTTTTGAGCGATTCTTTGTTAACACAATGAGACAATTAAATGATAAAATTACCGCCATCCACAGTGAGATAGGCACCAGTAACAAAAGAGGCTTGATCTGAGGCGAGGTAGGTAATAGCAGAAGCCATATCTTCTGGTTGGCCATTTCTCCGCAAAGGAGTCTGTTGGGCCATCTGATCTTTTACTACCTGTGGAGCTCCGGCGTTAAGATCTGTAAGAATCATTCCTCCACCCACCGTATTAACTCGAATCCCGATGGGACCTAGCTCCTCTGCCATATGTTGTATCATTGCCTCCACGCCAGCCTTAGCTACTGCCACTGATACTGCAATTCCCCCTGTATTTGGTCGGCGAGCATGGGTGGCACTTACAAAGATTATGCTTCCTCGCTGTTGTTTCACCATATCAGGAAGAACTGCTTGACTTGGATAATAAGCAGCTTGCAGTTGGCCTCGAACAAATGAATCCAAAATGTCCCAACGGCTCCCTTGAAAAGAGGCAAGAATCGCCTGAAGTTGTTCGTGGGCAGGAATCTCAGAAGAAGTACTGTTTGAAGCTGGGGCATTGAGAACCAGCGTATCAATAAGTCCGAGACTCTCTCGAACGCGCAATACCATTCGTTCAACCTCATCCTGTTTCGTGACATCCGCTTGAAAGGCAAGTGCTTTGCCTCCAGCTCTTTCAATGGTCTTTACGACCTCTTGGGCAGCTGCTTCATTTCGGTAATAGTTGACAGCCACATGAGCCCCATGTATTCCAAGCTGAATTGCGGTTGCTGCACCAATACCACGACTTCCTCCTGTTACTAAAGCAATTCGATCTTTCATCAATGGTACTTCCATATTCATCTTATATCCTTCCTTCTTAATATAGTTTGCCGGCTATTTATTTTTTCAAAAAAAGGGGAAGCTCCTCCTCTAAGAAAAATTAACAAGAGATTGTTGAAGCAGACGACGCAGCAAAACCTGTTCTATTTCAGTCATTTGAAGACAAATACGAGCATCGAGATCTTTCCATACCTGCATTGCTGGCTCATAGAGCGCGCGCCCGGCTTCGGTAAGATAGACACGTGAAATACGTGTATCCTGTTCATCAACATGGCGCTTTACCAAACCAGCACGCTCCATACGTTGCACTGATCTAGTAATCGTTGGCAACTCTAAATTAAGGTGGGCAGCTAGTTGGGATTGTGATAAACCATCTTCTTCCCAAAGAAGGAAAAGTACAAACTCTTGCGATGCATGTAATCCAAGCTGTCTGAGTGCTTCATCGCTTTGCCTGCGGTGCTCTTTGATCAATTGAATAAGAGAGAAGCTTATATCCTCTTTAAATGAATGCATGTAATCCCCTCTTTTACTTTGCCGGCTAATATTTCTACCACATAATAACACCATAAATTTAAGTTGTCAAGCAAAAGGAAATTGGGGTTTAAGGATCGATGGAAACCACAAAAATGAAAGCCAGTCCATCGATTAGACAGATTGGCTTCACAGTAAAATAGTAACTATTTTGAAATTAGTAATTAAATGAAAAGCATCGAATTAGATTTTTTGTTTTCCATATAGGCTAAGTTAACGTTCTCAGCCATCACTTACACTCTGCCCAAGATTCACTCATCTCATACACGTCTAACTATTATAATTAGGAAGGATAATAAAGAATCATACTTAAATTCGTCTGCACTTGTCCATTATTGATGTAATCATGTGGTCGATCTGCTTTAAAACGGATGGAATCTCCTGAATGAACGACAAATTCCTCATCGCCTATGCTCACTGTTAATTCCCCATCAAAAACAGTGATATATTCTTCCGTGCCTTCTGAATGTGCTTCTGATTGAACAAATGCCCCTGATTCAATTTCAACTGTATAAATTTCAAATCTCCTTCCATCCTCAAAAGGAAAGTTCGAATAAACTCGATATTTCCCATCGCATTCGGTCAACGTTTGCAATTCATTTTTTGGAATTACTTTTGTATCTGGAAGAGGAGTATTTATTAAGGAACTAAACGAAATTTTAAGTCCACTTGCTATCTTCCAAATTGTTTTGATAGTAGGACTCGATTCTCCTCTTTCAATCTGACCTATCATCGTTTTGCTTACACCCGTTAGTTCTGCCACTCTTTCTAAACTCAGTTTTCTCTCTTCTCGCAATGCCTTTAAATTTTTCGCAATAATAAGGTTTATTTCTTCCATCTTAAACTCCTTTTAATAAAACATTATAACGTACGATATGTACAATAAAACGTTCTGTATGTTATAGTGTCTGTATCAGTCATTATAACATACCACAAGGAGCGATTTGGCATGCCTGTCTTTTCTTTTTTGCTATATGTCTTTGTAACCAGCTTTACTCCAGGACCAAATAACATCATGGGCATGATTTTCGGAAACAAATATGGGATCAAAAAATCCATTCGCTTTTGTTTAGGAGTCGGAACGGGTTATTTCTTTGTTATGTTAGCCTGTAGCTACTTGAACCTTTTCCTGCAAGACATCATGCCAGATATTCAATTTGCGATGACTATTTTAGGCGGAATCTATATGCTTTATCTCGCCTATAAAATCATTACGAGTAAAGGGATAGTTGAGAAGAATGATAAAAAACAAGATCATATTTACTTTACCGCTATCTTGTTGCAGTTTATCAATCCAAAAGGTATACTATCTGGTATTACGTTGATCACAACCTTCATCTTACCTTATTATCATACAAATATGTCTCTCATCTGGTTTTCCGCTCTTATCGCTCTATTTGGCTTTTTAGCGACATTGACTTGGAGTTTATTTGGCTCTGTGTTTAAGACTTTTTTAACCAAATACCGAAAACCTTTTAATATCGTGATGGCTTTATCATTGGTTTACATTTCGATTACCATCTTCATGGAATAGACAAAGCTGACCTTTCTACAGTCAGCTTTTTACTATTAAATGAAACCGCCATTTACTCGAATGGTTTGCCCTGTGACCCATTCAGATTCATTGCTTGCTAAAAACAATACAACTTTCGAAATATCTTCTGGCTCACCTAATCTCCCAAACGCATTTGCCCCACCTATTGTTTGAATTTGTTTTTCTGTTTTTCCAACTGTAAACAGCTCAGTATTTACTGGCCCTGGAGCAATCGCATTGATCGTAATTCCTTTTGAACCCAGCTCCTTAGCTAACTGGCGGGTGAACTGCTCAACAGCTCCTTTTGTACCTGCATAGGCACTATAGTTTGGAAACATTTGTCCTACTACGGATGTAGATAAATTGATAATACGTCCATTTTCTTTCATAAACATCGCAGCTTGCTGGATAGCAAAATACGTCCCTTTTACATTAATCGAAAACTGATTATCGAATTCTTCTTCTGTCATCAGTACCAATGGTTTGGTTATCATCGTACCAGCATTATTGATAAGGATATCTAAGCTGCCAAAAGCAGTCAGCGTTTGATAAAACAGATCTTTGATCTCGGTCAATTTACTTATATCTGCTTTTACCGCAATTGCCTCAGACCCAATTGATTTAATTTGAGCAGCTACTTCCTCTGCTTGAGCTGTACTACTGGCGTAATTGATCACTACTTTTGCTCCATGTGATGCCAAGTCCAACGCAATTTGTTTTCCTATCCCTTTTGATGCACCAGTTACTAATGCTACTTTCCCTGTTAATTTTTTCTCCATTTTTAACTTCCTTCTTTTAATCTGTTCTTACCTTTCGACCTCTCATATTCTTCTTCCATTTTCCGATACAGTTTAATCTTATCTTGGATTGCGATTAAATTTTGCTTCACGTCGAATAGTTGCTGCTGTACTTGTTGATTGTAATCCTCTAGCATTTTACGTCTTTGTGTTATCGTCTTGTCACCTTTCATACGTAGTGCAGCGTATTCCTGCATTTGCTGAATAGGCATTCCGATCGCTCTTAAGCGATTTAGAAACTCCACCCATACAATATCTGCTTCAGAATATAGACGATAACCATTTTCCTTGCGACGAACAGAAGAGATAAGCCCAATCTTCTCGTAATACCTTAAGGTATGGGTACTCAAGCCAGTGACTTGTGACATCTTTTGTATCGTTAGCATTTTTTCCATATTCCAAGTATACACCTTTAAGTTCACTCTAATGTATGAGTTTTATCGCTTTTTGCTTTCATTATTTGTTTTAACGTATGGAGTGCATTAATAGCTGTAGGAAAACCAGAATAAGGCACGGTTTGGATAATGACTTCTTCTATCTCGTCTGGAGTAAGACCGACGTTCAATCCTGCCCCGATGTGTACTTTCAATTGCGGCTCTCTTCATGCTAATACCGTTAGCATCGCAATGGCTGCAATTTCTCTCTCCCTTAGAGTCAATCCTTCACGGCTATAAATATCTCCAAAGGCAAACTCTACAATATATTTCCCCAAATCTCCTAAGGGACTTACTACATCATTCCCTGCTTGTCCATCTACCTCCGCTAATTTTGCTAGTCCACGTTCAAATCTTGTTTCTTCTGCCATTTCGATCGTCTCCTTTTATGCTTTTCTGTGTTGTTTTCTCTTACTCTTGCTTATGGAGTGACTATACACCTTAGAGTTAACTCCAATGCAAGTATCCAGATAAAAGAAAGTATATTTTATATATTCTGATATCAGAAAACAAAAAATCCCTTCTAAAGAAGGGATTAGATAACACGTTCTTCCGTTTCTTGATCAAATATATGAGTTTTATTCATATCAATTGCTAACTGGATAGAGCTGTTTGGAGCAAACGGTGTACGAGCACTTACCCTTGCGGTCAATGTGTCATCTCCGAAACCAGTTACATAGAGAAACATTTCAGAGCCCATGTTTTCTACCACATCGATATTCGCTTGGAATAAACTATCTTTTAGTGTATCCATCACAACTGGTTCATCATGTAATACCTCAGGACGGATACCTAAAACTACTTCTTTTCCAACATATCCTTTCTGTCGTAGGATAGATGACCGTCCCTCTGGAAACTTTACTTCTCCATTAACTGTATCAAAGAAAAGTTCTTGACCCTCTTCCCGAAGTTTCCCTTTTACAAAATTCATTGCTGGAGAACCGATAAAACTTGCCACAAATTGATTTGCTGGACGCTGGTAGATTTCTGTTGGAGTATCAACTTGCTGAATCACTCCATCTTTCATGACCACAATCCGTGTCCCCATCGTCATTGCTTCCGTTTGATCATGAGTAACGTAAATGACAGTAGTCTGGAGACGTTGATGCAATTTACTAATTTCGGTACGCATTTGTACACGTAACTTTGCATCTAAGTTAGATAATGGTTCATCCATTAAAAACACCGCAGGCTCGCGGACAATCGCACGACCTAAAGCAACACGTTGACGTTGACCACCTGAAAGCGCTTTCGGCTTGCGGTCTAATAAATGCTCAATATCGAGAATTTTCGCAGCCTCTCTTACTCTTTCATCAATCTCTTTCTTAGAGGTCTTCTTCAATCTCAAGGCAAAAGACATATTTTCATAACAAGTCATATGAGGGTAAAGAGCATAGCTTTGAAAAACCATAGCAATATCCCGGTCTTTTGGATGAACATCATTGACGAGACGATCACCGATGTACAGTTCCCCATCTGAAATCTCTTCTAATCCCGCGATCATTCGCAGTGTTGTTGTTTTTCCACATCCAGAAGGACCAACTAATACAAGAAATTCTTTATCTTTTATCTCCAAATCCAAATTATCAATGGTGGTAGTATCTCCATAACGTTTGTAAATGTTATTTAAACGCACTCCAGTCATAGATGAAGACCTCTTTTCACTTTTCATTATTAATAGCGTAGATTTGGCTACTTATCTAATAACAGACCTACTTATATGATAATCAAAAAAGCCTTATATCTCAAGAATTATTTATTCCACATTAAATATTTTACAGCTAATAACACCTATAATAAAAGTTTCTTTATTACTACATGGTACATATTCTCTTTCAAAATTTATCCATAAAAATTACCACTCAAAAAAGAGTGGCTGAATTTTTGTTAATTATGAAGACACATAGAAGTAATATGGAGTGTTTTGTTCCCTCCGTTTGAAAAATAAAGGGTATATTTCCCTGCACCCAACTTTTTATTTGATAACACCAATGTCTTGGTTTGTTTTCTGGTACTATAATGATCTCCTGTCCCCCCTGCAACCATTTTACCTTTATCATTCTCCAGAGTAGGAATGTAGTCACCATTTGCATCGCCATATAAGGTAATATCAAGTTTTGGTGTGAATTTACTCGAAGCATGAAATGTAAAACCTTTTGAAAATTTCCATGATGCTATGTTTGTACTGCCGCTGACCAAACACTTTGGTTTTGCATTTGATTCATGAGGAAAACTAAGCCCACCTAATAACAAAGCACCAGTTAAAGCAAGAACACCAATAAATTTCGAATAATTTTTCACCTTACATTCTTTCCTTTTCAAATTTGTAATTTTCCGAATTAAATTTGCTTAATTCTGTTTTATATTAACAACTAGTTATCTTTTTTGTTATCGATCCAACTTAAATATAACTTACAATTTTGTAAGATAATACATCTTAAAGATCAGTATTTCCCACATCAACACCAGAACCTTGGCGATCCGAGTGGAAAGATTGACACTCATGAGAAAACTCCAGCGTTCGACGGTTATTACTGGATAATTCTATTTTAGGTGTTTTTTCTATCAAAGCAATAATCATTCTCCCATATGTCACAATATGAAAGGCAATAGGGTCTTAACAACAAAAAAATCCTGTTAGGCACAACTTTACCAAGAAATACATTTTGTATTATACTGTTTATAAAGTAATTATTAATTATTACATCCTTTCTGAAATCATATCTTAAACAAATTAATAAAGCTGATTTTTAACCATCATTAGAACAAACAAAACTTGCAATACAACAAATGGAAGAAGCTTAGGAAGAGAGAGTTAGAGGCTTTAAAACCAAAATTAAATATAATTGTTCACCGAATGCATATTTAGTAAATCCGTATCGCCTAACGACATAGTCTGCAACGATATCCTTTCCACTTTCTCATCTTGCCAAGTAAAGCTATACCTCTTAACCGTCCATCAAGCTCTTCCACATTCTCAAAATTACTTAATATCTCTTTCACTATGTTTTTGTAATCCAGCATACATATCCCTACTATAAAATATTGCAGGTTCTGTAGTAGCCAAAAGGTACAACTCCCTTTTTAGACATAAATAATCCACTTAGATATCTAAGTGGTATGCAAAAAGACCCGAAAGTAGCATCAAATGTATATAGTTTTGAAGCTTGAAAAACTCAGCAGAAATAACTTAAGGCTTCGGGGTCTTTATTTATATATTGTTTTATTACAGAAGCGTTGCTAGTTCTATAATCTAATGTTAGAATTTTCTAACCTAAACACTTCCATTTTGTAGAGTTTTATGAGGGGTGAATTATGAACGAACCAAAAAAACATCACACCGTTCCTGTTGTTCATCAAAAGAACTTTGCTGATCAAAATAAGTATGTCCATGTCTATTTTAAAGAGAAAAAAGAATTCAAAAGAAAATCAGCCAAAAAAATTCTTTGGGAAAATCAAATTCATAGTTCTATTGATGTGAATGGCAACTTAAATAATGATTTCGAAAAAAACCTATCAAAATATATAGAAACTTCCTATGGGGATAGTCTAAATAAGGGTTTATTCACTGACATAAAAAGAAACAAATTTTTATCCAAAGAACAAAGAGATGTTTTAATTGATTTTGCTGGAGTCCAACATGCTAGGACAGTAAATAAGAAGAATCTATCAGAAACAATGCCGATAGAAATGATCTCACAAATCCTAGAAAAAGATGAGTTAAAGCCAATTTATGAAAAAACAGGGTTACAAGATGTCTTGAATGACCAAATGAATAGGCTAATTGCAGCAAATTATACGAATAATAAACGTCTCTGTGAATTAGCTGATAGAGCGATCGGAAGGATGAGTCAACAGAATATATCTTTTTTACTTGCACCAGAAGGAAGCCAATTCATAACATCAGATGAACCAACATTTATCACAAAAAATAAGAATTTTGTAATGCCTATATCCTCTGAAATCTGCATGATTACTGGTATATCAGGTAAAAACCAAACAGAGGTCATTTCAATGGATTTAGTGATTGATGTTAACAATAGTATTGCACTTAATGCAACCGAACTCTTAGTCGCAAGAGACAAACACATTTTAGAAGAGATTGTTACACGTTTATCATTAAAATAACCTCTTGTTATCATTTACAAGAGGTTTTCTTTATTATGCAGTTGCAATTGCTTTTTGTTTCCTGTGCTCTTGGAGTTTGTTGACAATCACACTCATTCTCTCAAAGTCTCCATATTGTGTTTGCATTATATTCCGAATATTACATCATTACATTTTATTTACATTCTAAAATAATAGATTTTATCTGTTATTATGAATTTATTGAATTTCGTGTAGGAGTGTTTATGTGTTAGAAAATATGTATGATTGGCTTTCAAAAAGAGATTGGACGGATTGGAATATGTGGGCAGCAATCGGACAAATGATAGGTGCATTAGCAACTGTTTGGACTGCAAGAATTGCTCTAAAGCAAGTTAATCAGGCAAATCAGCAAATGGAGGAAGCTAGGAAAAAAGAGAAAGAAGCTACAAAACCGGAATTAAAATTCACCGCGAATCTCATCTATGAAGAAGGCCTTCGTAAAATCTGCTTATATGCTACCAATATAAAAAATGTTCCTGTCAGTCTGCATAACCACTACCTAAGACCTAGAGAAGAATCAGGCACTCATATAATAGGCGATTTCCATCTTGTAAATGGACTTTTGAGCAAATATGATACAGATTCCAATGAAAAAATAGAATATGGTGATGCATTTAAATTCAAAATAATATTAGCAATAATTGTTTCAACAATCCAACCTAGAACCGAAAATGCCCTTTATTCTTATTATCTCATTACGACAACAGGTATAAGGTTTGAATGCAGTTTATTATTTGAATTTGGGCCAAGTGCTTCTCCGGAGGGAGAAATCGAATGGTGGAGATGTTACTTTTCTGATGAAATAAATCCAACAGTTAATGAAATAAAAGAACGTGGAAAACTTATTGATTCAGGTGAAATACGTGATTTGAAAGAAGAAATATTAGACCACAAATTCCTTAAAGCAGAAAACCCAAATTGATTTTTTGATATCCGAATTTTTGCCCCACAATCTGACGGGCATTTTCTCTATCTGTTGAAATACCTGAGTATAAATGAGCGTACTTCTTAAGACCATCACCGAAAACATATTTAGTAAATCCATATCTTCTCACTGCATAGTCTGCAATTGTATCTTTTCCGCTTCTCATCTTGCCCATAAAATCGATTCCTTTTTAGTCTTGAATCTAGGTTTTTCCACATTTTCAAAGTTAGTTAATATTTCTTTCACTATGTTTTTATAATCCATAATACATACCCCATTTCACTTTTTTATGCATAAAAAAAGAACCTGCAATAAATACAGGCTCTTACTTTACAATTCTAATCATTTCCAATTGTATCTTCTGGTCCACGATTACGCATAAAGGACACCCCCTAGCCTCATTGATAGGTCACTTCCAAATCCATCATACTAACTTGAAGCTCATATGTCTTTTCTGAATAATAGTGGAATATAAATCATTTTCCAACTGGTTCAGTAGGCCCTTTTGTTAAAATCCTTTCCACTTCATTCACCCTCCCTTACATCAAAGCCCCATTCTAACATCATTTTATGCTGAAACATTCTCTGTAGATGTTCTGCATACGCCTCGTTATTCCTTATTTTAAAATAACAGTAACACAAATTTGCTGTAATTTCATACTGCCTCTTTAGAAGTCTTTTCTGTTCAGAAAGAGCAGTAGCTTGCGTGTAAGGAGGTATTGCTTCCCTGTATAAACCTTGTTCTAAATAGCAATTGCCCAAAATGACTAGAGACTCAATGCTACTATTAACATCATTGTACTTGCCCGAAATGGATATTGACTCTTCAATGACCTCTTTGACCATTTCATATTTCTTTCGCTTTAAGTATAATAACCCAACTTGAGTAAGGGGGTAAGCAAGCCTTTCTTTATTTTCTACCTTTTCTTTAACAGCCAAAGCCATCAAATAAAATCGTTCCGCTTCCTCTAAATCATCGATGTTATCATAAATAACACCTTTTGTTGTCCAAAGTTGTACAAGTCTGTCAAAACTATGATTAGATGTAGCAATTGAAACCCCTTCATCTACAAATTCTAAGGCTCTTTTATAATGTTTCGCTTTATTCAGTATTACAGCAAACGTTATATACATTTGAAGAACATTATCTGGTTGAAGCATAGACATTACTTCTGCACCAGTGAGTTTTGATAAATACCCCCAAAGTCGTTCCATTGTTTTTAATGCTTCTTCATCTTTATCCAATTGTTCTAAAAAAGTAGCGTGATTTATTAAAAGGAAATATATATATTCCCTTCTTGCTCCCCCTTCTACAAACGATTCTAACCCTTCTCTAGTACAGCTTAATGCTTTTTCTAAACCATCTTTATAATAATAAATACGGCAAAGTTCATTAAATGCAGATGCCTTTAAGTTGGACTTTACATCAGGAATCTTTTCAATTAAAAATAACATTTTTTGAAAATGCTGCTCTGCTAAGTTCTGTGATTTTTTACCAAAATAGCAGCGGCCAACAAGAAAATGATAGAAAGGAGATAACCTACTATCTCTCTTTAAATGTCCAAAATCCTTTTCTAACCTTTTTAGCGAACCTTCCGGATCTGCTGAAATAATATCTTCTAGATATAAAAGTTCTGCCTCGTCTTCATCCTCTTTCTTCTCTGCTTCGTTAATAATCCCAAAAAGTTCTTTTCCCAAACCAAGCTTTTCCGCATAATATTGAATTTTTTCCTCTACTACATTCGGTAAACCGCGTTCAATATTTCCGACTGTTGAAGCTGAAATAAATTCGTCTGAAATACTATCCATGCTTTCCTTTAGTTCTCTTCTTCGCTCTTTCAGTCTTGCTCCTAGCAGTTTTCTATTCACCAGCTGAATCCTCCGTAATATATAGACCTTCTTATATTACTTATTCATGGAATATAAGCTTTTTCCTGCTAAATGAAGCAAAAACACAACATATAGTTTGAAAAATATAAATATTGAATTATTTTACATCGAATCATATAATTTTACTAACAAACCAACCAATAAAGGAGCGTTTTACATGTTAAGCATACTGCAACTATCCTCATTAGATTCAAATCTTCCCACAATAGAACTACATATAGAGCCAATCGAAGGATATGAACCAGTTTCTATCCAGCTCCAAAATGTCACCATTTTCAAAACTCCATCTGGTACAATTTTAATCTATGCCCATGAAAATTAAAGATATTATCTATTTCGTTACTCAGGATTATCCAGAAGTGGAGCTATCTAAGTTTTTACACGATGAGAAAATCAGCAGATATAAGTTACTGATGTTCTTTGAAAAACTTGGAGAATTAGCAGAAACAGACCTATCTGCCTACATGAAATTTGTAAGAACTTGTCCAGATGAAAAACTATTTGAGTTATATGCCTACTTAGGGTATTACATCATGCAGGCTGAACTCGAACGCGCAAAAGATTATATTGAATCTTTACTTCAGAAAGACACTTTTTGAGTGTCTTTTACCAATGTCAAAGTAAGTAGAACACATATACTTTTATTTGAAAATTAAGCATTTATTATGTCCAAAATCCCTCCAATAAACCTACTAACTCCCCTTCTACTAGGCTTCTTTTCCACTCTAAAATACGTTACAAAACGATTCTTTTGTAACCTTGTATTTTTCATTGCCCAAAAACCCTTATAAATCAAGGCTTTTCAACTCAGCAGAATTTCTTATTTACCTCTTGAAAAGGCAATTGAGAAATCCAATACAGATATTTTTAACAATCTCAATTCTACTACCTCTTTCTATCTATCCTGCCCTCTATTTTATTAAAAAAGTAATTGTATCAAAGAAATCTTAAAACCACATGATATTTGTAGTACCATTAGAAAGAGGTGATCTTACATGAAATATTCCACTATACTATTTGATTTAGATGGTACTCTCATTAACACAAATGAACTTATTTTAGCATCTTTTGAACATACCTTTGATATCCACTGCCCCAATAAATTTACAAGAGAAGATGTCATGCCAATCATGGGAGAGCCTCTACCGGATCAGATGTACTTTTTTGATCCTAACCAAGCAGAGGAGATGGTAAAAACATATCGTCTTTTCAATGAAACAGAACATGATCGTTTGGTAGAAGAATTTCCTCATGTCCTCTATTGTTTAGAAAAACTATATCAAAACGGAATTACGATGGGTGTTATTTCCAATAAACGCCGTGCTGCTGTTGAACAAGGTTTGAGACGTTTCGGAATAGATAAATGGATGAAGATTATTATTTGTGCAGATGAAGCTGAGCGAAATAAACCACATCCAGACATGCTGCTCCGTGCGATGGATCAATTAAAAGTCACTCCTCATGAAACTCTCATGGTCGGAGATAGCCGTTATGACATCTTAGCAGCTGAACGTGCGGGGATTGATTCCATCGGTGTAGCTTGGAGTTTACATGTCGAAGACGTTAAAAATCATCAACCTACCTATTGGGTAGAAGATATGCGGGAAATTTTGAAGATTATAGGACTTGAGGACACCAAATATAACAATTAAAAATGAATTGATTCTTAGAGAGGGAACAACGAAATGCAATCTGTTTATGAAAAAATAGGGGGAGAAAAAACAATCTGGGAAATTGTCGAAGCCTTTTACCCTCGTGTTCAACAACATCCCGAGTTAAAGCATTTATTTCCAGAAGACCTCACGGAAACGATGGAGAAACAGTACCTCTTTCTCAGTCAATTTTTTGGCGGACCTCCTCTCTATACCGAAAAAAGAGGCCATCCCCGTTTAAGAGCTAGACACTTACCCTTCCCCATTTATCCTGAAACGGCAAAGGCTTGGTTAGCTTGTATGTCAGCAGCATTAGAGGAAGTCGGCATCGAGGAGAAAATCCGGGAAGAAATGTGGGACAGATTGGTGATGACTGCTTATCACATGGTCAACCAAGGCGAGGAAACGTACTAAACATATTTTAGAATAACGAGGAGAGATGGACGGGAATGACACTGCAAAATGACACCAAGCAGCGCAAAGCTGAGCATGTGCAGATTGTTTTAAATGAAAACGTGTCAGGACAAGGGATAACTACTGGCTTTGAAAAATATCGCCTTGTACATGAAGCACTTCCAGATATTGATTTTGATTCTATCTCTCTTAACACTCGTTTTTTAGATCACACCTTAGCTACACCCCTCCTGATTAGTTCCATGACAGGCGGAACACAAGATACTGGAAACATAAACCGAGTTTTAGCAACAGCTGCCCAAAAGCGAGGTTGGACATTAGCTCTTGGGTCTATGCGTGTTGCTATTGAAAACCCAGAAACTCATTCTACTTTTCAGATGCGCCCCTATGCCCCTGATATACCTATTCTAGTAAACTTAGGAGCCATCCAGTTGAACAAAGGAATGGGGGTAGAACATTGCCAAAAAATTGTGGAGATTGCAGAAGCAGATGGACTGATCCTTCATCTGAACTCCATGCAGGAAGCATTTCAACCTGCTGGGGATACAAATTTTTCAGGACTACTAAAAAAAATAGAAAAGATATGTGCCGAGTTGAATATGCCTGTTGGAGTAAAAGAAGTGGGTTGGGGAATTCATGGGAAGCTAGCAAAAAAGCTGTATGATTGTGGAATACATTTTATTGATGTCGCTGGTGCAGGAGGGACCTCTTGGAGTCAAGTAGAAAGTTTTCGTTCGACTCCTATGCTAAAAGAAGCTGCAAAAGCTTTCCTCGATTGGGGTATTCCAACTGCTGAATGTATCCACGATATCCGAGCAAAAAACCCAGGTGAAACGGTCATAGCTAGTGGAGGCTTACAAAATGGGGTAGATGTTGCAAAATCCATTGCACTCGGTGCTAATTTAGCAGGATTCGGGCGATTTCTACTTCGTGATGCAGTAAACGACCCAACCAAACTAGTGGAAAAGATGACACAAGTGGAATTAGAATTAAAACTGGCTATGTTTGGAGTAGGTGCAGATACGATTGATTCTTTGAGCCAGAAAATGATCCACAAAATAAGTTAAACTTTTTTAGAATTCGTTCCTTTTGGTACGAATTCTTTTTCAACTATGAAATAAATAAAACTTCCCATTTAATCTATATTTTTAAAAAATATTAAATAGAGACAATATAAACACAATCCATTCAAGCTAGAACAAAAGATTTCATATATAAAAAGACTTAAAATCACCAAAGAACATACAAAAACTTGTTAGAACAAACACTTCACAAAATACAAATCCCATCGTACAATGGAACGAACTTGCCATTTAAAAAGAGATTCCCGCAGCAAAATACTTGTTTTCTTATACCTAGGAGAGTGTTTATGACCCTGCAAAAGGTTATACAAGATTATATTGATTTTTTACATAAACCAATTACAAATGGCCAAGATTTAAAGCAAGATCAGACAGCGTTTCAAGAACCTGCGATTAAACAGTTACTGCATTTTGCTATTGAAAATCGCGATAGTTTAGACGAAATACTCACTAGTATTGCAATGGTAATGCCGCTAGATTTAGATATGTACAAGAAAGGACTTACTTGCCTAATTTGTGGAAGTCTCATTGAATTTGGCGGAAACCCAAAAATTGTCGTTGATCACATCATCCAACAACTAGAAAATCATTTAACAGCAACGGAATCTTTCTTATCTTTAGCTGAGCAAGGAGGATGGGAAGGCGGTCCTTTATCACCAAAGGAATTAGAGTTCTTTTTTGCCTATGATTCTGATGCTCTAAAGGCTAGTATTACTTCTTCATATGTTGTTTTGGCAGCGATGACCTCTATATGTCGGTTAAAAGAAGCAAGACAGAGTATCCGAACAAACACCCCTTTGATCCATCAAGTTATCCAGTTAGAAGATGAGGTGGACAATCTCTATTATCTAAAACAAGTTTTGTATAGTGTAGATGATTATGAAATGATCATCCTCCATCCGCAGAGTGACACTGGTTTGAGGATCAAAGCAGATATGATCCAAAACAATTTTCATTTCTTTACATTATTACAGGATTTGTATCTTACTCAATTTGGTAGTCATCCAGATTTTGCAATTTTCAATCGAAACGAAAAAGCAATTCATCTTGCAAAAGGCGGAGATCTTTCGGACACAGAAGAACAAATATATGATCATGCCTTGTTTGGGTTTTACGACTTCCATGCTTTAGATGGGGAAGGTAAAATACCCGCAGCAGTAATGCCCGAAAATTGGCTCTTTGGCGAAGGTACACTCCATCACATCCCTAAGCTAAATGAGGTTCCTGTGGTGATATTAGGAGGAAATACATTAGGAGATCGATCTTGGGATATTACCTTTTGTACCCCTGTTCACGAGGCATTAAAACCAAATCTGGAAGTATTAGAAGTTTTATCAAATGAACAAGTTAAGCAATACATCACTACGATCCAACTTCAAAATAGATTAGTCGATATTTAGGTCAAGGAGGGACTGGCCATTTATACAGGTTTTTGTTACACCGAAAATGGGGAGCGAGTGGAAGAAGAGGAACTCAAATCAGATACAGAAGTTTACCATTACGTAGGTAAGCATCATCTTACCTATCCACGGATATCTATCATAGATATCGAATCGGAGTTTGTCATTTTAGAAGTTCGGGATAGCAAGATAATTTTTCCAGGAGAATTACAAGGCAAAGAACCTTGGAAAGATAGCAAATAACAAAAGGGAACCAGCTTCAATTTGCTGGTTCTTTTTCATTTTATCCTAATCATGAAAAGATGAGTAAAATTGAGTAACAATAGCATCACCTATGGTATCAGCCATTTGCAAAGCTTCTGCCTCGATGGTTTCATACACATCAATACTCGATTGATACTCTTTTTGCAGCATATACACAGCCTCAGACTTTGTAAGGGCTAGATGTTCAAAAAACATTTTCCTCATTTCATTTATTTCAATATATGGATTTATCCGATTCAAAAATACTACAATTTCTTCTCCATTTACGTACCATTTTCTCTCTATTTCGTCTACTTTTTTCTGATCCCCAGCTTTTGCTGCTTTCACCAGATCAGCTGCGATTACTAAATGTTCCCTGATTAATTTTTCATACTTCTCTCCTGTTTCTTTTCCATAAAAAGGTTTAAGAGAGTTTCCCATATCTATAGCATTTCGCAGTAAACGGGCGACTACAAATTTGGTATCCGGTAAATCAAAGACCAAGCTGACAATCGTCAATCTCGTCCATTCTACATGCTGTTCCCATAATAAACGGATGTAATTTTTCCATTCCACTTCTGATCTAGTTATACAAGTATCCATTGAGCTAAAATACATGTTCACTCCCCCCAGCTACTTCTTTCTACAGCCTATTCTCCATCTGTTTTTTGGGTGAATAATTAGTGTAATTAATCTTTTTATTTCTGCCTCTTTTTCGCTGACATCACCATTTCATATTAAAATTCATCTTCCCATTAGAACAAACTATTCGAAAGGCTAAGCATTGCCTTGTCTAGCAAGCAAATAGGAAAACCATTATTTTCTCTTTTGCATAAGATGGTTAAAGTAGTTTCTTTTGGGGGAGAGAAGATGGAATGTAATCCAAATAAACACATTGTGAGAAACGCGCTTTTTATGCTCGCTTGTTGTGGCCAAGCGAGAAACCTAGATAAACGATTTCGTTTTATCGTTCCCAAAAATTTTGGGTATCGTTTGGTACAAGTATTTTGCCTTCCAAAAAAGTATGGCTACGAGGCTTTTGGTTATCTCTTGGAGAGTAAAAAAAATCTCATTCTCGTCTTTAAAGGAACCAGTATCCGGGCTTTTGATCTTTCTATTGATCTAAATTTATATCAGACAAAATACCCTTTTATCTCTAATTCGGGTAAAACCCATGAAGGTTTCACTTATTTATACAATTGTATACGTTCTTCGATTCTCTCTATTTTATGTGCATTTGATAAACACGTGAAAAGAAGCTTATATGTTACTGGATATAGTTTAGGTGGGGCGATTGCAACAATAGCTGCACTCGATATCTCCAAACATACCCCTTTCCGACATCCAAGGGTATACACATTCGGTTCACCACGTGTCGGTGATCCCGCTTTTGCGATGACGTATGATCTAAGAATTAATGAAAACATTCGTGTTGTAAATGTTCATGATTATATCCCTCTTGAACCACAAGCTCATATTAAACCACCCTTTACAAAAAAAGGATTAAACTATCAACATGTGAAAGGTTATTTCCCCATATCATTTCAATGCAAAAAAGGGAACTCTCCACTTAAGTTCCCCTTGTTAAAAAACCATCAATTGGATAGATATTTTTCGGCTCTCTCTCGGTTTGCACCAAAATACACGGAACAAATATGCCAAGCAAATCCACGATTTTGCCCATCTATTCGAAGCGATTTATAAAGAAAACTTCCTTTATACAGAAACTTCAACATCTGCACCAAGTCCAAAATAATCATGCAAACGATTCGCTGCTTCAATCGCTCTGTCACGATCTATGACACAAGATAACTTGATCTCAGACGTAGATACCATCTTTACTGCGATATTTGCTTCACTGAGACATGCGAACATATTAGCTGCTACACCTGGGCGAGTCATCATCCCAACTCCAACAGCAGATACTTTTGCTAGACCACCTTCAAACAACATATCTTGAAATCCAAGGATATTTTGTTTTTCTCGTAATACTTTTTTAGCTGCTTCACCTTCATCTTCGGAGATACTAAAGGCAACATCAATTCGATCTATTTGATGCTCACTTTGCACAATAATATCAACATTGATGTGGGCATCTGCTAACGCAGTAAAAAGCTGAGCTAAACTGTCTGGCTTGTTTGGCAGACCCAATAACTTTATCCTTGCCACATCCAGATCATGAGCTATACCTCTGACTTGTAAACTTTCTTCCATTTGATCTTGCTCCTTTATCCATGTTCCTGGTACCTTTTCAAAACTAGAACGCACAACTAAATTTACTTTATGAGTCAATGCACATTCAACTGAGCGAGGGTGCAGCACACCAGCTCCCAATCGAGCTAATTCCAGCATTTCCTCATAGGATATTTCATCTATTTTTTGTGCTTGACTGACAACCCTTGGGTCAGCGGTATAAACACCTGTAACATCTGTATATATTTCACAGTATTCCGCGTTTAATGCAGCAGCGAGCGTTACAGCTGTTGTATCTGATCCACCTCTACCGAGAGTGGTAATCTCGCCTTTATCTGTAACACCTTGAAATCCTGCTACTACAGCAATTTCTCCTCTTTCCAAAAAAGAAAGCAATTTGTCTGATTTAACCTGATTCACTACCGCTTTGCCATGAACCTCATCTGTTACAATACCAGCTTGCCAACCAGTAAAGGAACGGGCTTCTAAATTTAGTTGATGTAGTGCAACACTCAATAGCGATATACTAATTTGTTCTCCTGTTGTCAGCAGCATATCTAACTCTCGTGGGGAAGGATGTGGATTTAGCTCCTTTGCCATATCAATTAATGTATCCGTTGTTTTTCCCATTGCCGATAATACAACAACGCATTTATATCCTGCTTGAACTTTTTCCTCAACTCTTTTGGCGACTTCGCGGATTCTCTCTGTACTTCCTACCGAAGTTCCACCAAATTTCATTACGATGATCTTCAACAGTATGTCTCTCCCTTTTTTACAGATAAGAATCATATCATTTATCTTATCTGTATAAATGCAACTAAACCACTAAGTAAGTCTCATCGGCAAGATTTCTTTACAAAATAAAAAGACCACAGCAGAGAGAAACACTAGCTGTCGTCTATTCGCGACTTCTCTCTGTGAGATAGTACTCCACAAGAAAAATTCTTGTGACAGTGTCGCATCTATTTGACTACGACCCCAATCGTTTATCCGTTTTAGGCGAATAATCGACTTCGGCGACAAAACCTTTCCTCATCCTTCATAGGACCCAAATCCTCCGTATGAGTACTTATCTTTATCGCAACCTCTACTACACAGGTAAAAATGTGAAATTTTATTTAGTTTAGCATATGATTTACTAGAATGACAATATGTTTTTCAAATGGAGATTACTATCATTTTCATAACAGGAAATACATCATTATATAGAATACCACACGGCTAAAATCGTTGGATTCTTGAGACGATAGCCTTATGACTATTTCATTACCAAGCTAACCCGAGTACCCCACGGCTTTCCGTTTGTTGATTTCTTCTTTGCCGCGAGCAACTTGGGTCTCGTCTGCTGTGACTATACATATATTACCATGCGAATACTTGTTTGTAAACCTGTTTTTTTCATAGGTTGGACTGGTGAAGGAAAAATCCTTCCCTTGTCCAATACTATAATAACAAAAAAATACCCCTTTGCTCGCTGGAAACAAAGAGTTATTTAAGAAGACTTATGAGATTTCATTACATATCGGCACTTATGATCTCCATCAGACATACATGTCGTTCGTTCTATCGAATCTACTCCCAGCACTTCTTTAAACAAGGAAAGTTCGCAATCACATGCTTTTTTATATTTATTGGCTATTTCAAAGATAGGACAATTATACTCAATGAACTCAATTTCCCCATCATTGATTTCTTCACTTTCCACCATATAACCATTTTCCGATTGAATCCTTTTTAATTCTGCTACCTTCTCTTTAAAGGTTGATTTCGATGCTATCCGTTCTGTGTATTTTTGTTTTAACTTTTCTTCTCTTCTCTGAAAAAGCATATCTACTTTTTGTTTTCCATCTAGCACCTCTATATCTTCTAAAAATTCAACAGACAGTGTTCCGTAATTTTGAGGAAATAATGCTTTTCCTGCTTTTGTCAAACGATATAGAGTAGCGGGTCTACCCACTGATTGTTTGCTTTGTAAAGTAGTAATCAATTGATCTTTTTCTAATTTATTTAAATGCTTTCGAACAGCCATATGTGTAATGTTCAGTTCATTAGCAAGAAAGTTAACACAAACTTCGTTTTGGCGTTTTATGAGATCTAAGATCTGTTTCGTGGTAGCATTCATATGCAACATTTCTCCACCTACTTTCTCATACACAGTGATATGGGATACATTTTTTATACCATAAAGTATAAAAAACATACAACCATTATTGGATAAATTTTCTTTACAAGCAAAAAGAATGTGAAAAATTCTTTTTAAAAATCTATTGCCTTTTTCCTGCCTTTACGATTAAATATCAATATATCACTTTTTATACTTATAGGTTTAAAAAGTATAAAAATAAGGAGAGATTGACTATGTCCCGTTTTACTTTACCTGCACTACCATTCTCACCTGAAGCTCTTGAACCCCATATCGATAAAGAAACTATGCTGATTCATCATGGGAAGCATCATCAAACTTATGTAGATAAATTGAACGAAGCGCTCGCAAATCATCCAGAATTAGCAAATAAATCATTAGAAGAACTGTTGCAAAATATCAATGAACTGCCTGTTTCCATTCAAACCGCTGTCCAAAACAATGGTGGAGGACATTACAATCATAGTTTATTCTGGGAAATTCTCACCCCTGGCGTTTCAAAACAACCTGTCCATGAAATTGCGGAAGCAATTGATGATCAATTTACCAACTTCGATTTTTTTCAAAATGAATTTACCAAAGCAGCTCTTGGTCGATTCGGATCTGGGTGGGTATGGTTAGTAGCAGATGAAAACGGTTTAGAGATTGTACATACACCTAACCAAGACAACCCGTTGATGACTGGAAAACAAGTTATATTGGGATTAGACGTTTGGGAACATGCCTATTATTTGCGTTATCAAAACAAAAGACCAGATTATGTTGCTGCCTTTTTCCAAATAATCAATTGGGATATTGTCAATGAAAAGTATAAACAAATTCGGGCTTAAAGCTGAATGCAAAATGAAAAATTGACTAAAAACAATAAATAACTCATTTAAGGAGAAATATCATGTCCAAAATATTATTTATAAAAGCAAACAATCGTCCTAGTGATCAAGCCGTCAGCGTACAAATGTATGATGCATTTGTACAAAGCTATCATGAACAATATCCAAATGATGAATTCATTGAATTAGATTTATTCGAAGAACATCTCCCCTATTATGATAACGTAATGCTCACTGGTATTTTTAAAGCAGGTCAAGGATATGAATTGACTCCAGAAGAACAAACTGCTGTAGAAACAGCGGACAAATATTTAAATCAATTTTTAGCCGCTGAAAAAATCGTATTTGCTTTTCCATTGTGGAATCAAACCATTCCAGGTGTATTGCATACTTACTTTGATTATTTAAATAGAGCTGGAGCGACATTCCGCTTTACTCCTGAAGGAGCAATCGGTCTTGCAACTGATAAAAAAGTTGTCATTCTAAATGCACGTGGTGGAGATTACTCTGGAGAGAGAGCTACTACCGAAATGGCAGTTAATTTGGTTCTTTCGAACTTGCAGCTGTTTGGTGTTACTGACATCACAACTGTCATCACAGAGGGACATAACCAATATCCAGATCGCAAAGAGGAAATTATTCAGCAAGGAATCGAAAAATCAGCTAAGGTCGCAGAAACGTTTTAACAAATAAGAAGAGCAGGTTTGGTTATGCTACCTGCTCCCTTTTTTTGTCTTTAGTATTCCAACAAAGTAGACCATTTTTTATCTTTTTTTGTGAGGTCCTCTTCAACCAATGGAATCGTATTTAATGCATTTATCACAGACATCACAATACTTCCACCGATATGTGTACTACTGTCTGTATAATAAAGTCCTTCAACACTTTTATCCTTTATATTCGGTTGAAAAAAACTACTTGCATTTACTCGATCAATGACAGCATGTTTTGTACCAATCATTGCCTCTAATTCTCTCGGTCCATATACTTTTTGGGTCACGACCGATTTCCCCAAATCAGCTAAGCCTAGCTTTGTTTCTAACCAATGTACAATAAAGTCTCGATAGGAATCATAGTAAGATGCTTGATGCAGACGATGATTTTTATCATAAGAGGGTACGTTGACATAAATCGCTAGGTTACTTCCCTGATTTGCACGTGACGATTCCGAATGCCCTGAAAAAGCAACATGTAATGCAGGGGTCAATGACCACTCTTTTTGTTCAAAGATATCCACATATTGACGACTATGATCTAGTGGATAGAAATAGTTGTGATGATGCAAATGTTTATATTTCTTATCTACTCCGAGCAAGCACAAAAAGCCAGAAGAACTCTGTTCCAAATTCACTTTAGTTTCTTGCTGACGTGCTTTCATCAAATTTTGTAATGTAATAGAATCCACGCTAGAGATAACAAAATCAGCATCCCACAAATATTTTTCCGTTTTCACCTCAAACCGAAAATCATCTTTCACTATAATTTGTTGTACTGGTGTTTCATGGAAAATATGAACATTTAATTCCGATGCCAATCGTTCAAAAGCTTCTACTAAACGGTAGTTGCCGCCTTCCACATAATAAACACCTTGTACCAATTCCAGATAAGCAAAAAAACCTAGTGCTGCTGGTGCACGGTAAGGGGAAGAGCCAACATAAGTCGCATAGCGATTCATCATTGCCAATAAACGTGGATCATCAAAAAATCTTCTATGAAAAGCATCCATTGTCAGATGCGGATATACGGATAGAAACGATTTCAACCAAGGAAAAGATAGAAAATCAGACCAATTAATGTTAGGATTCTCGAAAAATTTCGCATCTGCAATTTCATACAACCTCGCGGATTCCATCAAATAGTCAATAAAACCTTGTCTATTTTCAGGAGAGAACTCTCTCATTTGATCCATCATGTAGTCAGGATCAGATGTAAGATCGATGATCGTCCCACTTTCAAAAAAATTCCGGCTATTTACAGCCAATGGAATAAAACGAAGTTTTGGATCGATTGTCTTACCTGCTTCTCGAAAGACTCTCTCAAAAATCCAAGGCATCGTAATCATCGAAGGTTCAAAGTCAAAATGATAACCATCTAGCTGTAACTCTTGGATTTTCCCACCAAGTTTTGGCTGTTTTTCGAGCAGTACTACGTCATGTCCACGCGCAGATAGGATAGCAGCTGAAACCAGACCGGATAGTCCACCCCCAATTACCACTCCTCTAGCCATTTTCGTTCCCCCTCACAGAAGCTTATGATTTAGGCAACTCCATCTAAAAAGACAGAGACTACCGTCAAACTCAGCCGTGTAAGTGCAGCCTCATCTTGTTTTCTTGCAAATGCTTGTTGGGACAACGAATCAAGCAAACCGAGCCATACATCCGTTAGCAAATCAACACAATCTAACTGATTTTGTAACTCAGCCCTTTTCATCTCCTCTCGAATCATATTGCGGTGAGGTGTGGCGATAGACCGCTCATATGCTAAATGTACTTTACGGATTAGATCAGCGGACAAATGCTCATTAACATCTTTCATCAATGTGGATATGCACATGGAAGCGTATTTAAAAAAACCGTACGCCAAAGAAAACAGCTTTTCTCTCATGCCCAGATTGTTCTCCATACTTTTCATGATTTCTGCACGAACACGCTCTAAGCGTTCACATAGAACCGCTGCATATAAAAGTTCTTTATCTGGAAAATAATGATACAAAGTAGGCTTGGTAATACCTACTTCCCCTGTGATCATACTGATGGAAACAGCTGCATAGCCACTCTTCATAAATAGACGACCAGCATGAAATAAAATGAGTTTTTCTGTATCTTTTAAATCACTATTTGTGTTTCTCTTAGGTCTGCCAGGTGGACGCTTAGAAATTGTTTGAGGAATAATAAGAATCCCTCCTTTGCTCATAAAATCTTAATACTATTAATTATAATTGATAGCTTTAAGGCTAGCAAACAACAGAAAACATATACTCATGGTTAGGTTAATTACATCTCTTATGTATTTTCATCTCCGAAATAAAAATGTTTATCTCACTTCATACATAATCTCATTTGCAAATTACAAAGAGTCCGTTAAAATAAAATCAATATCAAAGTGCCATCCCCCTTGGTTCGCTCCAATCAGAATCAGATCGAGGGGGATGTCTTTTACCTCTCCTTTGTCACTAGGTGCTGTTTAATCGCTTCTGCCAACTTCGCTGGGATTCCTGCTTCTTGTAAAGCTTCTATACTCGCTGCTTGTATCTTATCCATCGAACCAAAATGCCGATAAAGTTGCTGTTTACGTTTCTCTCCAACACCCGGAATCCCATCGAGCTTGGATTGGAGAAAGCTTTTGCTTCTCGTCTGCCGATGAAAGGACAGGGCAAAACGGTGAACTTCATCTTGAATGCGTTGCAATAAGTAAAATCCATCCGTTCCCCGTTTCAATGGAACTTCCGAAGGTGGCTCTCCCATAATCAAAGTTGCCGTTTGGTGTTTCTCATTTTTTGCCATACCTCCAACTGGGATAGCAAGTCCTAATTCATTTTCCAATACATCTAAGGCTGCTGCTAACTGACCTTTTCCACCGTCAATGAGAATCAGATCAGGCAGAGGTAAGTTTTCTTTTAAAACTCTTGTGTAACGACGTCGGACTACTTCACGCATTGTTTCGTAATCATCTGGACCTTCTACGGTACGAACTTTGTATTTACGGTATTCTTTTTTGGCTGGCTTCCCATCGATAAATACGACCATCGCTGATACTGGATCTGTTCCTTGAATATTGGAATTGTCAAATGCTTCTATTCGTTTCGGCAAGTCCATCCCAATTGCATCGGCTAATTGAGTAAGAGATAAAGTGGTTTTACTCTCATCGCGTTCCATCAAACGGAGCCTCTCCAAAAGGGCAATCTTTGCATTTTCTGTTGCCATTTCCACTAATTTTCGTTTGGTGCCTCTTTGAGGGATCACAATTTTTCCCTCTGGGATGAGTCCAGATACTAAGTTTTCATCTATTCCATTTGGTAAGACAATCTCTTTTGGTAAAGCAGGGGCATCGTAGTAAAACTGCCCAACAAAGCTGAGAAAATCTTCCTCTGGCTCTTGGAAATGCGGAGAAATAGAGACATTTCTCTCCAAGAGTTTTCCTTGCCGGATAAAAAATACTTGGACACTCAAATAGCCTTTTTCCACATAATAACCAAACACATCTCGATCTACTTGATCCGCAAGGGAAACATGTTGTTTTTCCATTAAAGTATCGATATCGTTAATCAAATCACGTAGTTCTTTTGCTTTTTCAAATTGTAGAGACTCGGCAGCTTCATGCATTTGTTGACTTAATTCTTTCTTTAATTCTGGATGATTTCCTCCTAGAAAACGAGTGATCTTCTGTGTCCATTCCTCATATTGTTCTTCCGATACTTCATATTCACAAGGAGCTAAGCATTGTCCCAAATGGTAATAGAGACAAACACGTTTAGGTAATGTCGTACATTTTCGGAGTGGAAAAAGCCTATCGAGTAACCTTTTCGTCTGCTGTGCAGCACCAGCATTGGGATAAGGACCAAAATATTTAGAGCCGTCTTTGACCAATTTTCGTGTAACAAGCAGCCGCGGATGCCTCTCTTTGGTCAACTGTATATAAGGATAAGACTTGTCATCTTTTAGCATGATGTTGTAATGCGGATGATGTTTTTTGATCAAATTGGATTCGAGTATCAATGCCTCAAGATCACTTGATGTTACGATATATTCAAAATCGACAATATCCATCACTAGTCGAGTTGTCTTCGCATCATGGGAACCAGAAAAATAAGAACGAACACGATTGCGTAAGTTCTTCGCCTTCCCCACATATATGATTTCCGCTTGGTTATTCTTCATCAGATAACAACCGGGTTGATTTGGCAGTAAACTCAATTTTTCTTTTAACATGTGTTTCTCCCTCACTTGTTCTCCTTTCTATTTTACGACATCTATACAAATCCCACCAATAGGCAGCTAAATCAAGCTTTTTAGGCGGTTATATGCTTGCTGATACTTAAAAAAGCGCTCTTTATCTTTTGAAGTAACCTGTGGAATACGATCTAAGTTCATATTCTCTTCTAAATCCGCCAACTTTACTTCTACCGCTAAACTATTTTGAGCAATTCGCTCTATAAAGGCTTCATATGTTTCCTTTTCTTGCTTCGTTACTGCCAAAATAGCTTCTCTTATATGGACAGGAAAACCCTCTTTCTGCAAAATTTCAATGGTGATGGGTGTATCTTCGATCACATCATGTAGTACTGCTACTATCTTTGCATCAGTAGAAAGAACACGTGACATAACGGCTAAAGGATGAAGGATATACGCCTGTCCTCCCTTATCTTCTTGTCCTGCATGTGCTTTCGTAGCAATCAAAATTGCTTTTTCTAGCAAATTCATGTCCTCACCTCTTTTTAGCATAAAAAAGTGCCCACAAGGACACTTTTTCGTTTTCACATCTCATCTAGCCATTGAATCAACTGCTCTTTTGGCTGAAGTCCAACCAATTTGGATTTCATCTCTCCATTTTGAAAACCGATCAATGTTGGAATACTCATTACTTCAAAATTACCAGCTGATTCAGGATTGTCATCGACGTTTATTTTTACAATCTTTAACTTATCGCCAATTTCCTCATCTATTTCCTTTATGATTGGACCTAGGACTTTACATGGAGGACACCATGGAGCCCAAAAATAAACCAAAACCTTTCGATCCTTTTCCCCTTCTACATCTATTGCAAAAGTTTGATCTGTTCCTTCTATTAGAGCCATTTCTTCTTCCTCCCGAGTATATGTATACTGCAATAAGTAGTATATCATTATTGAAGAATAAAGAATTGCCTCAAAATAGAAAATCATGCATACAAAAAGAGTGCCCGTTACCCGGACACTTCTCTCCTTTTACATATATTCACCCAGCCATTGAATCAACTGTTCTTTTGGCTGAAGTCCAACCAATTTGGATTTCATCTCTCCATTTTGAAAAACCATCAGAGTAGGGATACTCATCACACCAAATCTGCTAGCTGATTCTGGGTTGTTATCTACATTTAATTTTGCGATGGTCACTTTCTCGCCAATCTCTTCGTTTACTTCTTCTAAAATAGGAGCAATGATTTTACATGGACCACACCATGGAGCCCAGAAATCAACTAGAACGGTTCCGCTTTCTGCACCTTCAACACTTGTGCCAAAATCTTTATCTGTTACTTCAACGATTGCCATTGGTAATTCCTCCTAAATGGTACTTACATTTCATAAGTTAGTATATCACTTTTATACGAAATATCAACTATTTCGCGATCCGAAGCAGTTTATGCAGGAGGAAGGAGTTTTTTTAACTCTTTGGTTAACAATGGAACCACTTCAAATAAATCGCCTACAATCCCATAATCAGCGATCTGAAAGATAGGAGCATCGGAGTCTTTGTTTATAGCCACGATTACTTTGGAACTAGACATCCCTGCTACATGTTGGATAGCTCCTGAAATACCACAAGCAATATACAGATCAGGAGTAACAACTTTTCCCGTTTGACCAATTTGCAGCGCATAATCACAGTAGCCAGCATCGCATGCTCCTCTCGATGCTCCTACGGCAGCGTTTAAGACTTCTGCTAATTCTTGCAATGGCTTAAAACCTTCTGCACTTTTTACTCCTCTTCCACCAGAAACGACGATTCTAGCTTCCGATAAATCGATACCCGCCGTAGCTTTTTTCACCACATTTGTCACAATTGTACGCAACAAATCAGATTTTATGGGAACAGTATGTTCTTCTATCTGTGCAGAGCGTGATGGATCGACAGAGAGAAGGGGTATATTATTTGGGCGAATAGTAACAAATTGTACGCCAGCTCGAAAACTCTTTTTGACAAAAGCTTTCCCTGCATAAATGGGACGCGTATATAGAACTTCATCCCCAATCCGTTCAATAGATATACAATCTGATATCAATCCAAAAGAAGAACGGGCAGCAATCCGAGGAGACACATCTTTCCCTACTGTTGTGTGACCTGTTACAATAAAGTCTGGTTTTTCTCCATCAATGACTTGCTGCCATGCAAAAAAATATGCATCAGTTATATACGTATCGAATTGGCTGTCTTCAATTAGAAGAACACGATCAGCTCCATGATGTGCAAGAGTATCTACTTCTTTTCTCGCATCTGAGCCAAGTAAGGCTACCACCACTTCACCATCATTTACAATCGTGCGTGCAGCTGAAATACTTTCCAGTGTAACTTGACGCAACTGCCCTTCTTTTCGATCCGCAAAGACAAGCACTTTCTTGCTCATCTGATCCCCTCCTTCATAAAACCTTTGCTTCTTTATTCAATTTCTCTATTAAAGAAGTAACCTGTTCCTCTATACTTCCAGTCAAAATCAGGCCAGCGGTCTTTTTGGATGGTAAAAATATTTCCTTTTGAATTGTTTTGGATTGGATTGTTTCTTCTGAAAGGGATAAATCATCGAGTTCATAGCGGGTTAATGGTTTTCTTTTGGCTTTCATAATGCCGGGAATGGTAGGATATCTGGGGTCATTTAATCCTTGTTGAGTGGTTACTAATAAGGGTAATGTTGTCTGAATATGTTCTGTATCACCTTCCACATCTTTTTCCATGACAACATTTTTTCCATTCAGCGAAATGCTAGTAATGGTAGATACATGAGGAATTTGCAACAATTGCGCAAGTCGTGGTCCTACTTGTGCAGAACCATCATCTACTGCCATATAACCACACAATATCAAGTCAAACTCATCGTCTTGTTCCTGTAATACAGCATAAATAACTTGGGAGATACTATGTTCATCTAATTCTACTTCCAGCTCTTCCGTTTCTACTAATATCGCTTTATCCGCTCCCATTGCTAAAGCTGAACGCAGAGCTTGTTCCGCTCGG
Source organism: Shimazuella sp. NTD248 (assembly GCF_059510395.1). Lineage (NCBI taxonomy): Bacteria > Bacillati > Bacillota > Bacilli > Caryophanales > Thermoactinomycetaceae > Shimazuella > Shimazuella sp. NTD248. The sequence goes on along the minus strand of NZ_JCAJZT010000007.1, from coordinate 68,454 downwards.
TCTGGACCTATTGTAAGTACTGTTATTTCTCCACCATGCTTCTCCTTTAAGCGAATTGCTTCTTCTATGGCATATTCATCATACGGATTAATAATAAATTCAACAGCCTCTTCACTTATCTGTCCATTTTTTAACACGATTTTCTCTTCTGTATCAAAGGTTTGTTTTAAGCAGACTAGAAAATTCATGTTAATCCCCCTTTTTCGCAGTAATCCCGTCTACAAACATCTGGTAAACTGGTTTTGCTAATGCTTGTAAGGAATATTTTTGTTGATGGATAACCCATGAAGTTACAAGATCATCTAATGTTCCAAAGATCATCTTTCGTGCCAAACGCACATCCAAATCAGAACGAAAAACACCTGAATTCTTGCCTTGTTCCATTACATGCTCAATAAGGTTTAAGTATGCTTGCATCAATTCAGCAATCTCTTTGCGAACATAGGGATCAGACTGGCGTATTTCCATCTGAACTACTACAGCTAGCAATGGATTTGTTTCTAAGTAACCCAAATGCAAAGCAATAATGTGAAATAACTGTTCTTTTACATCTTTTGCAGTAGAAATTTTCCGTTTGACTAAACAAATAAAATTACCAATTTTTTCCCTGAAAATCGAAATCAATAAATCCTCTTTATTTTCAAAATATAAATAAATGGTTCCATCTGCCACACATGCTTCTTTTGCAATTTTAGACACTTGCGCTCGATGATAGCCATACTTAGCAATAACACGAATAGATGCTTCTAAGATGGCATCATATTTCTGACTAGTCCGTTTTGCCATCTCCCCTATTCCTTTCTTTGCTGAATGGTGATTCATTTTCTATCTCAATTTTATAAACACATGTTTTCATTGTCAAACAAAAAAAGAAAACAATGTAAATTGTATTTTTTCCTTAGCAACTTGGTCAAACCCTTGATAAACACCAAAGCAAAAGGAACAGGAAAATACATTTAGCTCAGCTCCCAAAAAAAGGAACTGAGCTAAAATTTTTCTCAGATTTCAAACTGTGTAGTATATAACTCTTGATAAAATCCTCTTTTATTCAATAATTCCTCATGGGTTCCTTGTTCGATTACTTCCCCTTGATGAATCACTAAAATCTCATCGGCATTCTCGATTGTTTTTAAGCGGTGAGCAATGACAAAGCTGGTACGACCTGCCATAAGATTTTTTAATCCACGCTGAATGTGAAGTTCAGTTCGGGTATCGATGTTAGAAGTAGCCTCATCCAAAATAAGGATATCCGAATTCATGAGTATTGCTCTAGCGATGGCGATCAATTGACGTTGTCCTTGGCTGAGATTGGTTCCTCCTGATACGATTTCAGACTGATATTGTTTTGGCAGATGCTTGATAAAGTAATGCGCCCAAGCCATCTTTGCAGCATTTTTTACTTCTTCCTCAGTGGCGTCTTGCCGGCCATAACGAATATTTTCAAGGATTGTACCAGAAAACAGATAGGTATCTTGCAACACGATACTGATTCTTTTTCGTAAATCATCGATTCGATAGTCTTTAATGTTTTTACCGTCAATGGAAATTTGACCAGTTTGAATATCATAAAATCTTGTCAATAAATTCACAATCGTAGTTTTCCCCGAACCAGTCGGGCCAACAAGTGCGATCATTTCTCCAGTTTTTGCTTGCAAATTGATATCCTTTAAAACAAATTGATCCGATTGATAGCCAAAGGAAACATGCTGAAAGTTAACCTCCCCCCGAAATTTCTCTACGGTTAACGCATTTTCTTTATCTTTCATTTCAGGCACTTCATCCATGATTTCAAAAACACGTTCACCACCAGCAATGGCGGATTGAATCGTATTTAATAATGTTGCAATCTGACTGATTGGTCGAGAAAACTGTCTGGAATAGCTCACAAACGATGCGATAATCCCAATCGTTATGCTTTCATGCAATACGAGTAGTGCACCTGCCCCAATCACCAGCCCTAGACCTAAGTTATTGATAAAATTGATAATCGGATTGATAAATCCTGAAAAAGTGTCTGCCTGTCTGCCAGATTCACGCAATCTGTCATTAATCTCACGAAATTGTTCGATGGTTTGAGCTTCTTTTCCATAGAGTGTGACTACTTCTGCACCTTGGATCTTTTCTTCTACAAAACCATTTAACTCACCAATATCTCTTTGCCTTTTAATAAAACTGCTGCTGCTATACTCATATATTTTCTTTGTAGAAAGAATCATTAAAGGCACAATCAGTAATGTGATGATTGCCAATATCCAATTCAACGAAAACATGGCAATCATTACCCCGACAATAGAGATAATGGAGGATAGCACTTGCGTAACACTTTGCGAAAGAGCACTATTGAGATTATCTATATCATTTGTCACTCTACTCATCAGATCACCATGCGGACGGCTATCAAAAAAACGCAGTGATAGAGTTTGCAGCTTTACAAATAGATCATATCGCAACTGATTAATGCTTTTCTGAGAAATATTGATCATAATATAAGTTTGCAGCCATGTTAGAGCAGTAGTAAGCAAGTAAATCCCCGCCAAAAAGAGAATCATTCGTACAGAGCCATTAACATCTTGAGGGATGATATACTTATCAATAATTACTCCTATATAATAAGGTCCGAGCAAACCGAGTAAGGATGTGAGTAAAACTAGAACAATAGCAGCAAATAAGCCTATACTTTGTTCTCCCAAATACTTCCATATGCGTTTTACAGTATTTCGTGCATCTTTTGGCTTTTCCATTTGCACGCCAAATCGACCACCACCACGAAATCCAAAACGCTGGTTTGAAGCGGATCGTGTTCCTGTTGTTTCGCTCATCTTAGCTCTTCCCTCCTGTCTCTGCTAGAAAATCAATCTGACCACCTTGAGATTGATAAATTTCACGGTACACCTCACAAGTAGCTATTAAATCAGTGTGACTTCCTAAACCAACTAATTCACCGTCTTCCAGTACTAAAATTTTATCTGCATCCATAAGGGAAGAAATTTTCGATGCGATTAAAAAAATAGTCTGCTTGGTAGACTTACGCAGGGCAGCCTGAATGGTTTCTTCCGATTTTGCATCTACAGCAGATGTTGAATCATCGAGAATTAAGATAGAAGCAGAACGGACAAAAGCCCTCGCTAAGGATAGCCGTTGTTTTTGACCTCCAGACAAATTCGTAGCTCCTTGAGTAAGCGTGTATTCATAGCCATCTTCCAATCGATTGATGAATTCTGAAGCACATGCATCATCAGCAGCAGCTTGTAGTTCAGACTGCTCTACTTCTTCATTTCCAAACTGAATATTTTCCAGAATAGAACCAGAAAACAACGTAGCTTTTTGGGTTACGAAACCAATAGAAGACCGCAAGGCATGAAGATTATACTGTTTGATATTGATTCCATCGAGTAAAATTTCACCAGAATCAACATCATACAACCTCGCGATAAGCTTTACTAGTGTTGACTTTCCACTTCCAGTAGAACCGATAATGCCAACTGTTTCGCCAGCTTGCACGGAAAAAGAAATATTTTTTAATACTTGCTCTTCATTTTTACTGTAGCTAAAGGAAACATTTCGAAACTCTACTTGGCCCTTTACCCTACTTGGCTCATAATTATCTGACTTGTCGGTGATCGTTATTTTTGTATCCAATACCTCTTGTACCCTTGCTGCTGAAGGAACAGCACGTGTGATGAGAATCGAAACCATACTGACTTGCATAAGTGCCATCAAAATTAACATCAAATAATTGATAAAAGCGAGTATTGCTCCAACTTCTATACTGTTATCAGCAACTTTATAAGTACCTAGCCATAAAGTTCCTATTATTCCTCCGTTAATGACAAGCATGATCACAGGCATCATGATAGAGATCACTTGTACTGCCGAACGGTTTGCTTTCGTCAGTTTATTATTGACTCCAGCAAACCGCTGTATTTCTTGCTTTTGCTGCACATATGCTTTAATTACTCTCATACCAGCTAAATTCTCTTGTAACTTCGTATTCACTTTATCAATCGCTTCTTGTACTTTTTGAAACATTCGACTTGACCTATTAGCAATAAAAAAGACTGTAATCAACAATACAGGTACAACCACAAATAAAACAGGTGAAAGCCCCTTGGAAGAAAACAAAACGATTACCATACTTCCAAGAAACAAAAATGGTCCCCTGACAAGTACACGCAATGTCATCGTAAGTGCAGTTTGAATGGTAACAATATCATTGGTGACATTCGTTATTAATTTGCCTGCACCAAACCGTTCACGATTTTCCCCAGAAAAATTGATAATTTTACTTAATACCGCAAGGCGCACATCTCCCGAGAAATTTACAGCAGTTTTCGTCGCGAAAAAAATACACCCTAAACCGCCAACCAGTCCGATCAATGCAGCTACAATCATCAAAATACCCATACGAATCACATAACCCGTATCTTGATTTGCGATACCATTATCAATAATATGTTGCATAATAGTAGGTTGAAGTAAATCCATGGCAACTTCTAATACCATCAGCAGCGGTCCGAGTATCGCAATCCCTCTATAAGGTTTCATAAACTTGCCTAAAGCACGAATGGACCCCATTATCTTTCTCCTCCTTGCAATCCGGCCATTTACACTAATTAGAATTTTATTCTATCCTCATATATTTAGCAATCCGAAGTAATTTCACAGCAAAATTCATCCTTGTCGATACAGAAGTTTGATTTGGTAAAGTTATGTACGAGATAAATGTAAGATTGAAATCTGCGGTCGACAATTAAACCGAAAGGGTAATATGGTAGTGCCAATCCCTCTGTTCACATATACATTCGTATTTTCTAACGAATAAAAGCCATCAATATAATTTTTCCCGCCTGGAGGGGTAATCATAGCGCCGAGAAATGGAAATCGTATTTGCCCACCATGACTATGACCAGATATTTGTAAATCCACTTTATTTGTTGTGATATTGGATACAAAATCGGGACAATGTGAGAGCAGTAACGTACATGTGTCAGGTGCTCCTTCGATTGATTGATATAAAGAGGGCTTCCCCATCAACATATCCTCTACACCTGCGATCACTAACGTATCCTGTCCTTTTTTGATCAAATGATGCCTATTTCGGAGAACATGGAAACCAATGTGTTCAAGATTTGGTGCAACTAGGTCCCCTTGATAATCATGGTTTCCAAGAACAGCAAATTTTCCAAATGGGGCATGTAACTTTTGAAGATGAGAGAGGATTGGAAAAAGAACGTCTTGTTCGTCGTCTACCAAATCACCAGTAAATAACAATAAATCAGGTTTTAAAGCATTTACTTTGGCAACTACGTCAGACACATCGTTTGCGTTCATATGAAATCCAACATGCAAATCACCAAATACTACAACCCGCATCCCTTCAAACGCTGAAGCTAACCGCGGAAGACATATGGATTTCTCTGCGACTTCTAACCACCTAGGTTCTATTCCATAACTATACCCAGCTGTCAAAGGAATAAGACTGAGCAAACCAAGCAACGACCGCTTTAAAAACGATCGACGACTGAGATGTTGATTCATTGTTGCCCCTTAAAAGAAAAGTATTTGTGAAATTAGTTATAAGTTTTGTTAATAAACAACTTTACCATGCTTTATTTACAATTTTAGGTATAATTATATATTCCATGTAAGATAACTATATCCCTGCTACTCCAATAATAGCCCCTTGAAATTATATAATATTTTTGACCTTGAAGCTTACAATTAATTTATGATATTTATAAAACTATTTATAAAAAATAGGATGAAAATGGCTAATCTACCACCACTAGTAGGACTTATGTATAATTTACGACATGATACAAGCGTTTGGAATTGGTTCAAAGGCAATGAAGAAGCAGGCGTTGGACCATCTGAGTTGTCAAAAGAAGATCAGGAATTTGTAGAGCACTACAAGCTAGGAACTTATGTTTATGAGTGGGACAAAACAATGATTACGAACGAGGCAGCAACAAGATTAGAAGAAATTGAGAAGTATTATTTGGCAGCAGTTAAAACGATTCATGACAAAAAAATTTCTTAAAACTAGATAACAAAAGCCCTTCCATTATTTAGAAAGGCTTTGTTTTTAATTGTCCAGCTTCTCCCAATATCGAAGATAAAAAATCCCAGTATTTCGCTGGACTAATTCTTCTTCTCTGCTTTTATTTCATCTTGTAATACTCGTCTTAAAATCTTACCTATGGAAGACTTTGGCAGTTCATCTCGGAACTCATAGAGTCTAGGAACTTTGAAACTTGCTAGATTAGTCCGGCAATGCTTATCGAGTTCCGAAGATGTAATAGACATTCCTTTTTTGACTACGATATAAGCTTTTGTTGTTTCTCCCCGATAAGCATCAGGGACTCCAATTACGACCGCCTCATCTACAGCAGGATGTTCGTACAATATTTCTTCTACTTCTCTCGGGTATATATTAAATCCACCTGCGATGATGAGGTCTTTTCGTCGATCTACTATATAAAAATAACCCTCTTCGTCCATTTTCGCCATATCTCCAGTGAATAGCCAACCATCTTTGATCACCTGGGCAGTCTCTTCTGGTCGGTTCCAGTAGCCTTTCATCACTTGTGGTCCGCGTATTTGAAGTTCTCCAATAAGCCCAGGAGCTAATTCTTCCCCTGTTTCCATCGAAACGATTCGACATTCCGTGTCTGGCCAAGGTAAGCCGATCGTAGAACTTTTTTTTCGATCCCAAATTAAATTGGTGTGCGTAACTGGTGATGTTTCCGTCAATCCATATCCTTCTACCAATCGACCTCCTGTGAGTTGCTCAAATTTGTCCTGTACTTCAATTGGCAATGGTGCAGAACCACTGATACATGCGTCGATGGAGTTTAATTGGTACTTATGAATTCGAGGATGATTGATCAATGAAACATACATCGTCGGTGCGCCAGGAAAAATAGTCGGTTTCTCTTTGGCAATGGTCTTGAGAATTTGATCACGATCAAATTTCGGAAGTAAGATCATGGTCGCAGCAAGTTTAATCGCCAAATTCATCACAGCTGTCATCCCATAAACGTGAAAAAACGGCAAAACACCAAGGATCTTTTCTTGTCCTTCTCTTGTCTTATACATCCAAGCTGATGCTTGATGAGCATTTGCGACCAAATTCCGATGTGTTAACATAGAGCCTTTTGCTAAACCAGTGGTTCCACCGGTGTATTGCAATAAAGCTAAATCATCGGCTTGTTTAGATGTTTGAACGGGATTTGCAAAAGGAACCAAGTGGAGCAAATTTTGAAAAAGATATACGTGATCTTCTCGAGGAATTTTTGGCAATGATGTTTGGGTAAGCGGATAGAGTAATTTTTTGCGAAGTGGCAAATATTCAGCGACACTTGTTACAATGATTCGCTGTAAATTTGTCTGCAAGTAAATTTTTTCGACTCTATCAAAGTGAATATCGAGACAGATGAGCGAAGTTGCTCCTGAATCAGTCAATATGTGGAGCAATTCACGCTCTGTATACATCGGATTTACTTGAACGACAACTGTATCTAAAAACAAACTAGCATAATACGAAATAACTGCTTGTGGGATATTAGGCAGCATGATAGCAACTCGATCATCTGCTTTTACTCCTATTTCTTTCAAAACTTCCGCAAAACGATAAGTTTCATCCAATAAAGTCCGATAAGAAATTTTCTTACCTAAAAAATGTATGGCTTCTCTGTCCGGATATTGCGTTACAGCATCAGTCAACAATGCGGTCAGGGCTACATCTGGATAAGATAATGTTTTAGGGATTTGAGGCGGATATTGGTGTAGCCATGGTTTTGACACCGTCATCCAGGCTCCCTCCTAGAGGTGAATGAAATCCACCAAGTGGAAATAATCTTGCTACCTATATTGTATCCAACTATACCTAAAGTTTGCATCTTTTCTTTTTGACTTTTCACTCATCTTGTGCTTTCTTTCACATGGTTTTCTTCTTCCACAATTGATCAAGCAAAATTACAATTATCACACCTACTAACAATCCATTTCCAAAAATGTATTGAACCACCGAAGGAAATTTTTGAAAGACCGGAAGAGGTAAAAACATAATCCCGACCCCTAACGATACGGATAAACTAAAGATGGTGACTCTACGATCATCCAATTTTTCATTCACTAGTGTTCGTATGCCAATTGCAAACATCTGCGCAAATGATGGTAAAATAGCAGCATACGCAATTTGACTGGGTAACTGGGATAAAAGAGACATGATAGGAGGAAAACAAGACAAAATGACTAAGGCAATGCAAGCTATTTTTAATACATTTGTTTTCGTTTGATTTGTTGTCTTTACAAAGCCTGCTGTAACCGTTAAGGATACCATTCCTATAGTAGAAAAAAGTGTAGACACAAGATGAGAAATCCCCCCAATCCAACCTGACTGGTTCAATTCTTTTTTATCAGCTCTTTGTTCTTTTGGGACAACTTGATTCAAGGCCGCAATACTTGCCACTGTATTGGACATGAGAACAATACCGATCAGGACTCCAGAAACGATTCCTCCTAAATCAAATTGAGGAATACCCCATGCAAAAACTTGCGGAATAGAAAATAAAGCATGTGTACCCATCGCTTTGCTTGGAGCACCAATGATCAAAAAACAAATCCACCCAAATGCAATACCAATCAGTACGTTATAGGTTTTCATCCAACCTTTTCCCCACATCGATAAAACAAATACCAAAACAAAAATAAAGATGGCTACTGCTGCTTCTTTTAGCGGAAAATAAGTAATATCAGAAGTAATTCCAAGCATTCCCTTTAAAAATACACCACTTAATTGCAGAGAAAGCAAAACCAAAAACGTACTTGTCACTATAGAAGTAAAAATGACTAACATTTTACTGAGTAAACCAGTGAATCCAAATATCATCAGTACAACACCTGCTACGGCAAGCATACCTGTCAAGGAATTCAACGTATTTTTGTTCGCTGCGATTTGCCCCATAACGACAAATATTCCAAGCCATATTCCTGCTGGTCCATCGATTAAAGGAAGTCGATGTCCAAAAGCAACTTGAAGAAAAGTACTGATACCAATAACAAAAAATGTTCGCTGAATGAATTCTGCTACTTCTGTAGGAGATAAATGATATAATTGTCCAATTACAATAGGTACAGCGAGCCCATTGGCAATTAAAAAAATAAACCATTGAAGAGAACGTAAAGAATAACTCATTTTTATTGCCTCCACGATTTTAAGTAATAATATTTTCAGATAAAAAAACAGGAGTTATCAATGATGAATGTACTGCCTACAGACTTCTTAACAGAAATAAAAAAAGAACTAAACGATACATTTGACGACTTTCTAGCTACTTATGAGCAACCTGCTGTCAAAGGTCTAAGAACCAACATAATGAAAGTTTCACCAAAAACGCTTGAAAACATGATCCCTTTTCACTTGGAACCGATCCCATGGTGCTCAAATGGGTTTTATTTTCCTGTAAGTACTCGACCTGGAAAACATGTCTATCACGCAGCAGGTCTTTATTACATTCAAGAACCAAGTGCAATGGCACCTGTTGAAGCTCTGCAACCAAAACCGGGTGAAAAAATTCTCGACATGTGTGCTGCTCCAGGAGGAAAAACGACCCAGATCGCTGCTAAGATGAATGGAGAGGGCATTCTTGTTGCAAATGAAGTAGATGGAAAACGATGTAAAGTACTCATCAGCAATCTAGAACGTTTTGGAGTGACAAACGCTGTCGTTTTAAATGAACAACCGCATCGATTCAGTGAGCGGTTCACTGCTTATTTCGACCGTATTCTGGTTGACGCACCGTGCTCAGGTGAAGGAATGTTTCGAAAAGACCCAGAGGCGTGTGAACATTGGAGTATCAAAAACAGTGAGAAATGTGCTGACCTACAACAATATATCCTAACAGAAGCTGCTAAAATGTTAAAACCCGGCGGTCGACTAGTCTACTCCACTTGTACTTTTAATCGCCGAGAAAATGAATACACTTTGGAGAATTTCCTTCAAAACCATCCTGAGTTTGAATTAATGGAAGTTCCTAGCCACCAACATTTTCAAAATGGATTAACAGCTGCCACTGCTAGGACGAGTCGCTTATGGCCCCATTTGCTGCGGGGAGAGGGACATTTTTTAGCAGTACTACAAAAAAAGCAGGGTGTAGAAGAGGATAAAGTCGAAAAAAAATCAAAGAAAGGCGCAAAAAATACACGTATTCCCAAACAAATTTCTTCTATTCTTAAAGCATTTACAGAAGATACATTTGTAGAGACAGTCTCTTTTTCAGGGAATATGGTACTCTATGGAGATCATCTGTATGAGGCGCCACTTGATCTCCCCAATCTGGATAAGTGTAAAGTTGCACAACCAGGCAGATACTTGGGGGAAATACGAAAAAATCGCTTTCTTCCTTCTCATGCTTGGGCTATGTCACTCCAGCCCAATTCGGTAAAACAAGTTCAATCGTATCACACTAGGGATAGCGAATTATATCGTTTTTTACAAGGAGAAACAGTCCAAACAGCTCACAAAGCTTGGACACTTGTAACCATCGATGGATATGCTCTAGGATGGGGGAAAGGTGCCGGAGGAATATTAAAAAATCATTATCCCAAGTGGTTGCGCTTCTCCTATGATCAATCAAATTAACTCTGCATCTGCCCAAGCTCCCTTACATATACTGTAATTGCATTCATGTAGATTTCTACAAAAACATATGTAAGGAAAATAAAAAATGACGCTTAAAGAGCCTGCTGCAAATAAATACTGGATTGCCCTTGGAATGATTCAGCCTGAATGGATATATATGAGCCATTTCTTAGAAGAAGAGGAAACGGAAGAAGAAATAGCTCCTCTCCCTGTAGTTTCAGAAATGCGGATTGTCTTTCATCCACGACTCGATTGAAGAAAACACATTGTGCATACGACAATGTGTTTTCTTCATTTTACTAAAAGCAGAATATTATTTGTATTATCATGGGTTTGTAAAGAATGAATTTACATTTTGGAAACCGCACTGGCATCTGTAACGCCCATTTTAAAGCCTCTTTCTCTGTTTCAACATCAATTATGATATATTCCGTCATCCACGATGTCCTATCTAAGGAGAAAGAACCTACTTGAACTTTTGGTTCATCGAGATGAGAAGAATACGATACTCTCATGCCAGTAGCACTAGGTTGAAAGGAATCTGTCGCTAGCAGTACACCCTCTTTCACTAATTTTCTCTTATATGTCATCCTTGCCTCTCAAATGACAAAATCGATATACCTAAAAATATTTTTTAAAATAATTTTCATAGAGAAAAAGAAAACTTACTAATGTGAGTTTAGGTCCCAGTAAAGAAATGTTGCTATAATAACAATATCTTGACATACAAACGAAAGAGGATTCAAATATGACGACACATAAACGACTAATTGTTGGAATCAGTGGAGCAACCGGTGTTATTTATGGGATACGCATACTAGAAGTTTTAAAGAAACTAGAGATTGAGAGCCACTTAGTTTTGTCCAAAGCAGCTGAGATGACCCTGCATTATGAAACAGATATGAGTGTAAAAGAATTACGCAGCTTAGCAGATGTGAACTATGGGATTCAAGATGTAGGGGCTGCTATCTCCAGTGGGTCTTTTCATAATATGGGCATGATCGTAGCACCATGTTCGATCAAAACAATGTCTGCTATCGCTCATACCATAACTGATAATTTATTAACTCGTGCTGCTGATGTAGCACTGAAAGAACGGAGAAAATTAGTTCTTCTGCTTCGAGAAACACCACTTACTGCTGCCCATATTAAAAACATGTTGGCCATAACAGAGAGCGGCGGCATCATCGCACCACCTGTCCCTGCTTTTTATATTCGCCCCAATACGCTAGAAGATATTGTAAACCATACCGTTGGACGTGCACTTGACCTTTTTGGAATCGATACAGGCACAGTCGAACGATGGGGAGAAAAATAAAAGCAAGAATCCTCTTAAGCAATAGAGGATTCTTGCTTTTTAGATTGTAAAATATGTTGTGCTGCTAGTTTTGCACTTGCCATCGAACTGTCTGCTAATCGGCCTTCTTTCCCAACCCAATCACCAGCGACATACAAACCTTTTATTTCAGGTACGGATGGATCAGGTGCAGAACCAGCTCCATGATGGGAAACCGTATGCGTATCATTTGCAACTAGTATTTTCGGCAAATACCTTGTTGCAACAACTTCTTCTTCCCATCCTGGTTGCAGCAACTCCAAAATCTCCATCAATTCTTGCTTATCTGCTTTTGGATCTGTCTGTGTATTATTATCGTTGTACTTTAAAACATGTAAAACATGAGCACCATTATTGCTCAGGGAGACAGATAAGGAATGCACACCGAAATAAATGGATTGATCTAATCCAATAGCAAACACTCGATCAGGATGAGGCAGTTTTTTCAATGCAACATCCAGCGTCGCAGCATACAGCGGACGGGAATTGGCATTCCAAGCTCCCATACTAATATTTTGTGACTCAGGAACAAGACGACTTGCCTCCATAGGTCCTAGGGCAGTTATGACATTTTGAGTGAGTACTTTTGTTCCATCTGCAAATAGCACACCTGTAACAGCATTATTTTGGATATCTATTTTATTTACTTTACTATTGGTATGAATTTCCACGCCTAATAGCAAGGATTTTGCCTCTAATATGTTTACTACCGTTTGCCAACCTTTTTCTACATAGCGCACACCATTTCCAGCGAGCTGTCCTTGACGCAGGACATAACCTGCACTTAACACTTCTGGACTGTCGCAATACGACCACTGGCGGCATAAAGCATAGAAAAAATGTTTTACTTGGTTATGTTGTACGTTTTCTTCCACCCATTGTTTTAAATTTACATTATTTATTTCTTCTACGCTTATATCTTTTAAACTTCCCATTAACTGTGTCCATTCTAAATTCTCTTCTTCCGTCAAATCAATTGGCATATGTACAATCCTTCCTTCTTTTATGCCAATAAGACCGCTGTTTGTCTTCTTCGCATACCCACCTGCTGGTACACAGTCCAATTCCGTCAAAATTTGAAGTGCAGCGCCTCCTTCATACATGGCATGAGGACCAAAGTTAAACAATGCACCATTTTTTTCAGTCGTCTGCGCGTAGCCACCTAATCTTGCTGCTTTTTCAAAGAGAACCACAGATTTGTTTTCTTTTGCTAGATAAATAGCCGCAGTTAAACCAGCCAATCCTCCACCAATCACTGCTGCTTCGTATTGTTTACTCATGATACATAACCTCCACATCTATAAAGGATATTATAGACATCATTTATCGCTGATTAAAACAAAAAAAAGCAAAAAACACCGTATTGTATTGCATGATTTTAACTACATCATAGATAACTAATATCTTTAATATATGTTATATTGCAAGTATTGTCAACAAAAAACTTTCTTTAAATGCGCGGCGGTGAGAACATGATGTTCTCACCGCCTTCCCCCTCGGAAAAAGGGGGGCGCAACTCACACTTCGATGGGCATGAAGATCTTGTTGGATCCCTAGACCTGCCCCTTCTCGATGAGCTTGACTTCGTGACGGTCACAGCCGCTGAGCGCCTCGGGGATCATATCACAAAACGTAGGCTTCTTACTAAAATCATCTTATTGGACAAACGCCACCTTTACATTCTCCGATGACATCCGCATCGTCCTCTTCTTCCATTCTCACTTCCCCAAGCATTTCCCAAGGTTTTGCGGTTATTTTTGCTTTCTTTTTCTCATACTCTTCTTTCGTAATAGCTTCCAATGGCATTTGAGGATACGTATTGGAGTCATGTGGTAGTAGAGAGGTAGATTTTAGTACTTGTGTAGATTGTTCGAGCACTGCTGCGATTTCTGCAATAGTATTTTCTTCTCTGCCCTCTTCTTTATTAAAGGTGAGTGTTGCAGAGACTGCGTTATCCGACCAGTAAGACTGCAGCAATGCTTGCACTGCTGCTTGCTCCGCTAGTGGAACATCATTTTCCGCTTGGAATTTTGGATGTTCGGCGGTAGGTGCTTTTGTTGGAAATTCTACGACAAGGGTATGTTGATCAATTTTAGGACTGCCGTCTTTTTGGAAACCTGAAATCACGGGTTCCACATAATATCCGCAATCGATCAAAGCTGGAATCAGCGGTGAATTTGCTGAAAATCGCACCCGGCGAATCATATATTTCGACCAGTGCCAATGCATACCAGGGCTAACACCCATGAGTAGGGACATCGAGCCTGAAGGTTTCACTGTTGTAAGTTTGATAGATGGTTTTGCTTCTAACTCCTCCGCATGAGTCAAGTTGGTTTCTTTGACTGCTTGGTACAGTCTATCCAATGCTGTTTCCACATCTTCATTGAAAATAGGTTGATGTTGTTCGTCAAATCCGAGCACTGCTCGATCTCCAAACTTCATCAGTACCCAATCGGCGATACCTGTTACTCCAACTCCTAATCGACGATGTTTTTCGATGATATTTCTCGTCACTTCCCATTCATAGTTTCGGAAAGTGATGCGGTATGCGTATCGAGTAGCCAACCAACTTGCTTCATTATACAGGTTACTGTCTTCTTTTCCCGCATCGATCAATTCATGTATTTTGGGTAAGTTGATCTCAAATAAATTGCATGGTGAGGCATTTGGTAATGTAATTTCACCACAAGGGTTAAATCCTTCGACTTCTCCATCGATATTTTCTTGCAGTCCTTCGGCAATTCTTCCATGGTGCTTGGAAAGCTCAATATTGACGATCCCTGGTTCCCCATTGTAGTAAATATTTTTCGCCATTTCTTCTAAATCTGCTGGTGTGACATCTTCGTCAATCGCAACACTGTTGTTGCTCGCCCAACGCCATTGACTTGCCTCTTGATTTTTCTCTAGGCTGTAGTTTTTTGATTCAATAAAGTCCTTGTCTTCTTTGTCCCCAATCAAGATAAGAGCAGTCCGGCGGACATTGCCAGCAACGACACAACAACCGATATTTTGAATGATGTCTCCCCACTCTACAGAAGGAACTTGCTCTCCCACTCTTTTATTGAGAATTTCATTTACTTTTCCCAGCATTTGCACGAGAGGTGCAGGGCCACTAGCGACACCGCCAAAGCCTTTTATTTCGGAACCACGAGGGCGAACTTCTGAGATGTCTATAACAAGATACTTATTTTCTTCAATAAAATGAGAATCAATTACCAATTGGAGTGCTTCTGCCCATCCTTCTCGACTGTCTTTTACTCGATAAATCGAAGCATCATCTTTGGCAACCACAGGAGCTACTCCTAAAGCATTGAGTTCCCCAAAATAATCGTCATGGTTTGGATCACTGATAAAATAAAGGGAAATCTCATTTTTTACTTTTGGCATCCTATTTGTATTTTTCCGTTGCAAATTTACGCCAACGCCTCCACCTTTCATCGCTTGATCAAATGTAAAGACGGCAGGCATGGAAGGCAGTAGCTCATCAATGGAGCCGATTGCTGGTTTAATCTTACTGACTCCATATTTTTGTGGACGCATGGAGATGAACCAACAATTGTTTTCTGCATCCCCTATTTTCTCTGCATAAGCCGTTCCAGACATCCATAGTCCGCGTCCTGGTGGTGTTAACACAAGATTAAACATCAGATGGTAAAATCGTTCCATCTCTTCTCGTAAGTTCGCTTCTTTCCCATAGTCCCATTTACCAATCTCTTTAAGACGCTTCTCTTCCAGTGAAAAGTTACCTTCGGTTACTCTCTTTACCGTTTCCCACCAAGCTTCTTGTGTCCCATCTGCTTTTTTTCGGGAATATGTGCGTAAGTAAACCATATATCCGAGACCTTCAAAGCCCCATTTTGGATTTTTGCCTATATATTGCTCTAAAAAATTATCGGATAAGTGCATTTGTCTCATTTCCTTTTCTCTCTAATTTATGGATAGGTATCGATATCGATATGTTTTAAGTTTGGATGCAGGTATGACTGCTAATAATCAATATGTAGCCCTATTTGAGTATAACTCATACTATATATTGAGAAAAGGGGGTAAACGGAAGTGAAAAGAATCTAATTTTTCGTGCAATAATGGAACAATAGAGAAGTACTTCCTGCTTTCATTTTGTTAGTATCAATCGAAAAATCTTCCTTTATTCCTTGGAAAAATCAAAAAAGAAACCGTTTTCCTCTATTTTCTGAAAAGGTTTCTTTTTCTTTCTTATAACGTTCTCCATTTACCCTGCCAACAAGACAGCAGCTAGGAAAATGATTTGCAAGATTGTGCGAACCACGATTTTAGGAGTCGATTGTCCAGCTATCGTCAATCCTTCTCGCGCTGCTTTTATATTTGCAGGAAACATTGCGACTAGCATAATTGCTAATCCCAACGAAGCGTATACAGACGTTTGGGGGATAACGATACCAATAGCCCCTATGATCTCTAACCATCCTGTAACAGTTACCAATAAATCAGGACTTGGAAAAGAACTCGGTACCATTCGAATTAAATCTTCCCGACGTTTTCCCCAGTGAGCAGACGCTGTGAGTAAAAACATCATCGCTACTGCCCCCTGTAAAGGAGTATACCATTCATCAAAATAAGAAACTCCTGCAAATCCAATCAAACGAAAAATGACAAATGAAACAAGTAACGCAATCAAAGGTGCCATATTCGTTCCTCCTCATCATATTATTTTTTTATTAGCTGTTGGTTGATGAACGAAATAAAGTCTGAAACCCCAAATGATGCTTCTACATTAGGGATAGCAGAACGTAATCGAATCCCATAAGATATCAAAACAAACATTTCGGCTGTTTTTTTAATATCGAGCTCTTTGGGAATAACACCATGGATTTGACCTTGTTCAATCCAAGCTTTGGAGTAAGAATAGGATTGATCATAAAAACGGGTGAGCACTTCTCCCACAACTGGTTGATCTGATTTACTGAGAAGATACATCCATACTTGATTGGTGATATCATTTTTATCTTCTAACTCCCATAAACTATCAGCTATTTGCTTCATAGGCTGTTCAAAGTTTGGATTTTTAGCCACTTGTTGCATAAATCTTTCGTTGACTTGTTCTAAGCGATCTTGCAAAACCCAAGTAAACAGTTCGTCTTTGCTTTTGATATAGTGAAAAATGGCTCCTTTGGATAAACCGGAAGTGTTGACGATATCAGCCATTGTAATTGCTTCGCATCCCTTTGATTGAATGAGGGATATTACCGTATCGAGTAATAATTTTTTGGTTTGAAAACGACGTTCTTCTTGTTTCATGTTTTACCTCCATACCTGATAATTTTATTATATATACCGGACGTTGGTTTGTAGATGGTTTTAAAAAACCTAGGTTATTATTTTCCTAGGTTGTGTTTCGGGACTCCTGAGTGGCACTTGCGCACCACTCAGGATCGGAATCATGCAGGCGTCAGCCTGCGTTCAACGGCTTGACCGTCAGCGTGGCTCCCACACGACCAGTGAAGCTGCGCTGGCCGCTCTCATCGACTAGTACTACAGGGCCGCCAGACGTGAGTGTGAAGAGGTTGTTTTCTTTGTCCTCCACTCCACAAAACGTGAGATTGCCTCCGTTCTTTCCGGAGCGAAGCGGAATGGGGATGCCATCCGCCAAGAGCTCCATATCAGAGCTGACAGTCAACTGATGGACACGAGTTTCTCTGGCGTTCTCAGTCATGATTCCCTTTTGAGTAAAGGTTGATGTACACCTTCTGTGGCATTATAACATAAAGCATTGGAATTCGATCCAAAAATATAAATCTTCTTTGTAATGTTTATATGAAATCCAATAATTTTAAAATAAGCATCTCATCATAATACAAATTGTTTCACAAAATACGCTGGGTTTAACGCTTCACCTGTCGCCCCTTTGATCAATCCACGCCAATCGGTGCGATCCCCTGGTTGGAATACTTTTTGAATAAAGAACTGTCCTGTTTGCTCTGTAAAGATTTCCGATGAAACATGCTCTTGAATATAATAATGCATTTGTGAGGCCATCAATTCCCCTAACAAATAGTTTTGATAATAAACTGGTGCGATCGTGAAGTGAATTTTTGCTGCCCAATGTGGGTAATCTTGATTCTTTGGAGGCTCTACTCCTTGAATATCTTTCACCAGTTTCCACCATAATGCATTTAAGTCTTGATCTGGATTCCGATATAACTCTCTTTCAAAAAAGACAAATGTAATAATCCACCGAGCCATGATTAGCATTTTTCGTTGCTGCATTTTGTGTTGCAGAGGCATCCAGGATATAAGCTCCTCTTTGGATAAGCCCATAAATTTATGTAACCATTCTTCTTCTTTTGCCATTCTCCCAAAAAACATGGCGACAGCTTCTGTTGTAAAAATATGTGAATGAGTACGCAGGGCAAATGGCAGATCACGATCTACGTATTTATCATAGACAGCATGCCCAAATTCATGAAGCATCGTCTCCAGCCAATATTGATTCGATTGAATATTGCACAGTACCCTTACATCACCTTGACGATCTATATCTAAGCAAAACGCATGTTGATTTTTATTTGGCCGTTCATATAGATCACTTTTTGCTAGTAAATCACGAATTTCCATACCGAGCGAAGAAAAAGTATCAATTGTAAGCTGTTCGATATTTTTTCCTTTTAAATAGGGAGTTAAATCTGTTCCTGGAATGGACGGAGCCTCTTGGAAAAACGGATCATGATAGTGCCATGGATATAACACTTTATCCGTAATACCATATTGGTTTCTCAACTCGTCATCCAACTCTGTCTTAACGCGTTTAAATGGTTCATCAGTTTGACGGACAAGGTCTTCAAAAACGGAAAAAACTTCCTCTAAGTTTAATTCTGCTAACTCAAATGACATTTCATAGTGGTCTTTGTAACCAAGTGATTGAGCTGCTTTGTTTCGCAGTTTTACCAATTGAAGTAACCCAGTTTCTACTTCTTTTCCGATCTGCTTACTCGCATGCCATATTTTTTCTCGTTGTTCCATATCTGTGCTTGTCAGGAGCGTTTCTCGAATGATATTTTCGGTTACTTCTTTTCCATCCACTTTCGCCCGGAATGTATTAAATTGATTACTCAAAGTAGAGGAAAGCTGCACCAACTCATGAATAATTTCTGAAGAAAGCTGGTTGGAGAATGCATCTTGATACAGACGCTCTACTTGTCTCGCCTCTAAGCTATCTTTTTTGACTTCTTGTCGCAGTGCTTTCAGCTTTTCAAAACGTTCTTTGTCAGAGACATATTGACGGTACGCTTTTTCCGCTTCCATCTCCGCTTTTTGCCATTTTTCTTCTCCTGTCGTATTCACATTCCACATTGCTTCACTTAAAGTCCCTAGCATGGAACTCAACTTTTTATTTTCATCACGAAGAAAACGATCCATTTGAGGTTCCCCCTATTTATCATCCCTAAATCAATCAATGAAAATACTTTTATTTTGCCAATCTTTTTTTGATCTTTAAATATCTCTTTATCTCATTCATAATCAGGAAAAGCGTAGCTCTCATATTAAATTCTTCTTCTGTACTAGGCAGCGGCAATTTACGATACTCTTGTGTCATTTCCATTAGCTGTTCTAGATAAATATCTGCGGTATTTCCCGGGTGAACCCCTTCTGCCAATTGATCTAAAAAATCTGCTAGTTTTTCACCTTGATCTGAGTAGGGGTGGAAAGAAACCAAATGAGGAATCAAATGATCGATGAGATCGAATTGTTTATCTCTCATTTGAAAGTAACGATAAAACTTCAACTCCTCATCATCAAAACGATTTTCTACATTGTGTACGGATCGTTCTTTTGCTTCTTTTAATAGTCTATTTGTCTCGACGATCTCCATTCCACTCCAATCATGATCTCCTTCACGTAGATATCGAGCCATCTCATGGAAAATAATCCGAAAATTTTCTTCAATTTTTTGTTGATACCTGCGCAGCTCTTGGTCTGCGCTAGGCATAAATAAATTCAGCAACAAACCAACCGTAATCCCGATTATCATCAGAGCGAGTTCATTAATGACAAGTTGCCAAGTAATATGCTTCATTACATATAAATGAAAGATAAACACGGAACTTGCAATAACACTCTCTTTAGCTTTAAAACGGATCATCAATGGAATACTGATGAGCAAGATAACGATAATTGCCCATGGGTTATAGCCTAAAACAGTAAATATGGCGGCTGCCACACTCAAACCGATCAAGCAAGCTAAAAAACGCTGCCATGCAATCTCGTATGATTTTTTTCTCGTTCGTTGGATGCACAGCATAGTAACGGTACCAGCGGATGCGTAAAAAGTAAGCTGAAATGCTTGGGCAATCGCAATGGATATACCCGCTCCAATAGCTGTTTTTAGGATTCTAGAACCAATTTTCACTATGTGTCACCTTCGATTGCTGTATCGAGTAGAATTTATGTTTTATGTTGCATGATAATAGAACCATAGAATACCAATTACCAAAAAGAGCAGGGATACCCCGCCCAAAATCGGAGGTAAATATTTCATTCCAATTCCCTCACTTTAATTCTACTACAGTAACTCCAAGACCGCCTTCACTGTATTCTCCATTTCGAAACGCAGCAACTCGACGGTGTTTCGCGAGATAGGCATGGACTCCTTTACGAAGGGCTCCTGTGCCTTTTCCATGAATAAGATGTACTTGCTTAAATCCAGCAAGGATCGCATCATCTAAGTATTTTTCAATATCGACAAGTGCCTCTTCCACCAATTTTCCTCTAAGGTCTATTTCTGATTTTACAAAAGACCGACTGCGGACAGAAGTTATTGGCTTTGTAGCAGTTGCAGTTGATTTTAGTTTGGTAAGTCCTGAGCGATCTAATACCAACTTTAGAGAGCCAACTTGCACCCGGTATTGATCATCAGCCAGCACCTCGACAATCGTACCTTTTTGCCCAAAGCTCTTCGCCTTTACTTCATCTCCAACAATCAATTGTTCCTTTTCAGGAGCAAAGATTTCCGTCTGTGCTACTAAAGTAACGCCTGGATTAGCTTGTTGTAACCTGCTGCGTGCTTCTGTCAGCTTATGTTCTTTTACATCTTGCGGACGTTCTTTGGCCCATTGACGAAGCTCTGACAGCACTTCATCTGCTTCACGTGTTGCAATATTTACAATCGAGCGAGCTTCTTGTCTTGCCTTCTCTTGCAATTGAAACTTTTCTTCTTCCCATAATTGCCATTTCTCGCGTATTTCTTGATATAATCTCTCTGCATCTTCCCTGAGTGACAGGGCTTTTATGCCTTCTTCTTCTGCTTCTCGTTTCGCTTTAGCCAAAGAGGTAATTACTTCTTCTAGTCTGCTCTCTTCTTGCGATATCTCTTTTTTGGCTGCTTCGATAATTTCATCGGACAATCCTAACCGCTTTGCAATCGAAAAAGCATTGGACTCACCAGGTACCCCGACTTCTAACTTATAAGTCGGGCGAAGGGTTTCCACATCAAACTGCACACTTGCATTCACTGCTTTTGGATGGGTATGGGCAAATACTTTTAGTTCACTGTAATGAGTGGTAGCTACAATCGAACAACCAATTTGAAGCACATGATTTAAAATAGCTACTGCCATGGCAGCCCCTTCGGTTGGATCTGTACCAGCGCCAAGTTCATCGAATAAAACCAAACTACGCCCATCTATCTCGTGTAATATTCGAATAATTTTTGTCATGTGGCTAGAAAATGTACTCAAACTTTGCTCGATGCTCTGTTCATCGCCAATATCTGCATATACCCCACTGTATACAGGCATTACGGTTCCATCTAACGCAGGAATGGGAAATCCACTCTGCGTCATTAGCGCTAACAAACCAACGGTTTTTAATGTAACTGTCTTACCACCCGTATTGGGACCAGTAATGATAATGGCATGGGTTTCACTCCCTAATTCAAGATCGATAGGAACAGCTAATTCTCGATCGAGAAGAGGATGACGAGCTTCGTTTAGCTTAAGTGGCCCCTTTTGGGTTATCTTTGGAACAATGGCTCGCTCTACCCTTGCATACTCTGCTTTAGCAAATAAACCATCCAGTTCTCCTAAGATTGCTACATTTTCGGTTAATTCGTTGGTTACTTCTGCTACTAAGTTAGATAGAGCAGCTAAAATTTTATCTATCTCTCGAGATTCTTCTAATTCCCATGTTCGCAGTTGATTATTGAGAGCCACTATAGATTGAGGTTCGATATACAAGGTAGCACCGGATGCAGACTGATCATGAATAATACCAGCAAGAGAACCTCGATACTCTGCTTTGATCGGAATGACATATCGTTCATTTCGAATCGTAATTAATGATTCTTGGAGCATTTTTTGAATTTGGGAAGAACGAAGCATCTGCTGTAATGTTTCTTGTATCCGTTGTCTTCCTGTAATCAGCTTTTGTCGAATTGCTCGAAGCTCTTCGCTCGCTGTACTCTTTACTTCTAAATCTTCACTAATACATCGTTTTATTTCAGTTTCAAGATCATCCAAGCTAGCAATTTGCTCACAGTTCTTCCGCAAATAAGGGAGCGTTGCACTTTCTTCTGGAAGTTGACGCATTGCCGATTTTACTTGACGACCAGCGTGAATCGTTGTAGATACTGCCCAGCATTCTTCTATCAGCAAAATACTGCCTTTTGTTACGCGTTTTAACGCTACTCGAATATCTTCTAATCCATAAAGCGAGACTTCTCCTTTAAGACGTAAAAAATCCATCGCTTCCTGGGTAATTCGAAGTTGTTGTTCCACATGGAAATAATCAGAGGATGGCTTCATCGCTTCTATTACCTCTTGTCCAAGTGAAGTCATTGCTAAATTTTTAATCCTATTTTTTATCGTCGGATATTCCAATGTATTCCATGATGAATCTTCCACTTTCCTACACCTCCGTGCCAGCAAACATTTTTATTATAACACTATAGGAGTAAAAAACAGCAATGGATACAGACTAGAGATAGGGAGGTGTTATATTTTGCGCCATGTCATTCGCTTTATTGTGTCTGCAATCGTTTTAGGTGTGGTTGCCTTTTTGGTTCCCGGATTTCGAATTGCTGGTTTTGGCTCTGTATTGCTAGCTGCTTTAGCTATTATGGTAGTCGGCTGGTTGATCGAAAGCCTCACTGGACATAAAATAACTCCCTATGGCAGAGGAATTGTCGGATTTTTAGTGAGCGCAGCCATCTTATATGTGATTCAATTTATCGTGCCGGGATATCGGATTGGTTTCTTGTCTGCACTAATTGCATCGCTTTTGATCGGGATAATCGATATTTTTGTTCCTACTACAAGATCGAAAGCAGCCGAGTAGAAAAAGGGTTACTGGATTTCGTCCAGTAACCCTTTTTATTTACAGAATATGTGTTTTCCTATTTTTTTAATTTGCGGTCTGCTCCAAATCCATTTTGATGTCGCCGTATCTGGATTAAAGTAATAAGTCGCTCCACCTGAGGGGTCCCATCCATTGATAGCATCTGAAACTGCATTTCGAGCTGTACCATTGGGGGTTAACCAAATTTGACCATCTGCTACGGATGTAAAGGCAAGAGGTTCAAATATAATCCCTGAGACCGTATTGGGAAAGTTTGAGTCTTCTAACCGATTTAAGATAACAGCTGCAACTGCAACTTGTCCAGTATATGGTTCTCCCCGGGCTTCTCCATATACAGCTTGAGCGAGCAGTTTGAGGTCTTGAGCTGAAAATCCACTGGAAGACTGCACGGGTTTACTTGTGCTTGTAGTTCCGCTTGGCTTCCAAGCCTTCGTGGCTTGCCACAACTTTAACTTTGTCTCTGCCCCTACAAGTCCATCTGATTTCAAGCCAAACTTCCATTGAAACCATGTTACCGCATTTTTTGTTTTTACTCCAAAGGAACCATCTATTTTACCAGCATAGTATCCTAAATGCTTTAATCTTCCTTGTAATTCATAGACATCCCCGCCACTGGCGCCATAACGAAGCGTTGTTTTCCCAAAAGGCTTAGCTTCCACGACTTGATTACTGACCAAAAATGGTACAAATAAGATACAAATAAGGGTTACGACAACAACCCACTTCTTTCTCAACTGCCAAACACAACCTTTCTCTAGGTTGAAATCTAACAGTATTATTCCTCTTACGAATTTCCCTATACATCCATAATTTTGTGAAAAAAGTAAGATATATTATTTTTTAATATTGAATAATGGAAATATAATGTTTAAACTGAACTCGAGGTCTCGTGAGGGAAACTCCCTTCCGCCACCTCAGGAGCTCCAATGCCACTTACCATCTCCCCAAATGGGTCAAGTGACCTGCCATTCGCAATCGTCGCGATTGTGCTGGGTGCAGTCTGTGTTCTTGTTTGTGGGATCAACAGGTTCCGCAACAGAAACAGAAGAGACGCGAAGCAGTGAGCTCTGCGCAGTCGGGACCCTTGGGACCCGGCTGCGCACCCAAAAAATTCATTTACATATAAAAAATCCACTCCGTTAAGAAGTGGATTTCAAAATTTTAAATTGATTCATCTTCAACCAAATGCATGAGCTCATCAAACTCTTGTTTTAGTCGCAAAAATTCATCAGCTATGTTACAAGCAGATAGAACAGCTAATTTGGTGGTGTCTAACCGTGGGTTCATCTCCGCAAGTTCTCGCATCTTGTTGTCCACAAGACTAGCCACCTCACGCATATGCGCAGGGTTTGCTTTGCTGACTATGGGGTAAGATTGACCATATATTTCGACAGACATTTTATTTTTGCTCATAGGACCACCACATTATTGTCTCAATTTTGCCCCAAATGTCTCCTCTAAATATGCCACTACTCCACTGTGTGCGTGTTGCACTTCATCATCTGTTAGCGTGCGATCATCAGATCGATAGACGAGATTAAAGGCAATACTCTTCTTACCATCCTCTACTTGTTCCCCCGTAAAGACATCAAATAAAGTCACTGTTTTGAGTAATTCTCCAGCAACAGCTCGAATCCCTGCTTCAATCTGACTCACTGGAACAGATTCTTCTACGATCAATGCCAAGTCTCGTGTTATCCCAGGATATCTTGGTATTGGCTGATAATTGAGTTCATCAAAGGACGCGTCTAGCAGCAGTTCTTGATCAAGTTGACATACTACCGTATCATCTAAATCATATTTTTTACTCAAAGCTGGATGAAGTTGACCTAATATCCCTATCACTTGATTATCACGTTTGATAATCGCGGTACGGCCTGGATGGAATCCTTCCACTTGAATTGCTTCATAATCCACATCAGTAATATGAAGACGTTCCAATAAAGTAGTAAGTACACCTTTTGCTGTAAAGAAATCTCCGCCTTTTTGAGCTGCGTTTGCCCAATTTGCCTGGTGATAGTTTCCCGTCAGCAAAAATGCAAGTTGAAAACGTTCCTCTGGAAGAGTATGTTGGTTATCTTCGCTAGCAAGATACACTTTTGCTAACTCAAAGATAGAAACATCTGTAACACCATGGTTTCGATTATGAGCTGCAACTTGCACCAATTGCGGTAGCAAATTAGTACGCAAAATTGCATGTTCATTACTCATTGGCATCGCAATCGGAATAGGAATATACGGAACTGTTAATGGGTACGCAATTTCTTGCTCTTGTGCTTCCGAAGTCAAACTATAGGTAATAACTTCATTCAAGCCAAGATCACGCAAAGTATGGCGAATTACTTGTCTTTTCTTCTGTTCCCATGTTCTTTCTCCAGGTTGCTGTTGTCCCCACAGTAAAGATGTAGGTATGCGATCATATCCATATAGACGAGCTACTTCTTCAATCAGATCCACTTCTAGATTTATATCAGGTCGACGAATTGGAACTCTTACAACATATACCCCTTCATCTGCGATTGCTGGAAACTGTAAACGTTCAAAGATATTTAAGACTTCTGATTGTTCCAACTGTACACCCATGACAGTAGTGAGACGATCATGTCGAAGTGTTAAGTCTATGGCATCCACTTCCCCAAAACCTTCTACTACCATCTCTGATGCTACTTCCCCATAAGCTATCTCACGCAAAAGTTGCACAGCACGGGCTAAAGCAGGCTGTACTCGTTCCGGATTCACACCGCGCTCAAATCGATGATTTGCCTCTGAACGAAGTCCGAGTTTACGAGAGGTTTTACGAACCACTTGTGGATCAAAATAAGCTGATTCCAATAAAATAGTAGAAGTCACAGAAGTTACTTCACTTGATTCCCCACCCATAATCCCCGCTAAACCTAAAATTTCATGACCATCTGTAATGAGTAACGTCTCATCGTCACAGGTACGAGTAACACCATCCAATGTCACCACTTGTTCCCCTTCGACTGCGCGACGCACAACAATCTGACCAGCCCGTACTTGTTCGTAATCAAAAGCATGTAAAGGTTGACCTGTTTCTATCATGACATAGTTGGTGATGTCTACAATATTATTGATTGGACGTATACCAGCTGTTATCAATCTATTTTGCATCCATTGTGGGGAAGGACCGATACGCAAGTTGTGAACAACTTGTGCAGAATAGATCGGACAATCTCCTTCACTTTGGATGGTAATGGTCAGGGGAGCGATTTGCTCAGGTGACTCCTCCACTTCCACTTCCGGTAAACGAAGCTCACGATCAAAAATAGCTGCTATTTCATAGGCTACACCGAACATACTTAAGCAATCGGATCGATTTGGAGTAAGTTGCAATTCGATCGCTTGATCATTCATACCCAGATATTGTTTGATATCTTGACCGATACGAGCATCTTTACCAAGAACTAAAATACCGTCTTGTTGTTCTTTCATCAAAACCTTATCTGGAAGACCTAATTCTTTTGCAGAACAGATCATACCGTTTGACTCGACACCGCGAAGTTTTGTTCTTTTTATTTTTATCTCCCCAGGCAGTGTTGCCCCCTCCAACGCTACAGGGACCAACTGACCAGCAGCAACATTTTTTGCTCCACATACAATTTGCAAAGGAGTAGCATGACCCACATGCACGGAACAAATATTCAATCGATCTGCCTCAGGATGAGGAGTACAGTTGAGTACTTTTCCCACTACAACACGGGATACACCTGCATCTCTTGTATAAATAACTTCCACTTCTATTCCTGTACGATTTAGCTCTTCCGCAATATCTTCAGGTGAAATCCCTTTTAAATCTACATATTCCGATAACCATTCATATGAAACTAACATGTTTTACCCTCCTTCTTAAACCGACTTAAATTGTTTAATAAAACGTAAATCATTTTGATAAAAATTGCGAATATCATCTATATCGTATTTTAAAATAGCGATTCGCTCTGCCCCGATACCAAAAGCGAATCCAGTATATTTTTCTGAATCATATCCTGCTTTCTCTAAAACAGTCGGGTGTACCATACCAGCACCAAGGATCTCGATCCAACCTTTTTCAGGATGGAAGATATCTACTTCGACACTAGGCTCTGTAAACGGGAAATAACTTGGACGTAGTCGAACTTCTGTCTCTTCTCCAAACAATTGGTGAATAAGGTGAAGAAGCACACCATGAAGTTCACTCATGGATACACCACTATCTACTACTAATCCCTCAATTTGTGTAAATTGATGAGAGTGAGTAGAATCATCATCATCCCGACGATATACTTTTCCTGGGCTAATAATCCGAACAGGAACTTCCCCTTTTTTATCGATCATCGATCTTACTTGTACAGCAGAAGTATGAGTTCGAAGCAGCGTTTCAGGTGAAATATAAAAAGAATCCTGCATATCACGGGCTGGATGATTCTTCGGCAAATTTAACATTTCAAAATTGAAATAATCCGTTTCTACTTCGGGTCCTTCGGCAATATGAAAACCCATACCGATAAAAATATCTTCCACTTGTTCAAGCACTGCATTGATCGGATGTAAAGATCCGATAGAAATAGCCTTACCAGGAAGCGTAACATCCACATTTTCATGTGCTAATTTCTCTGCCAATTTTGCTTCTTCCAGCTTTGATTCAGCTTCATCAATCAAAGTACTGAGAGTTGCACGTACATCATTTACTAATGCTCCGATAATAGGACGTTCTTCAGCTGATAACTTTCCCATGCCTCTTAAGACACCAGTAATTTCACCTTTTTTTCCAAGGTATTTTACTTTTACTTCTCTTAGCGTTTCCAGGTCTTGTGCATCCACAATTACCCCGGACGCTTCTTCTTGCAGTGCTAATAATCGATCACGCATCGCACGCTCCCCTTTAAAAAAGAAAAATCTCCCATCCCTAAGGGACGAGAGTTCGCGGTACCACCCTTGTTGAGGAGAAATATCTCCCCCACTTTTTGCTGATAACGGCAGCAGCTTGCCGGTCCCCCCTACTGAAGTTTCAAGGGGCAGCTCGAGAGTGAATAACACAAGTAGCGCTATGGAAAAGTTTCCAGTCAAGACTTTTCCTCCCTGTAATAGATACATTGTGCCCTGTCTCTGTCATTGCCAAAAATATAATGAATAAAGATCGCAACCATTATATCGGATCAGAGAAAAACTTGCAATTCCTAAAGTTAATATTCATGATATCTTTGATGATTTGTTGAAAACATTAAAATCATATCTTTTGTTCATTCATTTTTATGTGATGATGTTGTCTGAGGTGTTCATATAAAAGCATTCCTGCTGTGATGGATACATTATAGGATTCTGCCCTTCCTATCATGGGAACCATCAATGCTTGATCAATTTGTTGTAAAACAGCTTCTTGTATTCCCCTTCCCTCATTTCCAAGTACAATCGCCACTTTTGTTGGAAACGAATAATTAAATGTATAAATACCATTATGAGGCGAAGTTCCTACTACTGTTATATTTTTCTGCCTTAACATAGGAATCACTTCCAGTAAATCTGCCTCTGCGATTGGTAAGTGAAAGACAGCTCCCATCGTCGAACGAATTACCTTGCTATTGTATGGATCAACGGTTCCCTTTCCTAGTACCACTAAATCAACACCAGCGGCAGACGCCGTTCGCAAGATTGTGCCGAGGTTACCTGGGTCTTGTATTTCATCCAGCAAAAGTATTAAATTACTTTTCTCCAACTGGTTTTCGATATTCCAGTGAGGTATAGTGACTTCTGTAATAACACCTTGTGATTGCTCTGTATCAATCAAAGTTGAAAAAATAGGAGCACTTAGCTGATACACTGGAATATGTGCTTGATTTGCTTCTATCAATTTTTCCGAGTCTACAAATCCTTCTCGAATGATAATGGATCTTATTTCCCCTTTTACTATCAAGGCTTCTTGCAATAAATGGACGCCTTCTGCTAAATAAGCTCCTCCTGATTGGCGACCTTTTTTGGACAGCAATTTTTTCCAACGTTTAACTTGTTGGTTTTGGGGAGAAGTTATGGAATAGTACATAAAAAATTCTCCTTCATTCACATAGGAGATCTATGAGGTGATAGTATATGAATTTTAACATACGAGGAGCAGTTATCCAAAATATTCAACATATGAATAACAATGAGTTAGTTGGTTTAATCGAAGATTCGATCACCCAAGGTGAAGAAAAACTACTTCCTGGTCTTGGGGTGTTGTTTGAAGTAATTTGGAAAAATAGCGATGAGGCAGAACAACAAACCATGATCCAGACATTACATGATAGAATCCAAAATTAAGCAAAAGCTTTCTTCCCTTGTTTTCTTTCTTTTTTCATTCACCCCAAACTTTTGTTCTGCTTATTTATTTCGTAGTTTATAACAAGAGTGGGAATGATTGCAACTCAAAGTTTGAAAACATAACAAAAAAGCCGATTCACCCCTACCTACCCACTGGGCTTCTCGGCTAAATGATAAAAGCCACCATTGGTGGCTTTTATGTTATCTCGTTAATTTTTCAATCGTTCTGCGATCGAGGCGAGATGTCAGTGCTACTAACCAATTAACCAAATGATCAACATCTCGTTGATCGATAACAGAAGTATGACTATGAATATAGCGAGAGGGTACTCCCAAAGTGAGAGTTGGCACTCCATGATGATGCACATGTATATGACTAGCATCTGTACCGCCACGCGTAACAACCTCATATTGGTAAGGAATTCCTTCTTCCTCTGCTACCTCTCGTACTAATTGTAATAAAGGTTGATGAGCAATATGCCCAGCATCATAAAGTGCGAGTACGGGACCTTTTCCAAGATGAAGAGAAGTTGGCGTAAAACCGATCTTCGGCGTATCTGTAGCAATTCCTACATCAATCGCAAAAGCCACATCCGGCTTTACAACTGCTGTAGCAGTTTTAGCTCCTCTCCGACCAACTTCCTCCATTACCGTTCCCACAGCAAATACTTGATTGGGATGACGTACTCCTTGAGATAAGCGATATAGTACCTCCGTTACAACAGCACAGCCAATACGATTATCCATCGCTTTTCCAACTGCACGATTTGGGTTGCTCATTTGGGTGTAAGGAGAATAAGGGATAACCGTATCTCCGGGTCGAATTCCTAATGCTTCCACTTCCGCGAGCGACTCTAAACCTAAATCAATAAATAAATCATCTATGTTTATCCCCTTTTTCCGCTCGTCTGGCGACATAAGGTGGGGAGGTTTGGAGCCTATAATCCCTAAAAACTTATCATTTCGTGAATGAACCTCAACACGCTGGGCTGGTAGTACTTGACTCCACCAGCCTCCTAATGTTTGAAACCGAAGATAGCCTTCCTCTGTAATACGTGTAACCATGAAACCGATTTCATCCAGATGAGCCGCTAGCATTACTTTTGGACCCGATAATCCTTTTCGAGCAATCAAGCTGCCAAGTCGATCTGTCATGATCTCATCTGAATATGGTTTTAACCACTTTTGCATCACTTGCCGCACTGCACGCTCATGACCTGGAGGACCAGCAACATCAACCAATTCTTGTAGCATAGTGGCAAACGAATGCCGTGTCGTTGTTGTCTGCAACATAAAACACCACTTTACCTTTCTGAATTCCTTTTTACCCCATAAAAATTTAATGTATTTAAAACCAATGAGGATTATTGTTACTTCATATCCAATCATTATGCTACAAAAGATTTGGTTGGTCAAAATATTTTTAACAAACAAAAAAACCCTCCAAAGGAGGATTTAAAAACATCCAAAACCACCAAAGCCAGGTCCAAAGCCACCAAAGCCACCAAAACCACCCAAGCTAAACCAGCCAAAGATAAGGGCTAGCACGACAATGATGATAATGATAGCGATAAGAACTCCGATACCAGTTCCTAAAAACCCAAAAGATCCACATCCACTCATGTCGTTATCCTCCTTTTGTAACACTTTCTCTATATTCATACCTTATGTTCAAAAGGAAGATTCGCAATGGACATACACACACTTTTTTACCTATTTTATGATTTACGCATGAGCAGCATACTAATACTGATCAACAGGAAAGCTGTGCCTGCCAACATTGGAATGGTAATAAAACCAAATAGATGAAGAGAATCGACGGTACATGGAACACCAGCTTTGCAAGTTGCTTCTGAAGCTAGGTTTGGAAAAGTTTGAATAAGAATATGATATGCCGAAATAACCAACCCGATCAAAGATAAAGGTAACACATAAGTGGATATTTTTTTATCTTGTCGATATGTGGCAATTCCCAAAAGAATCACTAAAGGATACATGAGAATGCGTTGATACCAGCAAAGAACACAGGGAACAAGTCCTAAAACTTCACTAAAATAAAGACTCCCACCCATGGCTACAATCGATACCAACCAAGCGAAATACAGACCAAAACGATCCGCTAATGATCTCATTTGGCTTTCAACTCTTTCTCAATCGCAGCTTTAATATCGCTGTATGATAAACCATTTTGAATATACTTACCATTCACAAAGATAGCTGGTACCCCTGTGATCCCTGTATTATTGAATTTTGTATTATCTTCTTGTGTTTGTTTTTGGAATGTTTTCTTTGATAAATCATCTGAAACTTTTTTTGCATCTACTTCTGGTATATTCTTCTTAATCAAATCAACGAGAAATGCAGGTGTTGCCCACTCTACAGTTTCATTTCCTTGATTGCTGTAAACTGTGTCATAATATTTCCAAAAAGCTTGAGGATTTTGTTTAAATACAGCTTCTCCAGCTTCACCAGCTGTCAACGAATCAGGGCCGATTACTTGCGTATTCGTAAAATAGAAAGAAACTTTACCCGTATCGATAAAATCCTTTTTCAATTGTGGAAATATGGATTCATGGAACTGCTTACAAACTGGACATTTAAAATCGCCAAATTCCATAATTTTAACAGGCGCATTTTCTTTCCCTAAGAAAGGTTGTCCTTTATAATCAATCGGAGTTACTTTGTCCGTAGCCTCTTGTTTGCTTCCTGTAAATTGATTGATTACCCCATAAACTCCAAGTGCCAGTACTAATACGAGAATAGTAACTACCACTAAACCTTGCATGTCTCGGGATTTTTTCTTATTCGCCACCGACTTCACCTCTATTGTTTGTTTGTATCAAGTTTATTTGAGTATACAAAGAAAATAATATCAGGGATAGTGAAAAATTTCACCTTCTAATCTGTAGGAAAATAATTGGAGTAGTTCATCTTGTTATTGTGCATGATAAAGTGTTAGGCTATGCAATGTGATACAATGAATTTGTTAAAAATGCTAAATTACATACTTGTGTTTGTTAGAACAAGGAGGATATTTGATGAAATATCGTTCAATGAAAAACGTAGATAAAAAAGTTTCAGAAGTAGGCTTTGGCGTTTGGTCTGTCGCTACACCTTGGTGGGGAGTGAAAGATGAAACATTAGCAAAAAAATTACTTAGATCGGCTTATGAAAATTATGGAATTACTTTTTTTGATACAGCTGATGTATATGGACAAGGCAAAGGGGAAACTTTGCTTGCAGAAGCACTCGAAGGTTTACTCGATAAAGTTGTCATCGCAACTAAATTTGGATATGACATTTTTGCAAAACGGGGAGATCGTCATGGCGGGCATAGCGAACTACCTCAATACTGGGACAAAGAATCCATTCGCAAATCATGTGAAGCAAGCCTGAAACGCTTAAATATCGAGACTATTGATGTGTACCAACTGCACAATGCTCGTATGGAAGCTATCATCAGTGATGAAGTGATGGAAACGTTAGAACGCTTGAAAGAAGAAGGAAAAATTAGAAGTTACGGAGTTGCTCTAGGACCAGATATCGGCTGGAGAGAAGAAGGGCTTGCTACCATTTTGAAACAAAAAATGGACATGGCTCAGATCATCAATAACTTAATCGAGCAAGACCCTGCAAGAGACTTGATTAAAGCAGCGGAAGAAGCTGGCACTTCTTTGATCGCACGTGTTCCACACGCTTCTGGACTGCTCGATGGTTCTTATGATCCTGACAAACACTTTGATAAATCAGACCATCGTAACCATAGACCGGTAAAATGGATGCAAGCTGGTGTACAAGCAGTTCGCGATTGGAGCTTCCTCTACAAAGAAACAGACCGCACAATCGGACAAGCTGCTATTCTTTATTCGCTTGCTAGTTCTGCAATCAAATCGGTATTACCAAACATTACAAGTGAAGCAAATTTAAAAGAGTTTGCAGAAGCAAGTGAAAAAACAGCCTTTACTGCTGAAGAATTAGCCAAAGTAGAAGAATTATGGGAAAACGGACAAAAAGAAGCCCTTAAACAACCTTTTTCCAACAGCACATCCAAACCCACACCAGTAGTTGTAAAACAATAAGAAGAGAGGAATCGATGGATTCCTCTTTTTCGCTAAAATTTAGATAAAAGAACTGGTTCCAACTCTCTCTTTTGTCATAAAATAAAAGATATTGAAAGCTATCACTACCTACCTCCACTGTTTCTTTCTATTAATTTCTTGCCTGATTCATAGAAGCTCAATCTGCACAAGATGAAGTAAATAAAGTTTCCTTTTATCTACCAAAAAATGCATAAACAGTTTTTTGTGAAATGGGAGAAACTGAAAATAATAATCTAAGAACGGGGGATACTCGCCTCCATGAGATATGTAGTCGATACCAATGTATTATTAAACAGTATGGAAAAACTCGATCATGAGCATATTGTCATTCCCTCTATGGTTTTACGAGAGTTAGAAAAACACAAACTATCGCAGAATCAAGCGCTTGCCTTCCACGCACGTGCTGCTACTCGCTATTTGGAACATCATCATGCTGACATCTTATTCGATGTAAAAGATTATACCGTTGAGCTTGGAAGTGACTTCGATGCTCATTATGCTGATAATAAAATTTTGCAGTGTTGTATCGACAATCAATATGGATTAATCACGTATGATTTGCTCCTTAAACAAAAAGCAAGAGGGTTTAAAATTCCTTTGTTGGAACTTGTATCACAAGAAGAACGATACGAGGGCTACTTAGAATGTGATGTAGAAGATGAAAGATATACTGCACTATGCCACAATCTCGATCAGAATCATTTCGGACTTTTGAACAATCAATACTTGGTAGTTAAAGATGGGGAAAACTATGCTGATCTATTAAAGTGGACAGGGGAAACACATGTCTATGTGCGGCCAAGAGGGTTTGATACTACCTATTTTGGCAAATTTTCTCCAAAAGATGCCTATCAACGCTGTGCGCTCGATAGTTTACGTTCTAACACCATCACCATGATCAAAGGAAAAGCAGGTTCAGGGAAATCATTAATTGCTCTGAGTTATGCCATGCGGGAAATCGAAAAAGGCAAGTATGACCGCTTGATTTGTTTTGTAAATCCGATGGCTTCTCGAAACAGCGCCAAACTTGGCTTTTATCCGGGAACAAGAGATGAAAAGATCATGGATTCTGCGATCGGTTCGATGTTATGCAGCAAATTTGGAGATAAAATGATCGTTGAAGAATTGTTAAAGGGCAAAGAAAAAGAACCGCCCAAACTGTTACTCTTGCCATTTAGTGATATTCGCGGCTTTGATACAACTGGACTTCGAGCAATCGTCTATATCATCGAAGCCCAAAACTTAGATGTAGATTTAATGAAACTGGCTGTACAGCGGATTGGTGAAGATTCCAAACTCATCATCGATGGAGACTTCGATACCCAAGTAGACCATAGTAGTTACGAAGGCCACAATAATGGGATGCGTCGTCTATCCGAAGTTTTCCGCGGTGAAGACTACTATGGAGAAGTAGAACTTCCCTATATTTATCGAAGTGAAATTGCTAGAAAAGCAGATCAGATGTAAAACAAAAGCTGCCATCTCATTTGAGTATGGCAGCTTTTGTATCTATTTATTCAAACATTTTATACAGGGTCCGGGGCGGAGTCCACGATTTCTCGTGTCCTCCGTCCCGGGGTGGGGCGGCGGGTTGATACGGTTAGTCCGCATCAACCCGCCGGCCCCATTCCCACGCCGGCGTCAGCCGGAGATGGTGGCCGCGGCGGCCGTCGGGTCGGCGACGATGCCGGTCGTGTACGACGTCGTGTTGGCGGTGCCGGCGGTCGTCTCGAACTGGTCGGTCGGATCGGTGGCGGTGCCGGCGGTCGTCTCGAACTGGTCGGTCGGATCGGTGGCGGTGCCGGCGGTCGTCTCGAACTGGTCGGTCGGATCGGTGGCGGTGCCGACGGTCGTCTCGAACTGGTCGGTCGGATCGGTGGCGGTGCCGGCGGTCGTCTCGAACTGGTCGGTCGGGTCGGCGGCGGTCCCGGCGGTCGTCTCGGACTTCATCTCGGTCGGCTCCATCTGCGCGGTCGTGGTCATGTTGAACCTTTCTCAAGTTGAGAGGCTTTTTGTGTCTGATTTGATTATATTGCAGTCTTTGTTTTTTGTAAATATAAAAATGTCAAATTAGCAAAATTTAATGATAAATCACTTTCATCTAATTCCTTAAATGTAGATTTAATAACATTGACCACACAACGAATTGAAGAAGATTTCAATCTCATCATCGATAAGGGCTTTGGTGCCCAAGTAAACTATAGTAGTTACGAAGGCACAATAATGGGATGCACCGTCTATTTGAAATTTTCCCATTGAGAAGGCTACTATGAGAAGTAGAACTTCCCTATATCTACAAAGTGAAATTTCTAGAAAAAAGATCAGATGTAAACAAACAAAAAGCTACCATATCATTTGATTATGGCAGCTTTCGTATTTATGTGCTGAATCATATTATCGGGTGCCCTCGATGATATAGCTCTGCTAACCATCGGGGGCTTGACCGGCGGGTGTATAAGGTTCTCTCATACTATCTATCGACGATAGTCGATGATCCCACCGGCCACACGCCGGCGACGTGGTCTCAGGCGCTGATGGTGTCCGCGGCGACCGCGGTCAAAAAAAGGTTCTGATCCTGGTTGAGCCGGTGACCCATCAGGTCGACTCGTCGCTCTCGAGCGTGGTCATT
Organism: Shimazuella sp. NTD248; assembly: GCF_059510395.1. NCBI lineage: Bacteria > Bacillati > Bacillota > Bacilli > Caryophanales > Thermoactinomycetaceae > Shimazuella > Shimazuella sp. NTD248. The sequence goes on along the minus strand of NZ_JCAJZT010000007.1, from coordinate 32,119 downwards.
GTGGTGTTCCCTTCTGTCTCGCAATGAGACATTGGAGTTACAAGGTAATTAAATTATAGGACATTCATTGATTTATGTAAATATTAAAATGTCAAAATAGAAGAAATATAATACATTCCACTTCTACCAGTGGATTCTTTTATACTTAGCGATCACCACATTTTTCTAATGTACCAATATTAGATGTATATATCCAAAAATACTATTGTGCTTCCCATCTTTCTTCCTTTTCATATATTCACACACAAAAATATGTATGCAAAAAAGCTACCTTCTCTATTGAAATGGCAGCTTTATCTATCTAAGTCTTCCTATCATATGCGGTTCCCGGAGCGGAGCACACACGCTGCTCCACTCCGGGTGACTGATCAGGTTTGTCAGACGACGACACCGACCTTCTGGTCAGTGAGCACCGCCAGTCCTTCATCGATCTCAATGAACAGATGACGCTTGTCCATCGGGATGACAGGCGTGTGGACGTTGTAACGCCTTCGCAGCTCCTGCTCACGATCGATCAAGTTGTCGAGCACCTTGTTCTGGCGGTTGTCGGTGTATAGCATATCAGTCCTTTCTCTCATCTAAACGATAAGAGAAGTCGGAATTACTTACAATCAAAAGTATAAGACTACCATGTCAATTTGTAAACATTTAAAGTATAGAAAATAAAAACTAACCATATTATATGACCAATATATAACTCAAATTTTGGTCATATCACAAATAAAATAAACAACTGCCACATATTTAGCAGTTTTTGTATCTATATTACTTTCGATTGCTTTCCAGCTCCGAGATGGAGCACCACGCTTATCGCATGGACTCTCATCCCGGAGTGACAGAACCAGCTCAGATCAACTGGCATGCCAGCCAAGGGCTGCCGCCTGCACGTCGAGCACGAAATTCCTGAGAAGGATGTGGCTGTTCTCGCCGAACTCCTCATCAAGGGTTCCACAAAGCTCAGCCATCTTCCGAACCGCCTTGTATCGCTTCTTGAGGTGGCTCAACTCCTCTTCCGGAGCGAGCTCAGCGTGGGATTCGAGGATGTTCCATGCCTCGTTGAGCTTCTTCTCGCTGGTCTCCATGGCAGTGGTGCCCTGAGTGGTCATGTCCTTGTCCTTCCCTAGTAGGGGACTTACGTTTATTTTATGAAAACACCGCATGCTTGTAAATAAAGATATGTACTATCTTCTCCATACAAAAAAGGAAAGCTTAAACGCTTTCCTTTTTCTTCTTCCGATGTTGATAGTAATGAACAGCTTTCTTCGCCAACCAGCCAATCACTACAACAGCTGTCTCTGCGATCATGGCTTTGCGTTCCGTCGGGAGCTTTTTAAATTGTGATAGCAAGTTATCTTTTTTATCCACAGCGTATCCCACCTTTTCAGGTTTCCACATCATGAATACAACATTTTATCCGAATAGAAATAAAATCCATTCCATAGCTGATTTCTATTACCTTATATGAATTATACCACATAGGTAAAAAATACTTCTTCTCCCAAACTCTTACCCAATATAAATCAGCTGATTAATTTTGGGTAATTCCAGAAGAATAAATCCTGCACCTTTCAAAAACTATCCAGCCGAAATTCCAGAAGAATATTCTGATAATAAATTTTCCCATTATTCTTTTTTATTGTTTCCCGCTTTGATATAATAATAGAAAATCATTTCCTTTTTGCAAAGGAGGTGCTTTGAATGCGTTATTGTAACGAACCAGATTGCAACCACTAAAAATTGCAGCCGATTTTGATGTATTTACATTTTTATATACGAAAAAATCCAGCCTTCATGAGGGCTGGATTTTTATTTTATAACAAACTAGCTACTTTTTCTGCAAACTGCATCGTAGTCAGGGTTTTATCCTGATCAGTCTTCGTATCTTGTGTACGATAACCCATATGTAGAACTTGCTCTACCGCTTTTTCTACATCAGCAGCTGCCAGTTCATCTTGGAAAGAGTAGCGAAGCATCATCGCCATCGATAGGATCATTGCCGTTGGATTTGCGATACCAAGACCAGCGATATCCGGAGCTGAGCCATGAACAGGTTCGTAAAACCCAAGTGAGCCTTCTCCTAAGCTAGCAGAAGGCAACATCCCAATCGATCCAGTGAGTATTGCTGCTTCATCGCTCAAAATGTCTCCAAACATATTCTCTGTTACAATGACATCAAAGGAAGCTGGACGGCGAACGAGCTGCATTGCACAGTTATCCACTAACATATGCTCCACATTTACATCTGGATAATCTGCCTTCACCCGGTCTACTACCGTTCTCCATAGTCGTGAACTTTCGAGTACATTCGCTTTATCTACAGAAGTGAGCTGTTTTTGGCGATTTTGAGCCATTTGGAAGGCGAGGCGTACGATTCTCTCAATCTCATCCTCATGGTAGAGAAGAAGATCAGAAGCATATTCTTTTCCCTCACTGTCTTTGGCTCTTCGTTTGTCACCAAAGTATATACCACCAGTCAACTCACGGACGACAACAAAATCGACACCTTGGATGACTTCGGCTTTTAAGGTCGAACTTTCTTCTAATCCCGGGAAGAGGACAATCGGTCGTAAATTGGAGTAAAGTCCTAATTCTTTGCGCAATCCAAGTAATGCTTGTTCAGGTCGCAGATGAGGGGGATGGTTATCCCATTTTGGCCCGCCTACAGCTCCAAACAAAATCGCATCTGCTCTTTTTGCTCTTTCTAGTGTTTCCTCTGGTAAAGGAACCCCTACTGTATCGGTAGCAATACCACCAGCAAGTGCCTCATGGTAGGTAAAGTCATAGTTATACTTTTTTTGTACCACATCCAATACAGCAAGTGCCGCTGTCATTACTTCTGTTCCTACTCCATCACCGGGTATCACTACTATATCTTTATTTGTTCCCAATCCTCACACCCCCTTTGACAGAGCAGCAGTTTCTAATACACCCTCTGGTTCTCGATCCGTTCTTCTGGCTACTATGCGGTTTACTGCATCAATATAAGCCCGAGCACTTGCTTCCAAAATATCTGTGCTCACACCGCGACCTCGAACGGTAAGATTCCCTTGTTTGAGTTGTATGGATACTTCTCCTTGTGCATCTTTACCATGTGTAACCGAATGAATCCGATAGTCAGCTAGTTCCACTTCTTCATTCGTAATTCGATCTACCGTTTTGAAAATGGCATCGACCGAACCATTTCCACAAGCAGCCTCTTCTTTGACTTCACCAGACGCTTCTTCTATACGCAAGGTAGCAGTAGGTACTGCATGACTGCCATAAGATAGTTGGAAAGAAAGCAGCCGGAAATATTCTGACCTCTCTCCAATTTTTTCTTCTATTAAAGCAATGATATCTTCATCTAAAACTTCTTTTTTGCGATCAGCTAAGTTTTTAAACCGTTCAAACAAATGATTGATTTGTTGTTCGTCTTGAGGATAACCCAATTGAATTAGTTTATCTTTAAATGCATGTCGACCTGAATGCTTGCCCAATACCAAACGGCTCTCTTCCAAACCTACGGTTTTTGGTGTCATGATCTCATAGGTTTCAGGGTGTTTTAACATACCGTCTTGGTGAATTCCCGATTCATGAGCAAATGCATTCGCCCCAACAATTGCTTTATTTCCCGGAACGACCATACCTGTCAACTTGCTAACCAAACGGCTGGTACGACTGATCTCTTGATGATTGATAGTGGTCTGTGCTTGATAGTGTGCAGCCCTTGTTTTCAAAGCCATCACAACTTCTTCAATCGCTGCGTTCCCTGCGCGTTCTCCAATACCATTGATCGTTCCTTCTATTTGTCCAGCCCCGCCTTCAATCGCACCTAAACTATTGGCGACAGCCATCCCTAAATCATCATGACAGTGCGCACTTAAAATGACACTTTCTGTCTCAGGAACTCGTTCTTTTATCGTACGAAAGATGTTTCCGTACTCCATCGGAGCCAAATAACCGACAGTATCTGGGATATTGACAATATTCGCGCCAGCTGCGACCACAGCTCTTGTCATTTGCGTCAAAAAGTCGATCTCTGTTCTTCCTCCATCTTCAAAGGAAAACTCGATCATAGAAAAATAACGTTTTGCATAGCGAATTGCAGCTAGAGCTTGCTCCATCACCTGCTCTTTGCTCATCTTAAGCTTAAACTCACGATGTATGGGGGAAGTAGCGATAAACAAATGAATCGCGGGAGCATTAGCTTCTCGCAAAACTTCCCAAGAATGATCGATATCCCGTTCCACACAACGTGCCAAACTTAGAACAGTTGCATTTTTTACTGCTTTCCCAACTGCTGTGATTGCTTGCCGGTCTCCAGGTGAAGAAGCAGCGAATCCTGCTTCAATAAGATTCACACCAAGTCGCTCGAGTTGGAGGGCGATCTCCACCTTCTCTCCCTTTGTTAGCGTAACACCAGGTGACTGCTCTCCATCACGCAAAGTGGTATCAAAAATCTGAATCATCCGCATTTTTCGTTGCTCCTCCTTTTCTACTTATTTTTTAGTTTTTGGAACCAATTGGCTCTTTGTTTACCCAAACCATCATTTGGCGAAGTTTGCTTCCTACCTGCTCGATAGCATGTTCCTTTTCACTAGCTGCGATTTTGTTGAATTCTGGACGACCATTTTGGTTTTCTGCGATCCAATTGTTAGCGAAAGTTCCATCTTGGATTTCTTTCAAAACTTGTTCCATCGCTTGGCGAGAAGGAGCTCCTACTACGCGTTTTCCACTTACATAATCTCCATATTCAGCAGTATCACTGATAGAATAGCGCATTCCGCTTAGACCTTTTTCATACATGAGGTCGACAATCAACTTCAGCTCGTGCAGACACTCAAAATATGCGATTTCTGGCTGGTAACCTGCATTGACTAGTGTTTCAAACCCATTTTTCACGAGTTCAGTCACCCCGCCACAAAGTACGGCTTGCTCTCCAAATAGGTCTGTTTCAGTCTCTTCTTTGAATGTCGTTTCGATAACACCTGCGCGGGTACTTCCAATTCCTTTACAATAAGCAAGAGCCACATCTTTTGCAGTTCCACTCGCATCTTGGTGAACAGCGATCAAGGATGGAACTCCAAACCCTTCTTGATAGACACGGCGAACCAAATGTCCAGGTGATTTTGGTGCAACTAGGATAACATCCACATCATTTGGAGCTACAATTTGTCCGAAATGAATGTTAAATCCATGAGAGAACATCAATACATTTCCAGCTTCCAAATTCTCTTTGATCTGTGTTTCATATACCTTTTTCTGATGCTCATCTGGCAACAAAATTTGGATTACATCTGCTTGCTTAGCTGCCTCATCAACTGGAAAAACTTGAAAACCATCGTTTTCCGCTTGCTCCCATGAATTTCCAGGGCGCAGTCCGATTACAACCTTTACACCACTATCACGCAAGTTTTGTGCTTGTGCATGTCCTTGACTGCCATATCCAACTACTGCTACTGTTTTGCCACTGAAAAGATGTAGATTTGCATCGCCTTCATAATACATTTTACTCATGTTTTTTATTCCCCCAGATTTTTAAATTCTTTAGATAACAGTTGTAAGTGAAATTTTATCTATTTCCCGACTAAGTGCAATTACACCAGTACGGGCAATTTCCAAAATATTATATGGCCGAAGCAGCTCTGTCAAAGTGTCTAATTTCGCTCTATCTCCTGTAGCTTGCAGCATGATAGAATCATGTCCCACATCTACAACATTTGCCCGAAACGGATCAACAATCCCTTGAATTTCCATTCGTACATTTGGTTCAGCTGCTACTCGAATGAGCATCAATTCACGCTCTACACTAGTTGTTTCTGTGATGGTTTTCACTTCAATAACATCAATTAATTTGGACAATTGTTTGGACAATTGATTGAGGGTTCGCTCATCACCGCCGGTGACGATGATCATCCGAGATAAATTTTTCTCTTCTGATTTCCCTACACTGATGCTTTCAATATTAAAGTTACGTTGTCCCAGAAGACTGGAGACACGAGCTAAGACGCGTGGGCGATTATTCACTAATACAGAGAAAATATGCCTCATTGCTCTTCATCTCCCATCATCATCTCATCTAATCCTGTTCCTGGAGCAACCATTGGATATACATTTTCATTTGGATTTACCCAGAAATCAAGTACTGCTGGTCCTGGATGTTCCAATGCTTCTTTCCAAGCTTGTATCGCTTCTTCTTTGTTCTTCGCACGCCAAGCTTTCACACCATAAGCATCTGCAAGTTTTACAAAATCAGGGCTTCCAGATAAGTCTACTTCACTGTAACGCTCTTTATAAAATACTTCTTGCCACTGACGTACCATACCCAAACATTGATTGTTGATGATCACTATTTTTACAGGGATTTTTTCTAATGCGATAACAGCCAACTCTTGGGCTGTCATTTGAAAACCACCATCACCAGTTACAGCGATAACCGTACGATCTGGATATGCTAGTTGTGCTCCGATAGCAGCTGGAAAACCAAAGCCCATCGTTCCAAGTCCTCCAGAGGAAAGCAACGAGCGGGGTTCAGAAAATTGATAATACTGAGCTACCCACATTTGATGTTGTCCAACATCTGTTGCTACAATGGCCTTTCCTTCTGTTGTCTCATCTAAATGTTCAATTACCCATTGAGGTTTTAAGCCATTTTCATCTGAATCGTTATACTGCAATGGATATTCCTTTTTCCAAGAATCACAGAGGCTCAACCAGTTACTCGAGTCAGCAGAAGGTAATTGATTGTTTGCAGCAGCTAATACTTCTTTGACATCACCAACAATTGGCACATAAGTGTGTACGTTTTTATCAATTTCTGCTGGATCAATGTCGATATGAATAATTTTAGCACCAGTAGCAAATTTATCGATTCTCCCCATCGTCACACGGTCATCAAACCGGGCTCCGATTCCAATCAACAGATCACACTCTAGCAATGCGTGGTTGGCGGCATAAGTCCCATGCATTCCTGGCATCCCTAGCCAAAGCGGGTTTCTGCTAGGAAATCCACCCAATCCCATTAACGTTGTGGTTACAGGTATGTTGGATTTTTCAGCAAATTCAATCAGTTCTGCTTGTGCATTTGCTCGAACTACTCCACCGCCAGCTAAAATCACAGGACGCTCAGCTTGCTGAATTACTTGATGAAGGCGGGAGATTTGAACTTGACTCGGTTTCTCTGGAGCATGTAACCCTCTAATCTCCGCTTTTTCTGGATAAGAAAAGGTGCTGACAGCCTGAGATACATCTTTTGGAATATCAATTAGAACTGGTCCTGGTCTTCCTGTTACAGCAATTGTAAAAGCTTCTTTTACGACTATCGGAATCTCATCAACACTTCTGACGAGATAGTTATGTTTCGTAATCGGCATCGTTATACCTGTAATGTCAGCTTCTTGAAATGCATCTGTTCCCAATAGACTAAGTGGCACATTCCCCGTAATACAAACTAGAGGAATAGAATCCATCATCGCTGTAGCGATCCCTGTTACCAAGTTGGTAGCACCTGGACCTGAAGTAGCCATTACAACACCTGGTTTACCTGTAGCTCTCGCATAACCATCTGCTGCATGGATTGCACCTTGTTCATGTCTTGCCAACATATGACGAACATGACCATCATACAGCGAATCATAAATAGGAAGGACTGCACCCCCAGGATAACCAAAAATCATGTCTACTCCTTCTTCTACTAGAGAACGAAGCAAAATTTCAGACCCTGTGTACTTTTTTTCATCCAAATCAATAGAACTTGTCTTTGATTCCAATTGGGGAGCCAAAGTAATTCCTCCTTTTTTCCAAATAAAAAAAACCGTACGATCCCAAGTGAAGAATATCACCAATTGGGACGAACAGTTCGTGGTACCACCCAAGTTCACTGATGCTTCACAGCATACAGTCTCATCAAGTACATGTGTACTCGGTCGATAACGGTGACAACCGATCATGATCTACTCAAGTAAGCCTTTACTCTTTCGACATGTAACTCAGAGGTGAGAAGCAAAATACTTACGGTTTTGGGTCTCAGCAAATCCCAAATTCTCTGTAACGCGTATTGGCAAATCACTTATATCCTCGTCATTGTTTTTATAAATTCCATTTAATTTGTTTTTAAGTTTTGAGAAATACAGTTATTTTTTATTATTTAGGTGTTATTATATCGATCACACTTTTCGATTGTCAACCCACTATTCCGATATTTTATATTACAAAAATGACAGCGCTGTCATTGTAATTTCATAAATTTTTATGTGATCACTTATTAAAAGTGATTTACTTTTAAGATGGTTATGAATGAAATGATAACAAAGACAATATTAAATCAATTTACATAAATATACCATAGAGAGACCAAATTGAACACTTTTTGTGAATAACAATTATTCATTTTGTTTAGTCACCTAATTCTTTTCTCATCATACATATATCTTGTCGAGGAGGGCTATTATCACGACTTACCTCCCGAAAACATGCTTGTTGGAGGTTGGACAAATGAGCGAATTTCAAAAGGAAATTCAAGAACTTAGTGTTGACGAATATAGCAAAGGCGAAGTGACACCCTGGCATGAGTACATGGAACAATATGAACAATATGAGCAACTTGAGCAATATGGGCAGCATGAAGATTTAGAATTAGCACAACGCTGTGGATTCCGATGTGGCGGTTGTGGTGGATGTGGCGGTTTCCGACGTTGTGGTGGCTGTGGTGGTTGTGGCGGTTGTGGCGGTTGCGGAGGTTGTGCACCTCTATTTCCATTCTTTCCCTTCTTCCCATTTTTCTAAAGAGTTTTCAACATTATCGGCGCCCTGTTATTCAGGGCTATTTTTTATAGGGCAAGTAGACAAATATCTCTACATAATATAAAGAAATAGTTGCTTTTTAGGGGTGAGGATAAATCAATGTTCACTATGCTTCCAACTGCACGATTAAAAGCAAATCAAGATACCTACTATGTTCCTGATTCAGAAGGCGGTATATATTTTCGCAACCACAGACATTCCTTCCGAATGCAAGGTTCCAATGTATACCAATGGATGGAAAGACTAATCCCCATGCTGGATGGTACCCATACCTTGCAAGAAATAACAGAGGGATTACCTGATACTCACCAGCAGAGAGTTTATGAACTTTCAAACCTATTGCTACAAGAAGGATTTATTCGAGATATCAGCAAAGATAAACCGCATACCTTAAGTGAAAAGCTAATGAAATGCTATCAGTCACAAATTGTTTACTTAGATCATCATGTCGGCTCTGGTGCTCATCACTTTGAAAAATATCGACATGCAAATCTACTAGTTATTGGGCATGGTTCCTTTCTCACTTCGCTGATATCTTCCCTGATTGAATCCGGACTCCAAAAGATTGCTCTTTTTCTTACTAATAAATCGAACACAAATATGGAACGTATGAGATATCTAGAAACAGACTCCGCGGTAAAGATCACTGATATCACACAAGATGATATACATCCTTGGGCAAAAATAATACAGCCCTATGACTCTGTTTTATTTGTAGGAACAGAGTCAGATGCAGAGCAAATAATAGACCTAGCAACACTTTGTGAGCAAGAAAACAAACATTTTATACCTGCTATCACCTATCAAAACACAGGAATGGTAGGACCGATAATAGATTGGGAATCTGCATGGCGTAGACTGGCGAAAACATCAGACAGCATTAACAAAGAAATCAATCATACTGCAATATCTATCCTTGCAAACCTCCTATCCTTCCGCTGGTTTCAACTAGTCAATGGAGTGATTCCATTAGAAAACCGCCAAGTTTTCTTGCTTGATATGCAGACTCTAGAAGGCAAATGGCATTCTTTTTTATCTCATCCACTCACACATAAGACCAATGAAACAATAAAACCATTAGCTTCAACTGAATGGTTGTCTTCTTCTCAAACAACTCATATACAAAGTATCTTTGCTCCTATCACCTCTGAGGAAACAGGAATATTTCGATCTCTTGGACCAGAAAATTTGTTGCAGTTACCCTTATCGCAATGTCTTGTAGAAATAGCTGATCCACTTGATAAACAGCAGACCACCCCAATTATTTGTTCAGCATTAACACATTTAGAAGCACGTCGTGAAGCAGGGTTAAGCGGCTTAGAAGCATACGCTTCTCTGTTTCCAGAAATCGCACACGATCTAAAAGGAAAAGTAGCAATTGGAGTCGGGGAAAATCGTCAAGAAGCAATTTGCCGTGCTTTTCTCAAGCACTTGGAAGCAGGTAGAAAAAACAGACCTACTCATCCGCAAAAAATACAACGGAAGGGAGAGACCAGCAAGTATTTTGCAGAGTGCCTCAGCCTATTGGGTGCACATCCTACCTTATACTTAGAGGATCACATCTATGGCTTTCCTATTGGCTGGGTAGAAGTAAATAATTCTTGGTTTGGCAGTGTGGGATTGCATACTGACATGGCCTTGCAAACTGCATTGCACAGAGCGTTACACTCTGTACAAAATAAATCTATTGATCATCATCTTCATCAGCATATCCCATTGGAATCAATCGAAAAAACGCTAGAAACTATTACTCATCGTTTGAAATTACAAAATAAACAATTACAAGTATTCGATATAAAACTGGAAGATATCATCTCCCAAAACCTCTCTGTTGTTGCGGTGACAACTCAGGAGGAAAAATCATGACAAAACCGATCATAGGAATTATAGGAGAAGGACATTTAGCAGCGGTTACTGCTAAAGCATTTGAAATGTTCTATACCATTCTCCCTCTTGGATCAACTTGGAAGGACAAAACGTGGAAAGATGCAGATTTACTGCTTGTACTAAGTGACAATTGGAATGCTCGTCTCCATCGGGAAGTTCAGCATGTCGTCTCTTCTACTTCTATTCCGTGGTTACGCTGTTTTGTCCAGTTTGGTGAAGGTATTATTGGTCCGTTCGTTCAATCTGAGGGAGTTTGTTTTCATTGTGCGGACCGTCGATTGCTAATGAGTGCGAAAGATCGCAAAGCAATGTGGCAACTATATCATCAATTATCGCTAGAGCCACCTGCTTTTGCTGATCCCAAAATTTCTTCCTTCTCAATCCATCACTTGAAACACCTTCTCTTACAAGAAGTATCCCAAATCTTTGAACAGCAGTCGAACCTCCAAGATACGATGATATTTGTAAACCTGCACACCCTTCAAACAAGTAAACATACCATCATTGCAGATCCACTTTGTAACATTTGTAATACCCTTCCAGATGACACCCCTGTTAGAGCTGCAATTCATTTGCAATCCAATCCTAAGGTAAAGGAAGATAGTTTTCGGGTTACATCATTAGATTCATGGAAAAATACTTTAAAACAAACCTATTACGAAAATCGAACAGGCGTTTTAATGGGAAATGTTCACGATCTCCTATCTCCCTTCGCTTCGGCAAGTGTATATTTGCCTCTTGCTATTGGCCAAGAAGCAACTGCTGGCCGAACACACCGCTTCGGTGATAGTGAAATTACAGCTATATTTGAAGGGCTGGAACGTTCCTGTGGCATTGCGCCAAGAGGAAGCCGTATTGTTGTTCACGATCATTATTACCATTTGCAGGAAAAGGCCCTTGACCCACTATCAGTAGGCACGCATTCCAAAGAACAATATGCTTTTCCAGATTTCCCTTTCCAAGCATTTGATCCTGAGAAAAAAATGAATTGGGTCTGGAGTTACTGTATCACAAGACAAAAACCAATCCTCGTTCCAGAGCTTTTGGCTTACTACAGCCTTGGGGGCGGCAAAGGATTTGTCTATGAAACTTCCAATGGATGCGCATTAGGAGGAAGTCTAGAAGAAGCCATCTTTCACGGGATCATGGAAGTTTTAGAACGAGATGCTTTTTTGCTGACATGGTATGCTAGGCTGCCGCTGCCTCGAATTGATCCTTTTTCTTCTGGAAACACAGAATTAGATTTGATGCTTCATCGTATCCATGAAATAGCAGGTTATGAAATACATCTGTTTAACGCGACAATGGAGCATGGAATTCCTAGTATTTGGGCAGTAGCTAGAAACAAGAAGAACAGAGGATTTCATTTGATCTGTGCAGCAGGGACTCACTTTGATCCTGTTAAAGCGACGAAAAATGCCCTCCATGAACTCGCTGGTATGATGCTGACGTTAGATGCAAAAGCGGAAAACCAGCGAGCAAAGTATGTAAACATGATCGATAAACCCCATCTGGTAAAAGAAATGCCCGATCATTCGATGTTGTACAGTATACCAGAGACGGAACACCGGCTTGATTTTTTACTCCAGCAAAAGGAAAACACTCAGATATTTCAAGACATCCATTGCCCGCCTGTATCAAAAACTGATTTAAAAGAGGATCTTGAACATGTCATCCAGATTCTCCACCGACAAAATAGGGAAATATTTGTTGTCAATCAAACTACAAGTGAATTACAAAAACAAAATTTACACTGTGTGAAAGTGATTATTCCAGGTATGCTTCCCATGACATTTGGTCATCACTTAACTCGGCTTACTGGATTATCAAGAGTACTTGAAATCCCTAAGAAACTTGGCTTTACAAAAAACACACTAACAATGGAGGAGCTAAATCCTCATCCCCATCCATTCCCATAATAGAGGAGGAAAGCATGGATAGCGATACATTTTTCTCTCATCTTCATGATCATCCTGAGAAATTAAAACCGGCGGATTGGGAAGTGGATTGGAATGATGCTCCACTACCGTATAAACAGTATCAGCAAAATCCATTTATCCATTTATCTCGTGAAATACCAGAAAATTTTCATCCAACCGCCCAAACTCCTACCATCCAAGACATTGGCCATTTATTGTGGTATGTCTATGGAATGACAAAAATTGTCCAGTGCCCTTTTCCAACACATTCAGCAAATCATGAGCTCCAGCATTCCACTGTATGTAGAAAATTTGTCCCTTCTGGTGGTGCCCTTTATCCAAATGAAATATATCTGTATCTACAAATCAAAGATGTACCAAAAGGAGTCTATCACTATGATGTTGCCAAACATGCCTTAGTCCTATTACGAGAAGGAGATTTTGCAGCGTCTATCACCAATTTATTAGGCAGACGAGGTACAATCACAAACTGCTTTGCCACCATTTTTTTATCCACTCTTTTTTGGAAAAACTTTTTTAAATACCATAACTTTGCCTACCGCCTGCAAGGATTAGACAGTGGTATTGTTATTGGGCAATTATTAGAATGTACAAAACAAGTCCCTTATCAAAAAACAGTTTACTACCAATTTCTCGATAAAGCAGCCAATCATTTGCTAGGTATCACTACAGAACAGGAAAGTGTTTATGCCGTCATAACTCTGTCAACTGATAAGCAGAAAGTACATTTCCAGCAAAGAAGCAATGATGTATTAACAAGTGAAACCTTGTGTAAACAAATACCAGCTATCCATCACCCTTACCGACTGAACGCCAAAAATATACTGCCTTATCCGCTAATTGAAAAAATACATACGCAATCTTTGCAAAACACGACAAAGGATTTCTGTCGCGTATCATCGCAAAAAAGTGCTTTACCAAAAACAGACAAATCCATCCCACTATCTCCTAATCGAGAATCGGCGCCATCCTTCTATACCATTTGTAAAAAAAGAACTTCTCCCGGAATGAACTTCACTTTAAAAGGCGTAACGAAGAAGCAACTCACCACCATTCTACAAACGGCAACGGAACATATTGATTATGCTAATGACTTGTACGAAATCGCTGATTCAAATGAACGAATACTAGCAGGATACTTTCATCACATAGAAGCTGTCCCAAATGGGCTTTATGTATATGATCCAGATAGAAATGCTTTAAATCTCCTACGGGAAGGTGATTTTCGCTCGTATTTGCAACAATCTACACTCGAAACTCATATCAATATTTTTCAAGTTCCCATCTGTTTACACATTTTCGGCAAACCAATCTACCACAAAGAAACATTGGGTGTAAGAGGCTATCGCATCCAGCAGATGCAAACAGGTATACTCGTACAGCGACTGGCACTCGCCGCATCTAGTATTGGATTCGGTGCTCATCCTCTGCTTGGATTTGATACAAAGATGATTGACTCCTTATATCCCTTTGATCAACGCTCTTATAAGAGTTTGATACAAATCCCAATCGGTCCATTCCAATCGTATAGTAAATGGGAAGGAATCTTAACATAAAAAGCATCTACCTTTTTTTGGTAGATGCTTTTTATTAATGATTAACTATCTCTTAAAACTGCTCCCGTATTTGCAGAGGTAACCAAACTCGCATAACGGCGCAGGAATCGTCCGCCAACTTCGATTTTTGGAGGTGTCCAGTTCTCTCTTCTCCTTGCTAGTTCATCATCAGGTACTTCTAGCTCTATCGTTCTATTGATCAGATCAATATGAATGATATCCCCTTGTTCCACAAATGCGATAGGGCCGCCGTCAGCAGCTTCTGGAGAAACGTGGCCGATACTTATCCCGCGAGTTGCGCCGGAAAATCTGCCATCGGTGATCAAAGCAACTTCTTTTCCTAACCCTCGACCCATGATTGCAGAAGTAGGAGAAAGCATTTCTGGCATTCCTGGCCCGCCTTTTGGTCCCTCGGAGCGAATAACGACTACATCTCCAGATTTCACTTTCCCAAACGAGATACCAGCGATAGCATCATCTTGGGATTCAAAGATAACGGCTGGTCCACTAAATGTTTTGATCGAAGGATCGACTGCACCAGTCTTGATTACCGCACCATCTGGAGCAATATTTCCATATAGGACACACAATCCGCCTGTCTCACTATAGGCATTGGTAATTGGGTGGATGACTTCCTCATCTAAAATTTCATGCTCTTTAATATTTTCTCCTAATGTTTTTAAAGTTACCGTTTTACAATCCACGTTAAGAATGCCTTCTTTTTTGGATAACTCATTAAGGATAGCATGGATTCCTCCAGCACGATCGATATCTTCCATGTGCCACTTGCCAGCAGGACTTACTTTACATAGATTTGGTACTTTTGCCGCAATTTCGTTGATTCTCGTCAGTGGATACTCCACTCCGATTTCATGAGCGATAGCCAATGTATGTAAAACTGTATTGGTAGAACCACCCATTGCCATATCAAGCGCAAACGCGTTATCGATGGAATCTTGTGTCACAATATCACTCGGTTTCAAATCTGCGTCGATCAGCTTCAAGATCTGAGCAGCAGCTTTTTGTGCCAACACTTTTCTTTCTGGTGTATCTGCCAAAATGCTGCCATTACCTGGCAAAGCTACACCCAACGCCTCTGCTAAGCAGTTCATCGAATTAGCTGTAAACATCCCCGAACAAGAACCACAACTCGGACATGCAAATTGTTCTAATTCATATAGCTCTTTATCATCTATTTTACCGGCTTGGTGAGCTCCTACTCCTTCAAACACAGATACCAAGTCGATTGATTTCCCTGATGGTGTCATGCCGGCTTTCATCGGTCCACCACTGATAAAGATAGTAGGAATATTAACCCGCATTGCTCCCATCAACATCCCTGGCGTAATTTTGTCACAATTCGGGATACAGATAAGACCATCAAACCAGTGTGCGAGGGCTACTGTTTCTACCGCATCTGCGATGACTTCTCTACTGGGAAGAGAATAACGCATACCGATGTGTCCCATCGCTATACCATCATCCACGCCTATGGTATTAAATTCAAAAGGTACCCCACCGGCTGCACGAACGGCATCTTTTACTACTTCAGCAAATTTATTTAAATGCATATGGCCAGGTACGATTTCTACAAATGAATTGCAAATTCCGATAAATGGTTTCCCAAAATCTTCTTCTTTCACACCAGCAGCCCTGAGCAAACTTCTATGGGGTGCTCGATCAACGCCTTTTTTGATTTTGTCACTTCTCACTATAGCTCACCTACTCTATAAAATAATAAAAAAACTTACCAATATGGCAAGCCTCAAAAGGCTTTGTAGAAAAATAAAACTTTGATCTACTAAATTAGATTATATACTATCATATCTGCATGAAAAAAAGCAGGGCTTTTCTTGCGCCTGCTCTCTCAAAAATTACCACTAGCATAACTAGAACCATCTTCAAGACTATCGTGTTCATTTGTGATTTTTTGCATCAACCATTCGTACTCTTCCATTAAATAAGGGATAAAATATTCCGTTCCTTCTTTACTGCCTTCTTGCACAATGACATTCCATACAATTTGATTACAATAATCTACTAATTGATTCCAATCTGCAAAACTCCAAATGATCTCACTACAGTCAAGGCTAGTTATATGATAATAATTGTCATCTTCTGCCCTAAAAATAAAGTCTACACCTATAAGTGCAATATTGTGTTGAAAGCAAATACGGACAAAGTCCTCTGCATACTCAAGGGGTAAACACAAATTGCCTTGTGCATCTAAATGCCCGTACTGTTCATACTCAAGTTTGATCCAATTAACCAGCATTCAGCCCCTACTCCTTTGAATATGGATTAGAGAAACAGAGGGCTATTCCTCTCTTTTTATAAGTCATCACTAATCTATTATATACTACACATAGAACATCCAATGTTTAAATTGTTATCAATATTTGTCAAAATAGTACTTAGTACTAAATGACTTACTCTTATATCCAACTTAGACTTTAAACCAATCAAAAAATCTCATAGATAATATCTATGAGATTTAAAAAGAGAATAAGAGCCTATTGTGCTTTTTTCGCAACTTGCACGAGTTCGCTAAAAGCTTTTTCATCGAAAATAGCTAATTCAGCAAGCATTTTACGGTTGATATCAACACCAGCAACTTTTAATCCGTGCATCAATTTATTGTATGACAAACCATTGGTACGAGCAGCTGCATTAATACGTGTAATCCAAAGACGACGGAAATCACGTTTGCGCTGACGACGGTCACGATATGCATACATAAGAGATTTCATTACTTGCTGCTTCGCAGTACGGAATAAACGGTGTTTGGAACCGAAGTATCCACGAGCTAGTTTCAGCACGCGTTTACGACGGCGACGGGTAACAGTACCACCCTTAACTCTTGCCATAAAAATTCCCTCCTAAACATTCTATTTATAAGCGATTAATTGTTCGATACGTTTGGTATCACCTTTAGCCATGATGGCACTTTTACGTAATTTGCGTTTTTGTTTCGCAGATTTGCCTTCTAGTAAGTGGCTAGTAAATGCATGATTACGCTTCACTTTACCAGTACCTGTTTTATTGAAACGTTTGGTAGCTGATTTTTTAGACTTCATTTTTGGCATCGTATATACTCCCTTCGATGTCAGTTTGACGATTTTGGAGTTAAGATCATAATCATTTGACGTCCTTCTAACTTAGGATGTCTTTCAATTTCAGAGATTTCTTTGACTTCTTGAGCCATCCGTACGAGCACCCGACGACCAAGGTCTTGGTGCGTGATTTCCCGTCCGCGGAAACGAATACTCAACTTCACTTTGTCACCTTGCTCTAAAAACTTCACTACATTTTTGAGCTTAGTCTGAACGTCATGATCCTCAATAGAAGGACTGAGACGTACTTCTTTTAATTGAACGATTTTTTGGTTCCGACGTGCTTCTTTCTCACGTTTGCTTTGCTCATAACGGTATTTGCCATAGTCCATAATTCTACAAACGGGTGGTTTCGCCTGTGGAGCTACATTGACAAGGTCGAGATTTTGTTCTCCCGCCAAACGCAGTGCTTCTCTGAGTGGTTGAATTCCAAGTTGCTCACCATTTGCCCCTATAAGTCGCACTTCACGAGCGCGGATCGCTTCGTTGACCTGTTGCTGTTCTTTGCTAATAATTACACCTCCAGTATTGGGAATTGCCAATGCAAATAAGTGTGGACGAAAGTCGCCCACACGTAAAAGATTACGGTATTCCTCAACTAACCTAGCAACAACCTAATTGCGTCGACCAGGTGAGAAGCGGGCGCTTCTGCTTACACAATGTTGTTATTCTAGCATGTCTTTGGCATCCCTGTCAAACTTCGATTACATTTCTGTTGGAGCATGGAGCCCAAGTATGCGAAGGGCTTCTTTTAACACTGTTGCCGTTGCAAAAATGAGATTTAGCCTGGCATCTTTATTCTTCTCATCTGATAAAATATGAACATGCGCATAATACTGATTGAGTGTGCGAGCTAAGTCCAAAGCAAATCTTGCGATCTTAGATGGATCATATTCACGCCAAGCCAATTTTACTACTTGATCAAAATCTTTTAACAAAGACAGAATTGGCCATGCTTCTTCATCTTCCACCTCTAATGCTTCTGTGCTAGGTGTATATGCCCCTTTTCTGAGCAACGAATGACAGCGGGCATGTGTATACTGTAGATAGGGACCAGTCTCACCTTCAAAATTAAGCATCTGTTCCATGGAAAACTCTACATCGTTCGTACGGAAATGTTTGAGATCATGAAAAATAACTGCACCAATCCCCACGTCATGAGACACTTTTTCTTTTTCTACTAAAGCAGGATTCTTCTCTTCAATGATTTTTCGTATCCGGTCAATAGCACTTGTCAAAGCATCTTCTAGTAAAACGACATGGCCTTTACGTGTGGACATTTTTTTGCCGTCACGCAACATCATCCCAAAAGAAACATGCTCCATATCTTTTGCCCATTTAAAGCCTGCTTTTTGTAATACTAATTTTAGCTGTTGGAAATGTAAGCTCTGTTCACTGCCAACAACATAAAGAGACTTTACAAAGTTATATTCCTTTTTCCGATAGATCGCTGTAGCTAAATCCCTTGTGGCATAAAGTGTTGCTCCATCTGATTTTTGAACCAAACAAGGCGGTAAACCTTCCTCTTCCAAAGAAACTACTTTTGCCCCTTCACTTTCCACCAACAAACCATTTTCCTCTAAAAGTTTTACAACTGCTTCCATTTTATCGTTATAGAATGCTTCTCCAGCGAAGGAATCAAATTGAACATCTAAAAGATCATAGATTCGCATAAACTCTTGAAGAGATTCCTCACGGAACCACTCCCACAAAGTAAAGTTTTCTGCATCTCCCTCTTCCAGCAGTTTGAATGCTTCTCTACCCGCTTCTTCTAAAGATGGATCATCTACTACTTCCTCATGGAAACGCAAATATAACTTCATTAATTCAGAAATCGGCTTTTTACGAACGGCCTCTTCATCTCCCCATTTGCGATAAGCGACAATCAGTTTCCCAAATTGGGTACCCCAATCTCCTAAGTGGTTAATCCGAACAGGACGATAACCGTTTTTTTCAGCGATGTTGGCTATGCTGTTGCCAATTACGGTTGAACGCAGATGTCCCATGGAAAAAGCTTTTGCGATATTCGGTGACGACAAATCGATTGTCACTGTCTCCCCTTTTCCATTCTTATTTGCTCCATACTGATCACCCAATCGCAAGATTCCATCTAAAATCTGCTTACTTGCTCGCTTCTGATCAAGAAAAACATTGACGTACGGCCCTGCTGCTTCTACTTTTTGAAACAAATCGTGTACGACTTTCGGTGCTAATTCGCTCGCTATCATATTTGGGGCCTTCTTCCAATGCTTTGCTAGGACAAAACACGGAAAAGCGAAATCCCCTAGATTTTGTTTTTTGGGTTTCTCGATTACTTTTTCGATTTCCTCTATCGGCAGAATATCTCCAAGGCAAGTTGATAATTGCTCTGCAAAAATGCGTTTGTAATCCATTTTCATTCCTCCTAAAATAAATAAAAAACACCCATCTCCAAAAAAGGAGACGAGCGTTCTGCCCGCGGTACCACTCCGCTTGTGCCCAAAGCACCACTTTACCCTTGTTAACGGGGTGTTCCCCGATCAGTAGCTTACAAGAATGCGTTTCGGAAAATACTCATACTGAGCTCTCACTATCCTCAGTTCGCTTCGATGATCGATATTTCCCTACTCTTTCTTTACCGATATATGATAATCACTATATTTACCAAAAAAGCGCCTTGTGGTCAAGCCTGCTTAACCTTTTGAATTGATGGTGAAATACTGTTCCATATCTCCGGGTTCATTGATCGATTGAATCGGACCACTGAAATATGCCTTTTGTCCATATTCCAATTTTATTTTTCCACTCTTGATTCCGTTTATTTTCAATTGCTGGATAGCAGACCAAATTTGTTCTTTTAATTGATTGATTTCATAGGCTTCAAATGGTTCATTCAATTTCACATGCACCACTAACAACGGGTCCAAATCACCATTTACAGTTTCTTTGGCATGCTGTAAACCATATTTGTAATTAGGGAGCTTATCTTCCGGGACATCCCAGCTGGAATCTGAGTAAAAGATAAGCTCCGAAGTTACTTTCGAAGAAACAGGAGCAAATACATCCTTCATCCATGGTGTTACTTCTTGATCCACTTGTTTTGTCCAAAGCGGTTCAAGTACATCTGTGGAAACTCCACTATTTCCGCAACCGGCTAATACTAAAAGCAATAATAAACTACCAATTAACCATCCAAACTTTCTCGCAGCCAATATGTTCATTTTCCTTTCGCGATAAGACTGTGCACATAAATAAAATTATACTTTTTGCAAAGATTCAGGACAATCATTTTCTGATGGATAATAGATGACAAACCTAATAGAGCATAAAAAATTCAAAAATACCAAAACCTATATTAACTACCGAATACAAAGGAATTATATAATGAAAAAGATCTATTTCTTACTATTGACCCTTATACTTACTGCTTGTACCGCTTCAAAACAACAAAGTGATCCAAAACGAAATAACGCGATACAACCCAAACAGACACAAGTAGTCAAAAAATCAAATACTGTCGAAACTCATCGCAATCATGCACCACCGATCAATGACAACGAAATCTATCAACCGATTTCGACAACTAACAAGCAAACGGTAGAAATCCTTGGTTTCCTTGATCCCTCTAACGTCAAAAGAGCGACCGAAAATATTAAACGATTTTCTCCTCAATTGACCTATATAGCCTTCTTTAGTTACAACGCGAAAGCAAATGGACAATTAGTCTCTGTAAAGGATGATACTCCTCTAAAAGCAACTCATAAACAACATACAACTCCAATGATGGTCATCACGAATCTTGGGGAACAGAACTATTCTGCTTCTATTGCTCATACCCTGTTTACCAATCCCACAGCAAAAAAAAGGTTCATGCACAACATCCTATCCACAATGAAACAAAAGGGGTTTCGTGCTCTAAATATTGACTTTGAACATATCGATGAAAAAGATAAAGTACTTTACAATCGATTTTTAGAAACATTCATCCCCATCGTCAAACAAAATGGCTTTATCGTCTCTACCGACTTAGCACCCAAATCAAGTGATAAGCAAGATGGTCCTTGGGCAGGCGCACATGATTATGCTTTCCATGGAAAAATAGCAGACTTTGTGGTGTTAATGACATATGACTGGGCGTATAGTGAAGGCCCCCCAAATCCTATTGCCCCAACTCCAGAAATCAGCAAAGTTTTAGACTATGCCATTACGAAAATTCCCAGTAGCAAAATTATGATGGGATTTCCTTTGTATGGATATGATTGGATCGTTCCTTATAAGAAAGACAATAAACCTGCAAAGCTGGTGTCTCCTCAAGAGGCCAGTAGGATCGCTCTGTCTACTGGAGCTAATATTTACTATGATAACCGAGCTCAAGTACCTTCTTTCTCCTATCAAGATGACAGCGGAAACAAGCACGAAGTTTGGTATGAAAACGAACAGAGTGCACAAGCCAAGTTTAACTTGGTCAAAAAATATAAGCTTCGCGGCATTGGATATTGGGCCATCAGCCATCGAGACTTTCCCCGCAATTGGACATTGCTAGAAGAAAACTTCCATATTCATAAGTACTGATAAACAGGCTGCTAGGTACGTTTTTTGTCAGGAGAAGTGATCTTTTGTTTATAAAATTATCTTTTATCCCACACATCAATAGTGATTGCTTATCGGTTGATTACAGGTATTGTCCAGACTCCTCCATTTTCTAAAATATGTATATCATTATTAACGAAAAGGGAAAACTGGATAGTACGTTATACCTAGGAGTCGGATCATATATGAAAGCCAAATCATTTACCAAAACCAAGCGTTCTCCGATCACCAATACGAAAAAGAAAGCTGAAAATGAGGAAGCACTTTGTCTAAAAACAGAACTCCAAGAAAATATCCAGCAGATCATAAAATCTTTGGGTAATAGCCCAGATATCATAGTAAGAGAATGGCACTTCAGCCAAACCAAAGTGGCAATTATTTATACTTCCGGCCTAGCCGATGTTAAACTAGTCAATCAATTTATCATGGAACCTTTAATGTCACATCACGATGACGATCATTCTTTTTTGATACCTTCATCGGACGAGGATTTGCTGGGAGCAATAAAAAAATTATTACTCCCAGTTGGTGGTATCCAAGATACGGAGAACTTTGACACTCTGTTAACGGCAATTTTATCTGGAGATACTGTTCTTTTATGTCAAGGGTATGATCGCTGTTTATTGCTCACTTCTAAAGGCTGGGAACAGCGTGCAATTGAGGAACCAACTTCTCAAACAGTTATACGAGGTCCAAAAGAAGGATTCACCGAAAATATTGCCACGAATATCGCCTTAGTACGTCGAAAGATCAAAGATCCCAACCTATGGCTCGAAAATTTCCAAGTAGGCCGTGTTACAAAGACCCCTGTCTCTATTATGTATATTAATGGCATTGTCCAGGAAGACGTAGTGAAAGAAGTCCGAGATCGAATCAGTCGTATTGATATCGATGGCATACTTGAAAGCGGATATATTGAAGAGTTAATCCAAGATAAAACATTTACGCTTTTTCCCACGATCTATAATACCGAAAGACCGGATGTAATTGCTGGAGGGCTCTTGGAAGGACGGATTGCTATTTTGGTTGATGGAACACCATTTGTGCTTTTGGTTCCAGCTATTTTTTCCCAATTCTTCCAAACGGCGGAGGACTATTACCAACGTGCTGATATTTCCACCCTTCTGCGTGTGCTTCGCTATCTTGGTTTGTTTATATCCATGTTAGGACCATCTATGTATATTGCAATCACAACCTTTCATCCAGATATGCTGCCACCTCAACTTCTGATCAGTTTATCTGCACAACGAGAGGGAATACCATTTCCCGCTTTCATTGAAGCATTTTTGATGGAACTAACATTTGAACTTTTACGCGAAGCAGGAACCCGTTTACCAAGAGCAGTAGGACAAGCGATTTCTATTGTAGGCGCGTTGGTCATTGGCCAAGCATCCATTCAAGCTGGAATCGTATCACCAGCAATGGTGATTGTTGTTTCCATAACGGCGATTGCTAGTTTCACGATTCCTTCTTATAACATGGCGATCGCCTTTCGAATTTTACGTTTTGGGTTTATGGTTCTCGCAGCTACTTTTGGTTTATTTGGTATTGTCGCTGGTTTCATTTTACATATCCAAGAAAGCTGTAATTTGCGGTCTTTTGGAGTTCCCTTCTTATATCCATTTGCTCCTACCCATACAAAGGATAAAAAAGATTCCTTGTATCTGCGTGTTCCTTGGTCAAAAATGACAAAACGTCCTAAAATCGCCAAGGAACAAAATATAATTCGAGAAAATAGTTCTGCCTCGAAACCCGAGCCAGAAGGAAGTGGTTAATACGAAGAAATTCATCAGGGTACTTATTTTTATCATTTGTACAATACTTATCGTCGGATGCTGGAATCGCCGCGAGCTAAATGATCTAGCAGTTGCGGTGGCAATTGGAATAGATAAAGCAGGTAAGAAAATTTTATTGACGGATCAGATTCTTATTCCAGAAGCCATCTCGGGACAAAAGGGTGGTGGTGCTAACGTTGCTCCTGTCACTCTGTATCAATCAAAAGGAGAAGGAATACAAGAGGCTGCTAGAAAAATGACAAATCGAGGTACAAGAAAAATATATGTTGGGCAACTACAAATACTCGTTTTTGGAGAGGAATTCGCCAAACAGGGCGTAAGTAAGATTCTAGATCATATCATACGAGACCATGAATATCGAAAAGATTTTTATGTTGCAATTGCTCATAATCAAGAAGCACAAGATGTTCTAAAAGTGTTCACTTCTCTGGAAAAAACACCTGCAACGAAACTGAGAGCTGCTCTTGAATTTTCATCTAAAGCATGGGGAGAAACCACAGCAGTTAAAATTGACGACTTTATTTCTTCTATCATCAGCAAAGGAAGAGAACCAGTATTATCAGGAATTAAGATGACTGGTGATCAAAAGTTTCTAAATGAGAAAGAAAATGCAGAGAAAATCTCTACTCCCCTCAGACTAGCTTACGGAGAGCTGGCTGTTTTTAAAAAAGATAAACTACTCGGTTGGTTAAATCAGAAAGAAAGTATTGGATACAATTATACCCAGGGAAACATAAAAAGTACTTCAGTCCTTCTAACTTGTCCAAAAGATAGCTACAAAAACATAACCGTAGAACTACTCCACACAAAAAATGATATTAAAGTGATCATGAAACAACATGATAAACCGGTAATTCATCTCAAATTAAAAACAGAAGGTGTCATCAGTGATGCACAATGTGATATGGATTTTACAACACCATCTGACATCACACTAGTAGAACAACTTACGGAAAAGCAAATTAAAAACTCTATCGTCTCAGCGGTAAATACCGTACAACAAACATATAAATCAGACATTTTTGGCTTTGGAGAAGAAGTTGAGAGAAGTTCCCCTGAATATTGGGAACGAGTGAAAAAGAAGTGGAGTCAAGTATTCCCCGGTATCGAAGTAAAGGTTGAAGTAGAATCAAAAATTAGGCGTATGTATAAAACCTCAAAATCTTTAACAGAAAGAATGGGGGAATAAAATACAGTGTGGTTTGTCATCATCAGTCTAGTCGTTGGAATCATCATCGCAGTCATCGAAGTTCCATCTCTGGTCAAACAAAAAAAACGAAAAGAATTATATACTTTTTCTATTTTGCTGCTTGTAGGTATTTCACTAAATATAGTCATAAGTATCGGAATCGAAGTCCCAACTCCCCTAGAATGGATTAGGATCATTTACGGATATTAGCAAGGGATGAAAGAGGAATAACACTAATGGTGAAAAAAGAAAAAATCAAAGCCGAACAATTTCAAAAACTGATTAGTATGTACATCATTGGTACCTCCATCCTATTGATTCCGTCCTTACTCGCTGCTGGTGCCAAACAGAATGCTTGGATTTCCGCAATTATTGGAATGGGTGCTGGATTTTTATTAGTATGGCTCTATAATGTATTAGGCAGTTTCTTTCCTGACAAAACCTTAATAGAATCTAGCAAAGAAATCTTGGGGAAATGGCTTGGTACACTCCTTTCCATTCTATTTTTTTCGTTTTTCCTCATTTTAAATACGCTTGTCCTGCGAGATCTCGGTGACTTTCTTGCTTCAACCATGCTGCCGGAAACACCAATTGAAGCAATTCATATTGTATACTTATGTATAGTGGTAATCGGAGTTCGCTATGGACTTTCCAATATTGCTCGAACTTCGGATCTCTTTTTTCCATGGATTGTTTCGCTTTTTTTCATATTCGTCCTATTGCTAATCCCTAAATTCGAATGGAAATACCTTCAACCGGTACTAGCAAAAGGAGTAACCCCTGTCCTACAATCTTCATTCCCCTATATTGGGTTTCCATTTCTAGAATTAATCTTAATACTAATGATCTTCCCAAACGTAGGAAATCCAAAAAAAGCAGGAAAAGCATTTTATATGGGAGTGTTGATTGGTGGACTTGTCTTATTTACCATTACATTGATAAGTATATTAGTTTTAGGTGCGGAGAGCTCTGCTAATGATATCTATGCAAGTTTTGAATTAGCGAAGAAAATTGAAATAGGTGAATTTATTCAAAGGATAGAAGCTATCATTGCACTCATTTGGTTTATCACCATCTTCTTTAAGATAGCCATTTGTTTTTATATAACAGTGGTTTGTCTTGCCCAGACGTTAAATCTCTCCGATTATCGACCACTCACACTGCCATTGGCTATGATTTTATTTGCATTATCTATCATCATTACTCCAAATTTAAGTTATCTTCTTTCCTTTAATATCACTGTTTGGCCCCTCTATGCCTTGACATTTGGATTTATTTTTCCCTTACTTTTGTTAGGAGTGGCACTAATCAAGAAGAAATTTGCTAAAAAGAAATCGTCTTGACAAAAAAACTAGATTGGCGACTCTCTCAGGACGCTTTGAACATAAAAATATCCTTCACTGAATTCCGTTTGACTGCAAAAAAAATCAACTTTCCAGCCAGAAAGTTGGAAGTAAAAATAGCAGTTACTAACTGGTACACCATTTACAATCATTTTTTATTCCGATTGTCGTATTTACCTTCACAAATTAGGTAGATTCTTTCTGTTGAAAAAATTATATTTTTAATCTTCATAGCTAAATATTATAGATATACCTGACGGAGAACGGAAAAAAGTAACATTTTGAAGATGAATAAAGCCAGACTCAAACCCTTCCTCACCTTCAATAAATAGCGTTAAATCTGATGAGTGAGGTTTCGTTCTCGATATATCTTGTACGTTTAGCATCTAAAAGACTCCCTCTAATCGATTTGGTATATATTAGAATTATAAATCCAAAATCTAAATATTTCAATATTTATATTTAACGGGATATTTATTATGTTTTTCTCTCCTTTTAGAGGAAATTGCAATTCCCTTGCGAATCTATAATAAAAAATACATTCTCTATTATGGGAGATGTGACAAATGAATAGAAAAATACTAGGGGCAAAACTAAAAGAACGAAGAAAGGAAATAAAAGAGAGCATGGAAAGTTTAGCAGATGAATTTATATCTGCTGCTACGATCGGCAATATTGAACGCGGACTACCAAATGTCACAGAAGAAAAAATGGAGTATTATGCGAAAAAAATAGGCATGGGCGGTGAACTCTTCGGCATTATCAGCGCAGCGGAGAAAAAAGATAAAGAATTAGAAGCGGAGCTATTATATTTAGAAGATATCATTTCTGCTGATATCGATAATTCTCTCCATAGATTAGAGGGAGAATGGAGCTTTTTAAAAAGAGACAGCAGACTTTCTGCTTTATATCACTTTTTATTAGGAAGCTGTTATTTTGGAAAGAGAAAGAAAAATAATGATATCATGCTGCGAAAAGCAGAAAAACATTACAGTGAAGTTCTTCGTCTGGTAGAAAAAAGTCCAGAATTAAGTGATTCTAACCTGCAAGCAGCCTCTTTAAATGAACAAGGAAGAATTTATTATCATCTACTCGACATCGAAAAAGCTTTGGAACTCACGGAAAATGGGATAAAAGCATTTCGCGAGAATGGACAACGACAAGAAAATATCTATTTTTTACTCTTAAATAAAGCAAACTATCTTGAACAATTGAACAGAGATGAGCTATCTTTAAAAACACTGGAAGAACTATGGGAAAGACTTTCTGCTATAGACGGAACAAAGGTTTTGACGCTCATCGGACTTAATTCCATCTTACAGATGTATGTCATTTTTGCTGGAGTACTCACGAAATCCAAGCATTATAAAAGCGCTCTTGAATTTGCTGATGAAGGAGTAAGAATAGCTAGAATCAATGGTAAGTTTGATAAATTAGTGTCGCTTTGGATTACGATCGGAGAGATATACGAAAGCATGAACGACACAATAGAAGCTGAAAAATATTATTTTCAAGCATTGTCCATCAGAGAAAAAGTAGAAGATCAAGATATTTTTTACGCATTGACAAACTTAGGCAAACTATATATCGCTAAACAAGAATATGAAAAGTCGCATTCCTTTATATCTGAAGCATTTTTGATTTCCGAAAATAATCGAGATGAATTAGCTATGTTAGATTCCTTAATATTGTTAGGAAATTGCTATCATGAGCAAAAACAGTACCAAAAAGCGATAAATCCCCTACAAAAAGCATTCGAATTAGCAAAAAAATACAAATTAATAAAAAAACAACATGAAGTAATTTTAGGTTTATGCTATGGTTATAAAAAAACAGAAGACCACACTTCCTATATGCAATGTCTCGAAAAAATGTTTGAACTTCAAGCCAATATGAAGTGGGGGATTCATGTATAGGGGGTGTCTCTATGACCTATTTTGGACGCAAAGACCCTATTGGCAAATAATACATATTTAAGAGAAGTTTAATTTTTTGGAATTATAATCTACTAAGACAGCAGAGATGCTGTCTTTTTTCATTTTGAAAAACAAAAAAAGCCTTAAAATATCCATTTGGATACTTTAAAGCATTACATTGCAAAGATCACACTAACTTTTGTTTCTCCACTTCAAAACGACATCTTCTGCTAGACCAGTTAACTTCGATATCAGTTGAATGTCCATTTTTTCTTGTAGCATCATCTTTGCTACCTCTACTTTCCCTTCTTTTATCCCCTCTTCTTTCGCTCCAGCAATGGAAGAGGCTTCATCATGAAGGGCTTTTTGACGAATTTCATACAGTCTGCGCGCTTCTTCCTCTTCACTCAGCAATTGTCTTTCTGTCATTGTCCGTCCTATTTGCATTATTCAGCCTCTCCTGAAACCTTTATTCATTCGATTTGGAACTTGAGATATTTGATTTTAACTGCAAGATAACATCCTCTGTTAAACCAGTTAGCTTTGATATTAGCCCAACATCCATGTTTTCTTGTAGCATCATTTTCGCTACCTTTTCCGTTCCTTTCTTTATCCCTTTCTTCTCACCTTCTTTTAGCCCTTCCTCTTTCGCTCCTGCTATAGAAGATGCCTCATCATGAAGTACTTTTTGGCGCATTTCATACAATCTGCGCGCTTCTTCGTTATGTTGTATCATTTTTCTGGCCTGTTCTTCTTGAAGATTCATGCTTTCGTATTAGAAGTTGAAATATTTGATTTCATTTTTAAGATAACCTCTTTTTCTATCCCAGTTAATTTCGATATCAGTTGAATATCCATTTTTTCTTGTAGCATCATCTTCACTATCTTTTCTTTCAACTTCTCTTCCCCTTCTTTTATTCCCTCTTCTTTCGCTCCTGCTATAGAAGATGCCTCATCATGAAGTGCTTTTTGGCGCATTTCATACAGTCTGCGTGCTTCTTCATCTTGACTTAAATATTCCAATTCCTTCATCGCTTTCCCAAGAATTGGCTCATTCATTTTCAACACCTCCCAATATCGTTTGTCTTTGGTTTTCAAAAACAATAACCAATTGAGTAAACCGCTTGTTTTAGGGGCACTTTTCCCTACCAGCTTGGATAATTCCAAGATGTGAATCTCTTCATCCTCTGAAAAAAGAATCCGTTCGCTGTCTTCCCATAAACGAAATACGTTGTGATACCTGTCGTTTGAGATAATCGAAAAATTCAAGATGTTAATCACAACGCATTTTTTTAGCTGTTTGTAGGGATCGCCTTCCTTTAGTTGTTCCGTATATTGTTTACCCCAATAATACAATGCTCGTTTTTCATTATCATACCGGTTAAACAACTGCATTTCCACATTTACGATGGAACCGTCCGCTCTTTTTGCTTTTATATCAAAAATGGACTGCTTATCACTTGGTGAGTCCTTATCCGTGTACGGATTTAACAAAACAATCTCCGTGAGCATTGGTTCCTCCACATCTTTATGCAAGATGCTGTTAAGAAAAGCCAATAAAATTTGGGTATTTTTCTCACTGCCAAAAATACGTTTAAACACAAAATCATTCTTCGGATCGAGCAAATCATAAGTCACGCAAAGTCAGCCCCTATGCTTAATATTAGTATATCACGAAGCCTTTATCTGTTTATATCGTATGTATGTTCGGATCGTTGCGGATATCATAAAGGATTTATTTTCAAAAATCAAGTATTTTTTGGAATATTATTTTTAATTTATACCATCAGCTATGCAAATCACCTCGAAGATGAAAAGTATTTATTTTTTAAAAGTAAAAGGCAAATCTAAGTATCAGTACTTTGTAGTACCATAAGATTTACCTGTCTTAAACCTAGTCAATTACTTATCTGCAAAAATATCAAAATTTCTACCTTGAACAAAAGTAGTTCCATTCCCCATATCTGTCACTTCTGCATCTAATAGATCGATTTCAATTTTTTGATCGTCGATACTCGTAATCGTTAACCTTGACGTTTTTCTCGTTTGTAAAGAAGGTTTCTCATAAGGCTTTTTATCAAAGTAGTATTCCATCTTCAGTTCGTCTGCTCCAATCGTCACCTTTGATCCGCTGTAAAACCGCCACTGAGGAATCATTCGGATCGACTCCACAAAATCTCTCACTTTATCTCTGCTGCCCTCCACGCACAATTTCAATGCCATTTTTGACCACAGCCTTTTCCTTTTATTTTTGCAAACGCCTTATTTCCATTCGGATCAATGCATGAATAAAGCGTTCCTCGTCCTTGATGCTATTTGGAAACAGAAACTTTACGATGTACCCCTTTCCTCTTGCTTGGAGTTCATCCACGATACCTTGTCTCTGTTGATACATCTGATCAGCAGAATATCCATATTCATCTGCTACCTGTTGAAGAACATCAGTGACTTCCAGCGGGATGGTGCGATTCTCGATGATCCAGTCGAGACTTACTGATCTTCTGAACCCCATCCTCATCCCTCCCGCAAAACTACTGACATTCCAAAAAATATATAAAAATAACTATCCCTATGAATCAATTTAATTTCGATCACCCATAGGATACACCTCCTATTTATTTATAAAAGAGAAGAAGAAAGCAGCTAGGACAACCTTCCTCTCTTTGGTAAGGTGTACTAAAATCATAAAATAATTACCAATTATTTTCAAAATTATATTAATAAGTATTATTTTTATAATAAAAAATAGTTTGACTATTTATGCCGTGTATTGTACTGTATTTTGAAAATCAAATTTCCGTTTTTTATAAAAAGGAGTTTTGGCTGTGAACTTGCAAAAAATCGGCATGATTCTACGCATCGAAAGGAATAATCGAGAGCTTAGACTTGAAGATTTAGCAAATGAAAATCTATCGGTAACAACACTAAGCAATATCGAACGAGGATTGCCCAATGTCATTAAGGACAAATATGTGATGTATGCAGAATTATTAGGACTTGCAGAAAAACTGTTTGGGATTGTCAGCGAATCAGAGTTAGAGGAACGGAAAATAAAAAAGAGGTTATTTGACATTGAAGAAATGCTTAATTCTGATCCAGATAAAGCACTTTCTTCTCTAAATGACTTAAACAAAGAGAACAACATATTAAAAATGAGCACTTTTGCACCTGTTGCCCACTACCTATATGGAAAATGCTATCTGGAAAATCGAAAAAAAAATAAAGTCTCTCCCAAAGCAAAAGAGAACTTTTCGATTGCGGTGAAAACCATTGATTCGGTGCCTTCGTTAGAAAGCACCAATTACAAAGCAATTACCTTAAATGAATTAAGCAGAATCGCCTATCTTGAGAACGATTATAAACAAGCATTAATTTACGCAGAAGCTGGCTTACAAGCGTTTATTCCCGATGAAGGGAAACCAGATCGCAAATATTCGCTACTCCTTAATAAAACAATCTACCTTGATGAACTTGGTCATTATGAAAAATCATTACGTGGGTTAGAAAAAATGCAGGAAGAAATTTTACAATTAAAGCAAGAAAATTACGATCTGTTCCAAAGAGTCGAATTAGAGACACTCATCCAAATGTATTCGATGTTTGCGAATGTTTTAACAAAAATGAACCGACCTGAAATTGCCTTGGAATTTGCAGAGGAAGGAATTAACATTGCACGTATTAATCGTAGATATAGACGTCTTTTTGTATTATGGACAATCGTGGGTACTGCATACTCAAAACTGGGAAATAACGAGGAGGCAGAAAGATACTATGTGAAAGCATTAGATATTCGCAAAAAAGCCCCTACATCCCAAAAATTTCCTTTTTGTTACATGAATTATGGGAATCTATTAATAAAACTTAATCGATTACACGAAGCAAAAGAATACATTGAAGAAGCCATCAAGATCAGTCAATCCGTCAACAATCAAAGTTATTACACTCGTTCATTACTTGTTTTAGGAAAATGGTATTTGCACAATAAGATGTACGATGAAGCAATCAGCATTTATACTGAGGCGGAACAAC
>NZ_JCAJZT010000006.1:0-177445 GCF_059510395.1 Shimazuella sp. NTD248 | reverse complement strand
TAATCAGGCGTGTTACTCACTCTTCGGTTTTCAGGGAATAATTCAAACCCCCAAGTACTTTGGTACTTAGGGGTTTTTTACTAATAGGCAAAGAATCCTCTCTTTTGCTCGGATAAGGTTGTTTATTTATTTTGAATATGTTTGAATTAATTAAGGAATATGACCGATACAAGAGAAAAGAGATTCACATGAATCTAAAACTAGTCTTCCTTATTCTCCGTAATCCAGATTTGAACATTTGGAATCGGGTAAAGCTCTTGTACGTGCTGAAAAAATATAAAAAGAATGAACCGATTATGGTGTTCATGTTCGGTTTGCCAGGAGCGGGGAAGAGTACTATCGTAAAAAAGTTGGAAATGTTCTTTTTTAGCGTCTTCGGAAAGGAAATGGATCAACTTGATCCTGATCTCTATTTCCCTTCGGATTATGATAAAAAGAATCCAGATAAGTATTTTGATTCCACCCGGGCGGAGCTAGACAAGAAATTTAAGGAAGCTATTCAGTATGGACGATGGGCCATTTTCCAAACTGGCGGCTCACTTCTAGTGCCACGTAGTACTAAGATGATAGAGGGAATGGGAGCTGGTTATTACATTTTTTCGATCCTTATTGACGTAAATCCAGAAATCGCACGTCAACGTAATGAAGCACGGGACAGAACAGTCGAACCAGAAAAATTTGAGGAATGTGTGCAAGATCTTCCAAGAACATTCCGTATCCTAAAGCAATTGGGTGCAGGTTCAATAAAGATCAAAAATAACTAAATTGAACCGCGTTTGCTGAGTGGAATTGGCGTTAGCCAATCCATTCAGCAACTAAAATAATTACTCTACTTGAGCAGAAAATTTACAATGACAATGTGACTGCGGAAGATAATGGGTACCATGTATACCGATATGAAGGTGCTCTATACATCCTTAATGATGTTGTTCTTTTGTTGGCCAGTTGTTTTTTCTACTCTTATTTCTAACCCACCTCTATTGCGAGCTGGTTGGAAGCCTCTCACAAAATCTTTTCAAAAGATGGGCCAACTCTACAGGTGGTTATCTCGATTTTTTCCCATACGTTTCCTATTACATATGGCTCCAATGCTAACCATGTATCCACATCTTCACGTGTTGGAAAGTCTACGACTAACATAGATCCTATCATTTGATCATTCTCCAATATAGCTGCTCCAAACAACATATTTTTGCTCTCCACCAATTTATCCCCTAATGAAATGTGTTCAGCTCGCATTTTTAAGCGTCGTTCCTTCGCCATTGAATCCGTTCCATCATAAGCAAGGACCAAAAATTGCATGACAATCAGCTCCTTTAAGCAAGCATTTATTTGAATCATCAATTATCTCTTTGTATCTTAAATACATACTATTTTACAATGATTAAGTTAGAGGTTCAATAAATGTTGATAAGGATAATCCCTATTAACAATAAGATGAATGATATAAATTGAAATTTCGAGAATTTTTCTCTATAAATGAGATACGATAGTCCTGCAACAATCAGTCCATTAGCCGACGCAATTGGTGAAATTATGCTGGCAGGTCCAAGTTTTAATGCAATTGCTAAAGTTTGCATCATACCAAAGGAGAGTATTCCTGCAAATAGTCCAAAGAATATACCTGTTGTTTTAAGATGTTTTTCTCGGTTTAGCCATAAGGTAGTAGAAAACCAGATCAATCCAAATACATAAGAAAGAAAAATAATGGGATTATTGTTGAGATGGATTTCCTCTGTAATCTTTAACCCGCCGTTTCGAATAAAAAAGCCAATAAAAGCAACACCAACAGAGAGATACCACAGATTATTTTGAATGCGTAACTTTTGATTTGGATCAAATGGAAGTAGTAAAATGGCAACGATGATTAATAGAATAGCCAATCCTTCAAACCAATTTAGAGATTCTGAATAAAGGAAGATAGACATAAACACTATCAATATGACGTGACTATGTGCAACGGTTGCTGTTAAGCCAGCAGGACCGATATAGACTGATTTGCTATATAGTAAGTTACCTAATGTCGCAGCTAGTCCTATGATGATCCCGGCTAAAAGGGTATTCCAATTCCAATCCCAAGTCTGGGTATAAAAAAGGTAAAGGCATGATCCCAAGGAACCGGATAGATAGAAACCAAAAAGCAGTTTTTCTGATGTACCGCCTTTCATCGTATTGATCTTAAAGAAAAAAGCACTCAATCCATTGAAAAGAAAGCAGAGAAAGGCTAGAAAGAGCCACATTAATAGTAATCCTCCTACTAAAAAGATAGTTTAATTTTATTATAGACAATTATGTAATCAATCAATTTATCTTTTATCGACCTATTAGCTGATGAAGTTAGTTTTGTGGTAACATTGGAGATGTTGATGAAGATAAGCGATTTCTATTTTGTGGTGGATAGATGAGGATAGAGAGGTTTATAAAATGAAAACAAATACACATATAGCATTACGTGATTGGGCTGTAACGTTGGACGAGCTTGGCAAAGGAACGCAAATCATGCTGCTCAGAAAAGGTGGAATTCATGAAGAAACCCGCCACTTTGAAGTAACTAATGATAGCTTCTTTTTATTTCCAGCATATGAGCATCAGAAAACAGAGCTGTTGAAAGAGGAGTATCAAGGGAATATTGCAAAAAGCATCAAAAATTGGTCTCCAGAAGATAAACAAGTAATGGTGAAGTATTACGCTGAGTTATATGAAGACATGGAGTTATTAGATGAAGAAAAACTAAAAGCACTCAATCCTCATCATATCTGGACTAACGAATTTGCAGCAGAACGGTTAAAATGGAAAAAGAAACTTCCATTACATGTGTTGTTACTTCGTGTTTACCAACTAGAGCAACCAGTGGAAATTCCAATGCTAGCTGAGTATGGCGGATGCAAATCTTGGTTGAGCTTACCGGCGGAGAGTGTTCAAGGAAAAGAAGCTCATCCAGTCTTGTCTGATGAAGCATTTGCACAAAAAGTAGCAGATATAAAGCAGAGTTTACAAGCGGGCTAATAAGCCCGCTCTTTTTTATACTTGATATATAGAGTAAACTTGAAAAAATTTATTTTCGGAAATATAAAGAAGATTAATCGCATGAAAAGAGTAAAAATTTATCACGAAATTGATCCGAAATTTCTTCATAATATTTGATTCATGATTTTATTTACACTATAGTAAAGAAATTTCGTAACAATGAGGTGATAGATTGGATAATAAAGTTTCAAAGCGTGGAAGACCACGAGATGAAAAAATTAATAACGATATCCTACAAGCTACACGATCTCTGTTGGTCGAAAATGGAATGAATAATTTTAGTATGAATGATGTTGCAAGCCGTGCTGGAGTTAGTAAGCCTACGATTTATCTCAGATGGAAGAATAAAGATGAGTTAATTTCAGACGCTTTTGGGGTGGCTTCTGAGCAAACTGAAATTCCTGATACAGGGAATACTATGCAAGACTTACGTATCTTGCTGAAAGAAATTATTCATTCTATGAATGAATAATTAAATACCCCTGAAAATGCACCACATAAGATGATAGCTGGTATGCTGAGTACCTCATCATTATGGGAGCAGTATAAAAGAGATTTTTTAATACCTAGAAGACATGCATATAATATTTTGTTGGAAAGAGGAAAGGTGAGAGGTGAGATTCGCAGCGACGTAAACAGTGATGTGCTTATCGATCTGATAAGTGGTGCATATATTTACTGTGTACTCTTTCATACTCCTATGATAAACATGGAAGAATGGTTAGATAAATCATTTACTTTAATCAAAAATGGAATTTCTTAATAGTTTTGTAATGGAGGAAACTCGTCGTGAATGGCGGATTTTTATTAAAAGAAAGAAAACCAGACTATCATATGTCTGGTTTTATGCTTATGCAATTACATTTTGTACAGTCAATGTTTCCAATTCAATTATGATTTCATCAACTGTCATATCGCCTTCTAAGTAAATACCAACTAGTGTTGATACTAGCACGGACTCTTCACCTGAAATATGTAATAACTCCATTAACTCTTTGAGGGGATCATAGCTTTTAGGGAAAATATGTATGCTTTGTGAGCCGAAAACTTCTTCCAATTGTAAAGTCTTTTGATAAATTTGTTTGATAATCGATAATACCATTTTAATAAGTTCTTTTTTTTGTGTATCCAAATATAAAATCCTCTCTTAAGAAAATACAACAATTTCATTATACCAAACTTTTTGAACATATTTTAGGTTTGTAAAGGAATGCATGATTATCTTTTCAAAAGCATACCTATGGAGATAAAGAAGATAGCCCCGATAAGGGCTTTTTCTTATGAAACAAATACAGAGTTTATCATGATACATAAAAGGGTATTTGAACTTTGGGATACAAAAATGAATGAAAAAAAGACGTAGAGTTAGCGATGTAATATTGTAATTTTACAGAAAATGTATTGACAATCTACAGAAGAAAGCGGTACCATAAATATTGTAGGACTGTTTATTCCCTCAAACAACGGACGGAAGTACAGAAGATTAACCCGGTTAAAGGGAAGTGGGAGTACTATGATTTATGAATAAAAATGCCGACCTTTTGTTTACAAAAGAGATTACTCCGTTAATTATTCCGAAAGAGAAAGTGGTTGTATTAGAACCAGATTGGTCACTGGAGCGAGCTCTAATTGTATTAACTCGCAAAGGTACAACTTCCGTACCAGTCATTCATCCAGATGGTAAGGTTGAAGGGATTATCAGTAAGACGAATATATTGGATTTTCTCATTAACCCTAATAAGACACAAGAGCTCGATTTTTCGAAATTAAAAGAGTATCGTGTATTGGATGCAATGGATCGGAATCACATGGGAATTATGGCCAACTCCATTTTTTCATTTGCTTTTGAAGTATTGGTAAATCGCTCGTATATACCAATAATTGATATACGTCATCAGTTTGTCGGGATCTTAACGAGAAAAGTAATGATGGAAAAGGTAATTGAGTATTTTCATGAGGAATATTTGCAGACAGTAACAACAGAATTGTAGATGTAAAGAAAACTAGCCAATTAGCAAGGCTAAAAGTGCAGACAGATGCATAGCCTGCCTTTTGCAGATAAGATAAACTATTTTATCTGCGGAGAGAAAAAAACCAGTCAATTTTCCCTGTTGTATAGGGATTTGACTGGTTTTTTTAGATAAAAGAAAAATACCTTTTATAAATGTATTGGAATATTTATGCAGTATAGAAGTGTTATTAAAGTGTAGCAATTGGAAAATATAATTCACCATATGAGTTCAATTAAATAGGAAATCCTATTTGTTTGGAAGTTGTAAAAAATGGAGAGGATGAAGAATGCAAAGAACTAATGCCCTTTGGAAGTACGTTCAAACGACTCATTAAGTATTTGAAGAGTCATGCAGGTTTGGAAGAAATCTGTCAATTCAGTCCAGTAATCTGCATCTATATCTCTATTTATGAGGAGAGCAATCTCTTTCATTTTGGAAAATAGTTGTCGAATAGATTGGAAATTAATGGAAGATGTGCTGCTTTCTTCGTGTGATTTGATAACTAGTTTCTCTAAATCATCAAAAGTGTTTTCATAAATAATTACCTTAATAATCTCAGGTAGATGAGGAGCAACTTTTACTTGAGATCGACATTTTTCCCATGTGCGGAGCAATCTGCGATTATTTAAACTGTTGAGGTAGTCTTGCTCGGTATATGTCTCATAGTTACCATTATTTTCATGAATTTGGAATTTTTTTTTGTCTTTAGAACGTAAATAAATAACATTTTTAGATTGAATATAATGGTTAACACTAACATCAGCTGTATTTAAATTATACTTCTTCATCCTTTCTGCCCCCAGTTGTTACAAAATTTCCCCCAAAATAGAGAATAATGAAGAGAGAATCTTTCAAAAGATACTTTCTATTGTACACTATTCTCATAAAAAGTGGGCATAAAATAATGTGAGCAATGCGTGAATATAAAGTGGAAATTTATTATAAATAACAAAGTAATTATATAAAATATATGTATCATCTTTTGTTAATTAAAAAATAATCATCCCATTGAAAAAGGAATTTTTTTACTATTAATTTTTTGTTTCTTCCTGATTTATTGGTAAATCAAGATCACCTTGATCTATGGGAGTGTCTACGTTAGAATAAAATGAGAATCACATGATAATCAATCTAATTTAGGCTACACAAAAATGAGAAAACTACCTTATTTTCATATATAGGTGGAAAGTGCGTGGAGGAATGCGACTATGTCAACACCGAACCTCAGTATTCGGGATCTGCAAGTTTCGATTGAAGATAAACAAATTTTGAAAGGTGTGAATCTATCCGTAAATGGTGGAGAAATCCATGCGATTATGGGTCCAAACGGCACAGGGAAAAGTACTCTTGCTTCTGCTTTGATGGGACATCCAAAGTATGTGGTAACGAGTGGAAATGTTTCCATCAATGGCGAAGACCTATTAGAGATGGAAGTAGATGAGCGAGCTCGTGCTGGACTGTTTCTTGCGATGCAATATCCAAGTGAAGTCAGTGGAGTTACAAACTCTGACTTTTTGCGTAGTGCGATCAATGCAAAGCGTGGAGAAGGTAACGAGATTTCATTGATGAAGTTTATTCGTGAAATGGATAAACAAATGGAAGTATTAGATATGGATGAATCATTTGCAACCCGCTATTTAAACGAAGGATTTTCAGGTGGAGAAAAGAAACGAAATGAGATTCTACAAATGATGATGTTAAAACCTACTTTCTCCATTTTGGATGAGATCGACTCTGGTCTTGATATAGATGCATTAAAAATTGTTGCAGCTGGTGTAAATGAAATGAGAAGTCCTGATAGAGGTGTGATTATTATTACCCACTATCAACGCCTGTTGAACTATATTAAACCAGATTATGTACACGTATTTATGCAAGGGAAAATTGTGAAATCTGGTGGTCCAGAATTAGCTGAACGTCTTGAGCAAGAGGGATATGACTGGGTAAAAGAAGAGCTAGGCATTGTAGATGAAACTGTTGGACATAGGGTATAAGGATGGTGCCAACAATGAGTGTATTCAGTCGCGAAGAAATTAGCCAATTATCCCAAGCTCAAAATGAACCAAAGTGGGCATTGGAAAAACGACTTGAAGCTTTTAGTGCGATCGATTCCCTTCCTTTGCCTAAATTAGAAAAAACGAATATTGATCGATGGAATTTTTCTGAGTTTCAGTTATACCAGACAAGTGAAAAGCTTGAACAAGCAGATGAATTACCCGATGTGGTCAGTCGATTAATCTTGGAAGATAGTAATGTGTTGGTGCAAAAAAACGATGCAGTGGTATATCACACAGAAAAAGACTTGGATCAAGGTGTTATTTTCACCAGTCTTCAAACTGCATACAAGCAACACGAAACATTATTGAAAAAGTATCTTTTTAGACAAGATACTACGGATCGGGTGGCTGCGATTCACCAAGCATTCAGCCAAGGAGGAGCATTTATATATGTTCCGCGCAATGTTTCCATCAAACTGCCATTGCAAGCTGTTTTTTGGTTAGATGGAAAGAAGGCTGGGATGTTCCCGCATGTTTTAATCGTAGCAGAAGAAAATAGCCGAGTAGAGATCATAACAAACTTCTTGAGTACTAGCAGTGATGCGGCTGTTAGTAATAGTGTGATCGAGGCATTTGTCGGACAAGGTGCCAAAGTTCAAGTTGCTACCGTCAGTCAATTCGGGGACTCAGTTGTAGATGTGATGAATCGTTTTGCAACAGTAGGACGAGATGGAGATATGGAATGGATTGTCGCAGATCTCAGCGATGGCCGAATTATCTCTAAGAGTACTACAAATCTCCAAGAAACTGGCGGACATGTAGACGTAAAATCCGTTTCCTTTGGTGCTGGTGAAATGCGGTCCAATATCACTTCTGAGATTCTTCATTTTGGCACCCATACCACAAGTGATATTCAAGCACGCTCTGTGATGAAAGATAAAGCGACCAGTATCATCAACAGTATCACTAAGATTGAGAAAGGTGCTAGTAAATCAGATGGGCAGCAGACAGGTAAAGTGTTAATGTTGGACCCTGAAGCACGTGGAGATGCTAATCCAATCTTATTGATTGATGAAAATGATGTTACGGCAGGTCATGCTGCTAGTGTAGGTCGTATTGATCCTTTGACATTGTTTTATTTGATGTCTCGAGGTGTTTCGAAAGAGGAAGCTTCTAAATTGATCATTCGAGGTTTCTTGGATACCGTTATCGCTGATATCCCATCAGCAGCATTGCGTGAAAGTATTCATGAGACTATTGAAGGGAAATTTACATCATGAACCCATGGAAAAAGGATTTTCCCATTCTATTTCAGCAAGTAAACGATCATCCCCTTGTATATTTGGATAGTGCAGCAACTTCTCAAAAACCAAACAGTGTGATCGAGAAAGTAGCAGCTTACTACCAAGGGTATAATTCCAATGTCCACCGTGGTGTGCATACGCTTGGTACAAGAGCGACAGATGCTTATGAAGGTGCACGGGATATAGTACAAAAGTTTATCAATGCGAAAAAGCGTGAGGAGATCATTTTTACCCGCGGAGCTACAACAAGTATGAATATTGTTGCACGGAGTTATGCTTTGGTGAATTGCAAAGCTGGAGATGAGATTTTGCTCAGTCCCGCTGAGCATCATGCCAATCTCATTCCTTGGCAGCAAGTTGCAAAACAAACAGGCGCAAAATTGGTATACATGCCGTTAGAAGCAGATAGTACGATTCTTTTGGAAAAAGTACGTCCGCTCATAACCAATAAAACAAAAATTGTTGCGATCCAACATGTTTCTAATGTACTTGGAACCATCAACCCAGTTGCAGAACTTGCCAAGTTGGTGCATGAAGTTGGGGGCATTATAACAGTTGATGGAGCACAGAGTGTTCCTCATATGAAAGTAGATGTACAAGACCTGGATGTTGATTTTCTCTCTTTTTCTGGTCACAAAATGATGGGTCCTACTGGTATTGGAGTGCTATATGGAAAAGAGCATCTGTTAGAAGAGATGGAGCCAGTTGAATTTGGTGGAGAGATGATTGACCATGTTGACCTAGAAAATGCTACGTGGAAAGAGCTGCCTTGGAAATTTGAAGGTGGTACTCCGATTATCGCGGGTGCAATTGGTTTAGGAGCAGCTGTCAATTATTTGCAAGAAGTGGGCATGGATCAAGTAGAAGCTCATGACCGCAAATTAACAGCCTATGCTTTAGAGAAATTATCCCAAATTGATGGAATTCGATTCTTTGGCCCATTGGAAAATCGCATTGGAGCTGTTACTTTTAACTTAGATAGCATTCATCCACATGACGTTGCAACAGTGCTGGACGCGGAAGGTATTGCCGTTCGTGCTGGACATCACTGCTGCCAGCCATTGATGAGATTACTAGGAGAAACAGCAACTGCTCGGGCTAGTTTTTATTTATATAATGATGAATCAGATATCGACCAACTAGTGATAGGGTTACAAAAAACGAAGGAGTATTTCGGACATGTCTTCCTTGGATGATTTATATCGCCGAGTTATTATGGATCACTATCAACGCCCTCGCAATAAAGGGGAGCTCGATGATAGTGCTATCTCCATCGAACTAAACAATCCAACATGCGGAGATCGAATATCTCTGCAAATGAACGTAGAAAATGGTATGATAAAGGATGCAAAGTTCCAAGGCGAAGGATGCTCGATCAGCCTGGCTTCTGCATCGATGATGACAGAATCGGTAAAAGGTTTGACTGTCGATCAGTCACTCCATTTGGTTGATCTTTTTTCACGAATGATGCAAGGAGAAGAAATAGATACGGAACAATTTCCGATTGAAGATATTGAAGCGTTAACTGGGGTGGCAAAGTTCCCAGCACGAATAAAGTGTGCGACATTAGCTTGGAAAGCACTTGAAAAAGGTGTAAAGCAATAAAAACAAAGAAGGAGGCAGCGTTTCATGACTACGATACCAGAGCTATCCGAGTATAAATATGGTTTTCGCGATAAAGACGTGTCTGTATTCCGTGCCAAACGTGGACTTACTCGTGAAATCGTAGAAGAGATTTCCAAAATGAAAGGCGAACCAGATTGGATGCTGGAATTTCGCCTAAAATCTCTCGAACAGTTTTATAAAATGCCAATGCCAAGTAATTTAAATAGCAAATGGTTTTCCTTGTTGCCTGGTAAATTGGACGAACTGAACTTTGATGACATCACCTACTATGTAAAACCTTCTGAACGCCAAGGGAAAACATGGGAAGAAGTACCTGATGAAATCAAACAAACCTTTG
Organism: Shimazuella sp. NTD248; assembly: GCF_059510395.1. Classification (NCBI taxonomy): domain Bacteria; kingdom Bacillati; phylum Bacillota; class Bacilli; order Caryophanales; family Thermoactinomycetaceae; genus Shimazuella; species Shimazuella sp. NTD248. The sequence continues at coordinate 167,142 of NZ_JCAJZT010000006.1, read as the reverse complement.
ATAAACTTGGGATTCCAGAAGCAGAGCAAAAGTTCCTTGCAGGAGTATCTGCTCAATATGAATCAGAAGTCGTTTATCACAACATGCAAAAGGAACTGGAAGAACAAGGGGTAATTTTCTGCGATACTGATACTGCTGTTCGTGAGTATCCGGAGTTACTAAAAGAATACTTTGGTACCGTTATTCCTCCAGCAGACAACAAGTTTGCTGCATTGAACAGTGCAGTATGGAGCGGCGGCAGTTTCATCTATGTACCAAAAGGTGTGAAATGCGAAGTACCACTGCAAGCATACTTCCGCATTAACTCCGAAAATATGGGGCAATTCGAGCGTACCTTAATCATTGCAGATGAAGGAAGCTTTGTACATTATGTAGAAGGCTGTACCGCTCCTGTATACAGTACTAACTCTTTGCACAGTGCAGTAGTGGAGATCATTGTAAAAGATAACGCTCGTTGTCGTTACACGACCATCCAAAACTGGGCTCCAAACATCTACAACTTAGTGACCAAACGTGCTGTCGCAGAACGCGGTGCACATATGGAGTGGGTTGATGGTAACATCGGAAGTAAATTGACGATGAAATACCCAGCAGTTGTCATGAAGGGTGAAGGGGCAAAAGCAGACGTTCTTTCCATCGCAGTAGCTGGTAAAAACCAACACCAAGATGCAGGGGCTAAAGTTACTGCACTAGCACCAAACTGTACGGCAACGATTATATCCAAGTCGATCAGTAAACAAGGTGGAAAAGTAACCTACCGTGGATTGACGAGCTTTGGCCGTAACTCTGAAGGCTCCAAAGCAAATGTAAAATGTGATACCTTGATCTTAGATAATGAGTCCACTTCGGATACGATTCCTTACAATGAGATCAAAAACGATAACATCATCTTGGAGCACGAAGCAACAGTTTCCAAAGTGAGTGAAGATCAACTCTTCTACTTGATGAGCCGTGGATTGAGTGAAAACGAGGCAACCCAGATGATCATCATGGGCTTCATCGAGCCATTTACAAAAGAATTGCCAATGGAATATGCGGTTGAAATGAACCGGTTGATTAAGTTTGAGATGGAAGGTTCCATTGGTTAATGATTTGTGTAATCCCTTTGCTGAAAAGCAAAGGGATTATTTTTGTGCTTGGAATGATGGGGAAGAGATATTTATTTTCTGAGTTATCTAAAATATAATCAAAGTAGCAACTTGAAGTGTCACGTCGACAAGGAACATTATGACCGGGATGCCCCAGACCACTTCCATCACCGACTTCGTCGATCGGCTGGACGCAGTGGAGGCTGATCTGAACGCCCTTAAGGAAATGCTGAAGGTTCTGATGGTCAAGTTGTACCACAAGGGTCAGGTCAACACTCGCCTGTTCAAGGCTCTTCAGGAGCTGTTCCCCCAAGAGTGGGAAGCTCTCAAGAAGAACGGTGTGCGATTGGAGGAGGAGTTGGATCGGGATGGGCTGACTTCAGCGGTGTGACGCATCCCCGTGGGTGAGTGGATCATCGAATTCGCACACTTCACGGGGCACGACGATTATCGATTGTTTAAATAGATGAATAGGGAAGCCCGCCCTGTAGGATCAGAAGGCGGGCTTACTTATCTTTCGGATCAGAGATATTAGAAAAATAGGGGATGATTTTATCTGTAGATTTATCACTCAAATAATGGGGCATATTCACTTGGTCGATAAATAAAATCCCATCATATTGATCTTTTGGTATGAGTTGCTCATCCCAACCTCCCCAATCTAAAATACCGCGCTTTGTATACATCCATGAAGTTTCCTCTCGTTTTTTTGCCTTTGATAGATCGACAAATAGATTCGGATAGCCTGTTTTACTTAGAATAGACTCTACGGTTCCTTTTGGATGGGGATACTGCACCTTAAGAGGTTTACGATCGTTTAAAGCGGAAACTCCTCGATTCATATAAAGCCCAATAACATAAGATTGACGCCTGATATTAGCTGGTAATAAATGACCTAAGCTGTTAATAGACCTTCGGTTAGGATTTTGCGTTTGCGGATTGTTTTTCCGAATATGTAGATTATGTGCCCAGATGATGATTTTTTGATTAGGATACAGTTTTTCCGTTAACCAAACCAAATTTTTTGCCATTGCCTGATCACGTGCTACGTAATAGTTATCAAAAGCTTGATCAGCTAACTGCTTATTTCCTGATTCAAGATAGTTGTTATAGGATACATAATAGGGCATCACTTTTGTTACAGACTGAATGCGATCTTGTAAGACATATTGGGTTACTTTTAACAAGTTAGGTTCATTTGGGTAGATTTGAGATAATTCTTTTTCATGTTGTTTCGTAAATTGATATAAAATCTGATATGCTTCGATCATTTTCTGCTGGTCATCATGAAAAGATTCTGCATCCGATTGCTGGAGAGACTCGGAAAATCGCTCTTCCGTTCGCTTTGCTAACTTTCCCATCTGAGGATCAATCTTTTGAAACCAGTTGTTTAAAAATGTCCCATAGGAACCGACTGGCTGCATATCCATTCCAGCTAGTTGTATACGATCTTTGGTAGTGCTCTTTTTCTTTATATATTCAAAAAGCGGCAGGCCTTCTTTTGTCTGCCAAATATCAAATAATCCATTTTTCATAGATTGTACGGCTGATTGCTTGTCTATTTGAGCATCTACAGCGAATAATTCCCCTAATCCTGATTCAAATGCGAGTACTTGATATCCTTGGTTTTCATGGAGATACTGTACAAGACGTACCTTCGTAGAATTGAATTCTGCTGCTCCATGTGAACTCTCTCCTAAAAATACAATCCGTTTGTTTTTTAGGACTTGATCCAAAAAGCGTAGGTCTCTATAATAATCTCCTACTTCGGGGCGAGTTTTTTCAATTGGGTGGCTATTCAATTTTAGCCATTGCTGCCATTTCGGATTTTCAGGATTTTCTGCTTGGGCTCGGAAAATCGCCAGAAAGGGAGTCAAGCTTAAACAAATTACCATCATCCAAAGAAATTTGTGTGTATGATGAAATTTGTTTTTTATATAAATCATTGTTTTCTTCCCTTTCCTAAATGAACTATAGTGAAAAAAGCTATAGATTTCTTATATGTTTTGTATAAAGTTTAATTATATTATGAATTGGCTTGAAATAAATTGTAAAAAGAATGAATTTTACTTCCTGATGGTTCCCTAATGATAGTAAAGATACAAAAATCCCCTCTTCTTCGATTAGGTAAGAAGAGGGGATTCATATGAGGATGTATGTGTTAAGATTAGCAAATTAGGTGAGAAAAGAGGTAACAGGAAAGTTGCCTCTTTTCGTTTGATATATGATATTATCGACAAGGAAGACCAGACCCACCATCCGAACCGGTATAAATATAAGTATCGGAAACATATCCATAAATAGAAACACCAGCATGGTCTTTTCCAAGGTAGATTTTATCCCAAATGTTACTGGTGCCAAAGTATCCACTTACCGTTGTTCCTTTTGTATAACAACGATAATCTACAGTTTTGCCATCGTATACTTTGCCTATGATTGTTCCTGTAGAAGTTGATGGATAATCACGCACATAGATATAGTTGCCAGAAGTACTTGTTACTACCTCATACAATTGATAGGCAAAAGCTTGGGAAGTAAATGCAAATAAAGTTAGAACAAGGGTAAACATTGCTGTGATCGGTAATTTCTTTTTCATGATGATACCCCTTTCATTGTATATGTTATTAATATAATTTAAATTCTAAATGATAGAAAGAGGTTAATGCAAAAATGATAAGATGGTTGGGTAAAAATTTTTATTTTGTTTTACTATTTGTGCTTATTATTTTCTTTTTTGTATTTGTAGGGGCACGTTTCTTTTAAGTAAAAAAAGAAGCTAACCATAATAATAAAAGTTAGCTTCTTTTTATATATGGTTTTCAGTTCTTCGGTTGACTCCGTCGACGAAGATCGGTTGTACAAAGTGTTTGATCCGTTCCATGATTCTTTTGCCTTTGATGAGTTCCTCGCCGCCTTTTGGAGTATTGGAGAAGTATTCTTCTAATTCTTCTAAGGTTAGGTTGGAAGTGAAAATAATTGGTAAACGTTCTGTCATACGGTATTGTAAGATGACACCTAAAATATCATCCCGAATCCAAGGTGTTAAAGATTCTGCGCCTATATCATCCAATATCAGCAAAGGTGCTGTTTTGACAACTTCTAATTTTTCCGCGATACCTTCCCCATTTTGTGAGATAGCATTTTTCATCTCGGAAAACAAAGCAGATGTATGAATCATCAATGTAGAAACGCCATACACTGCTAGTTCATTCATGATAGCCCCTGCCAGATAGCTTTTGCCAACACCAAAATCCCCGTACAAGTAAAGTCCCCTAGTCGCTTTATCGTCCCGAAATGCGACACAAAAATGAAGTGCAGCCTGAAAAGCTTTCGCGCGCTTAGCTTCTAAGACAAATGTTTCAAATGTTGCCTTTTGGATATCTGAAGGGATTTGTTCACAGCGTATAAGAGAACGTCGACGTTTTGCTTCTTCTTCAGCACGCTGAAAACGACAAGGTTGCATTTGCAGGTCAAAAAAACCATTGTACTCGATTAATTTTGGAAAATGGCCAGTGATTATATTTGTACATCCTTCAAGACCACGACAACATTCGCAAGCTGTTTTTTCCGTAACATATTGTTTTACGTTAGGAATAGAGCGCCAATAGGTGGAGAGCGGAATATCTGGATGTGTTTGCATAAATGATTGGAGTTGTTTATTCTGCTGCAATCTTTGAAAGACAGCATGCTTCGCTTTCTCTGCACCATTACTAGAGAAAGGGGAGACTTGTTTCAAGGCTTTCATCCAGTCCATTCCTCCTACATCCTAATTTCCAATCTCCTCTAAATATTGAATCATCGTATCGATTCCAACACCAATTGCTTTTTCATCAGGGGTAATCTTCGAATGATGTAATCCGTATGGAGTGTCCACACCAAGCCAAAATAGGAAGCCAGGAATTTCTTTTAGAAAGTAACCAAAATCTTCACCAGTCATCGCTTCCCTACATTCTATCAATTGATATTCGGTTTTTTCTTGTACCCAGTTCATAAATTGTTTGGTGACTGTTTCGTGATTTGTGACATCAACATATTGCATACCCCAATTGAGAATAGCTTCACATTGGAAGCTCGTACCAATACCTTGGACAATATTTTTAACGCGTTGTTGCATTGTTTTCATCGTTTCTAAAGAAAGGGTGCGAATAGTTCCGTTCAATTCAGCAGTTCCAGCAATAATATTTTCTTTCGTGCCTGCCGTTAATTTTCCAACAGTAAGAACGGCAGAATCTAGTGGGTTCACATTACGTGAAACGATTGTTTGAAGTTGGGTGAAAAGTTGCGTTGCTGCCACTACCATATCATTCGTTTGATGTGGGTAAGCGGCATGACCTGATTTTCCGATGAGCTGGATATGAATTTCTGCCGTATTAGCAAATAAAATACCTGAGCGGGTAGCAATGGTACCTACTGGATATTCAGGAGCGATATGCAGGGCAAATATCATATCTGGTTTCCAAGATTGAAACTCGATACTTTTCATCATTGGTTCTGCTCCGCCAGGTCCTTCTTCAGCTGGCTGGAAAATAAAAATAAGGTCATCTTTCACAGGATGATAGGAAAAATGGTAAACCAATCCTAGGGCAATCGTCATGTGAAGATCATGTCCACAAGCATGCATGTATCCAGGATGAGTGGATTGAAACTCATAGCCGGTTTCTTCTTGAATCGGCAATCCATCCATATCTGTACGAAAACCAATTCGTTTGCGTGGTGCTGTTCCAGCAACTTTGACGATAATGCCTGTTTTCCAAGTTTTTAGTTCTATATTAGGTAAATCTTTTAACTGGGATAGAAGAAATGCTTGTGTTTTTTCTTCTAAGTATCCAGGCTCCGGTATTTGGTGCAATTGTCGTCTAATTTGTATCCATTTGTCCAAAGAAACAGTCATATGCCTTTTACTCCATTTTTGATAATAATTGATGAAAAATAGCGATAAAGTGTATTACTTCCTCTTTTGTCAAAGTCAAAGGTGGTAACAATCGAATAACGGTACCCGCTGTAATATTGATTAAGATTCCGTTCTCTAAAAATTCCTGTCGTAGTTGTTCGATTGTTGTTTTGCTGAGTGTGGTGATGATTCCAATCATCATTCCACGTCCATTAATCTGTTCGATAAGAGCTGGGAATTTCCTTTGCAGTTTTTGTAATTCACTCCATAAGAAATCTGCGACTTCTTTTCCCTTTTCCAGTTGTTTTTGTTCAAGCAATACATCTAAAACCGCATTACCTAAAGCTGCAGACAGGGGAGATGGAGAGAAGGTAGTTCCATGGTCACCTGGTTGGAATGTGTTTTTTAGTTTCGGCCCTGCAATGATTCCGCCTAGAGGTAATCCTCCTCCTATGCCTTTAGCAAAAAGGATCAAGTCAGGTTGCAAATCATAAGCTTGGTAAGCAAATAATGTTCCTGTTCTTCCAACACCTGTCTGGATTTCATCCAAGCAGAACAACATATTTTTTTCCTGACAAAGAGATTGTGCTGTTTGTAAAAATTGTTGTGTCAGAGGTATGATACCTCCAGCACCGAGAATAGGCTCAACTAAAATAGCAGCAGGACGATGATTTTCACATACTTCTTTTAATCCAGCAATATCATTTATTTCTACTTCATGAATTCGGATTGGAAGTGTTGGGAAATCTTGATAAATACCAGGTTGACGTGTTAAGCGAAGAGCACCAAGCGTTCTACCATGAAAACTATTTTTGAGAACAATAATTCCTTCTTTGGTTTCTTCTTGTCTGCTAGTCCATTTATGAATGCTTTTGATGGCTGCTTCGGTTGCTTCTGCACCAGTACTACAGAAATATACTTTTCCATCCTCGAGCGTATTGTCTACCAATCGCTTTGCTAATCGAATAGCTGGAGGACTATAGAAAAAATTCGATATATGCAGGAAGCGCTCGGCTTGTTTAGCCAGCGCATTCATCAAATACGGATGGGAGTGCCCTAAAATATTTACTGCTAGTCCTGTGAATAAATCTAAATACCGCTTTTCGTTGATATCAAAAAGATAATTGCCTTTGGCATGATCGATTACAAGTGGTAAACGGCTATAAGTGGACATGATATATTCATGGTCCAAAGAGACCCAATCCGCCATATTTGATGAAACCTCCTATAGACTGCGAAGATCTTCTAAGATTTCTGTTTTGGATTTTGTCTTTTCGTCAATTTCTTTGATAACACGAGCAGGAGTACCTGCAACGACTACATTTGGTGGTACATCTTTTGTAACTACAGCACCTGCTGCCACTACAGAGCCATGACCTACTGTCACGCCTTCTAAAATAACGGCATTGGCTCCTACGAGTACATCGTCTTCAATCGTTACAGGTGCTGCTGAAGGAGGTTCAATTACTCCTGCGATCACGGCTCCTGCACCGATATGACAGTTTTTTCCGATATGGCCTCGTCCACCGACAACAGCATTCATATCAATCATGGTTCCTTCTCCGATTACTGCACCGATATTGATCACAGCGCCCATCATGATGATCGCTTGTTTTCCAATCTGTACGTGTTCACGAATAATTGAACCTGGTTCAATACGAGCTTCTATGTCTTTTAAATCAAGTAATGGTACACCCGAGTTACGGCGATCATTTTCCACGACATAATCTTGTATTGCTGTTTTATTTTCGCTTAAGACAGGTTCGATATCTGCCCAGTTTCCAAATAAGACACCTGAATTTCCAGAAAAGAAAGTTTGTACTTCATCTGAGAATGAAAGTTTCTCAAGGTCTCCTTTTATGTAGACTTTAACAGGAGTTTTTTTTGTCGATTTTGCTATATATTGAACTATTTCCTCAGAGTTTAAATGCTGCATGTTTTCGTCATCCTTTCCAATCAATCTAAGTCAAAAGTATAACATAATACGAGGGTTAATGACCGTCTTCTATGAATAAATTGCATTTCCAACCATTTACACTTTTTGGAGAACTATTCGTTTATTGGGAACTCCAGTTGAGTAAATCCACTAACATTTTATTCCAAATTCGCTTGATATACATGTCTTTCGCGTCTGTTGTAAAGAGCAACAAAGGACGCTACAGCCAAGCATATCTTCGCTGGGATTATTTGTATTTATTTTTGCTCAAGTATAGTAGGAAATGAAATTCTTATGAATATCCTACATTGTTTTTATGCATTTGAATGTAATCTAATACAAAAATAAGAACCCCAAGAGGAGTTCCTTCCATAGCAAAATATATTTTAGTTTGCCAATCCTAGCTCATTCGGACCATCTAGTATGTTTTCTTTAATTTCATAGGTTTTGCGCATGCAGTGTTGGAACTTCTCTTCGTCTTGTCCATTAAAGCAGCCAGCTAGGTTATACCAAATTTTCCATTCCATATCTTTATACTGGTATTTTTGAGCGGTTTCAATCCCTTGTTCAAAGAAATGAATTGCTTTATTTGTGTCATTCATCATTTGACAAAGTTCACCAGTAAGTACTAAATTGGATACCAACTGAGGTGCATCTTGAAACTTAGTAGCATATCGAATCGCATGTTGGAAGTATTCAAATGCCTCAGATAGTTTATTTTGTTTCAAGTACAGGACTCCTGTACGGCTGTAGACCGTCACCCACCGCTGATCAATTGGAATTTTTTCTTCCAGTTTGCGAGCCATGAGGAAGGAGGTTTCTGCCATTTCCCAATCTTTTTGTGCAGTGTAAATAGTTCCAAGAACGATCCATAAATCGAACATTGCACTGTATTGTTTATTTCTACGGGCTATATCGATACCTTCCACGGCATATTCGATCGCTTCTTCAATCAAGCCAGTACGACGGGATAATTCAGAGCGAAGCCAGTAAAATCCAAGCGTAGTTTCAATATCATCTACTTCTGTTAATAAGTGCCATGAATCTTGAACCAATTGCATTGCTTCTGTTATCCGGCCTAATTTTTGAAGCATGATTCCTTTATGTTTATGCAAGAGGTGTTTGACATGCTGCATTTCACCGTCTTCATAAAAGGCGAGTAGACCATCGTTAATGTACTCTAATGCTTGCTCCAAATGCCCTTGATGGTTGCTGCATACCCCTAGTAAAAGATAACTCGCAGATTCCATATTATTTTCTTGATATGAATTTTGTTGAGCACTGCGCAGCGCATTGTAGAAAGATCGTTCTGCTTGTTTCCATTTCTTTTTTGCCATGTAGCATTTGCCTTTATAGAAGTAAGCATGTGCGATATATGGATGACTATCGTCTAGCTTTAATTCTTCTAATTTTGCTAACGCATCGTCGACATATCCGATTTGGCGCAAGGTGGATATGGTTAAAAGAGCAAATTTTACTCGCTTGAGTTCGACTTGTTCTTGGACAAGCATTTCGGGTAGTTTGCTCATAGGTAATTCTAATTTTTCAAGCAAATAAGTTACTTTTTCAGGGCTGACATGTGCGACGCCCCGTTCGATATTACTGACAGTAGCAGGAGAAATATTTTCATCCGCTAAGTCTTCAAGGCGAAGACCGCGTTCTTTACGAACTTTGCGAATTACTTCCCCCATTTCATGAAGAGCTAATGTTTTCATTTTTATCACCTCAACGGAAAAGTTTGGACATAAATATATTAAACTTTTATAAAACAAAAGAAAACCGAGTTTTAGAAATATTACACAGATTTCAAAAGATTAACCTACCGTATTTCAGTCAATATTGTAGGTAAGTGGAACTGGAGGTTACTTCATTGGTACATTTATTAAAAACCATAATTTACCGATTAAAGCATAATCAAGTTTTTGATATAGCAGCCCAGCTATCCTATTATATTTTACTTTCGTTTTTCCCTTTTCTCTTACTTGCAGTTACACTGATTGGTTACCTACCATATAGTAGTGAAAATGTAATATCTGTATTAAAACCTGTAATTCCATCAAGCACCTATCATTTAATTGAAAATAATTTGGTTAGTATTTTAGATGAACAAAATAGTGGATTATTGTCTTTTAGTATTATTTCAACCATCTATACAGCTTCGCTTGCCTTTCAATCGATTATCCGCAGTTTGGACCTTGCATATCAAGTGAACAATAATCGAAGTTTTTGGAAAGGAGCTCTGCTGGGTTTTTTCCTCATGTTTGGGTTGCTTGCGGGATTACTGGTCAGCCTTGGCTTATCGGTATTTGGTCAACTTTTAGCGAGCTATTTTCTTGGTAAAATTGCACTGGATGCTTGGTTTGTCCACTTATGGGTATATGTTCGTTGGTTCATCAGTAGCGCAATGGTGTTTCTTGTTCTCCTCAGTTTGTATATCATGGCACCTCATACAAAAGTAACATTTGTACAGGCATTACCTGGTGCTATTTTTGCGACAATTGGGTGGCAACTCAGTTCTCTTGTTTTTTCCTACTATGCTTCCTTTAACAATTACTCATTGGTATATGGAAATTTAGGAGGAATCATCATCTTAACAGGCTGGTTTTACATCTCTTCTCTTGTTCTTATCGTAGGTGGTCATATCAATGCCGCCTATGCAGAAGAAAACAAATCAGAGTGATTAGTTCTTCTCAAATAAGAGAAATCCTCTTTTTTAAGAAGATTATATTGTGTCTAAAAGCCATTTTTGTGAAAATCATGTGAACATCATGTTTTTCTTACTTTGTGTTAAGATGAATCGTAGAATCAATTGCTAGATTGAAAGGGATGGAACAAGTTGCCGCAAACTAAGTTTTTTCGAACCTTATATGCCATCATTTTCTTACTTCTCATCGTTTTATTAGGAAGTAAGGTGAGTTTTGTCTTTCGACCCATTGTCGTTTTTGTACAAACTTTGTTTTTTCCATTTCTCATCTCAGGTGTATTATTTTATCTGTTTCGTCCCATCGTCAAGTTTATGCTTCGGTTTAAAATTCCAAAAGGAATCTCCATTTTGATTATTTATTTGGTAATCTTAGGATTATTTGTCCTCTTGGGTTTTTCGATTGGACCATTACTTGTCAGTCAGTTTGAAGCATTAATTAATAATTTTCCTTCTATGCTAGACGCTGCTAAAGTTCAATTTAATGAGTTAAACCATAATCCTTGGGTGAATAAATATGTGGATTGGAATGTGATTGCTGACAGTGTAGTCAACTATATAAAGACCAGTTACACTACTATCGGCAGTAATTTGGCAGGCTTTTTTGGTATCGTAACAAACATCATCCTCGTATTTGTGACGGTTCCTTTTATTCTGTATTACATGTTAAAAGAGGGAGAAAAAGCGGCGCCATATGTGCTTCGACTCTTGCCAGAGAGGGAACGTGAACATGGAGTATCGATCTTACATGATCTCGATCTCGCCCTGAGTTCCTATATCAAAGGTCAAGTACTAGTTGCTATTACAATTGGATTGATCGTGTTTATTGGGTATCTCATAATTGGAATGCCGTATGCATTATTACTTGCAATTTTCGCAATGTTTACCAATGTAATTCCCTATATTGGACCGCTGATTGGACTAGCACCAGCTGCTATCGTCGCTTCTATCCACTCTCCTTCCATGATTATCAAGGTATTGGTCGTGGCAGTTATCGCTCAACAAGTAGAAGGTAATTTTGTTACACCTAGAGTGATGGGGAAAAACTTAAACGTTCATCCGCTTACCATCATATTGCTATTGCTCGTTGCAGGGAGTTTAGCAGGATTTTTAGGAATGCTGCTCGCCATCCCTACCTACGCAGTGCTAAAAGTAGTTGTTAGTCATGTCTATCAGCTTATTAGGTTGAGAAGCCAAGAGAAAAAAGTACAATCAGCCGAAGAATAAGACTAATCTCATTATAATTAAATTTATTATAAAAAGATATAGTTTTAAAAATTTTAAAGCGAACGATTATCAACTACTACTTTGTTAAATAAAATAAAGCGCCATTCTCATAAGATGGCGCTTTTACTATGATTAAGGTTTATTTCTATTTGATTGGCAGGATTAACCAAATCTCATGACTTTCCATGGTTTGGTTTGCCAATAGGAGTCTTTTAGAGAAGCAACTTTTACTACATCTCCTGTTTTTGGGGCATGGATCATCTGATTATTTCCCATATAGATTCCAATATGACCCCAAGTTCCAGGAGGACCATCAATATCAAAGGCGATTATGTCACCTGGTTTAAGTAAGTTCATATTGATCATGGCACCGACACTAGACTGAGCTACCGTTTGACCCAATTTAGAAAACGCTTGAGACTTAGCAGGGGGAGATACATCTACTTTTCCATTAGATGCTTGATAGACTGCATACTGGACAAGGTGAGAACAGTCAAATCCAACCGTATTTGCACCTTGGTCAACACCTTTGCTCGGTCCATTTACGGTACCGCCTCCCCAAGAATATGGTGTTCCTTTCCATCGACTGGCTGCTAAAATCACTTTTGCTCCAAAGCCAGACGCACCACTGAAAATTAATGAACCAGAGCCCATTACCAACTCGTTTGCCTTGCTATCTACGGCACTTACGTAGTCAAATTGGGCTTCATCTGTCTTTTGATAATCAGCAGGAGCTTGCATATATACCGCACATGCCAAACCTGTAGTCATTGTTAAATTCATCTTCTTGACTTTGTCTCGACAAGTTTTATTTCCTTTTGTTTCATCTGATTGAATACGGGTTAATTCAGCAAGTTGTTTTGCTTTATTATCTAACCATTTTTTTACATCTGCGGTTGTAACTTTATTTTTATTTTTGTCCTTATCAGTTTCATTTCCAGAAGTATCTACAGGAGTTGCTGGGCTTGATGAGCTTATTTCAAGATAGGCAGCCTCTACTTTCCCCGGATATGCATATGTTTCTTTATTGGATGGAGGTATCGTGTTACCAGCGTTATGGAGTGCACCAGCACCCCAATTGTAGCAAGCAAGTGCTAGTCTTTGCGTTGAAAATTCACTTTTACAATCTTTGTAAACTTGCGTACCATGCATGATATTGGTATCTACATCAAAATGATCTTCCCCACTTTTAAAGTGAAAGGGCATTACTTGCATAAGACCAGAAGCTCCAGCACTTGAACCGTTATCTATAATCCAGCTGCTTTCTACTTGGATGATAGCAGCAGTAAGTTGTGGATCGATGCCATTTTGTTTGGAGTATTTACAGATAGCATCCAATGTTCTTTTCCGAAGGGTGTCGGTCACAGCTTTGGTTGGATCTTTAAAACTTAGTTTATTTGCAAGCGCGGGAGAAAAAGAACAAGAACCGCTATAGCTGTTCCAAGCTTCCATATGTTTGGAGTACTCAGGTGATAATTGATGAACTGCTGCTAACACATTCCATGGTACAGATGGATACTTATCTGCTATTTCTAAATATAAATCTTTAAAAGGGATAACTACCTCATCCTGTGAGTCTGACTGTTGTTGTAAGCCGCTATTATCATTAAAAATGGCTAAAAGCAAAATGGAAATAACTCCCAAACACATAGCGCCAACCATAATAATTGCAATAGCAATACCAATCCAACCGCTACTCGTTTGTTTCGGCATCTCCTACTGACACCACCTTCCACTTAGCAGAATTGTGAGATAGAAGGTACTTCTCTACGTATGTTGTTGTGACCGTTTGATTTTGAACGGTGGTGATCGTCACATTTACATTGAGATTTACACTCGTCATTTCGTTACTAGGGATAATATTTACAATGTCAACTTGTTTGACTGAAATATTTTTAATATCGGGTGAATTCGTATTAAATTGATTTTGTAGAGAGTATAATTCTGGGGTCATCTTGTCTTTGACACTATCTAAATGTTCCTTTGGTTTGCTTTTATCATAACTGATAAATTTGGTGGCAAAATCAGTTACAAAGTTATTTAAATCATTCATGTCTTTATCACTTAAACCAAATTGTGATAGACTGTCATCTTTTTGAGATGAAGTTGAACTATCTGTTTGTGTATTTGTATTTGCACTAGGTGTTTGGACTGGAGTTTTTTCTGATTTGGAAGTATCGTCTCTTAAAAATAGATACCAAAATAGAAAGACCAGTACGATGATACCGATTATAATGGCAGCAATATCACCTTTTTTCATTTTCCACTCCTCTTTCTTTTCTAACGATAACGAAATAGGTTATTCTGTTAAGCTCAAGTATATAGAATAATTAGGAAGTCGGCTATATATTTTCGTTAGATCATACTAGAAAGAAGTGTAAATTCAACACTACATAAATAATCTTAAATATTAAACTTCTCTACTGGTAGAGGGGATAAAATTAAAAAAGGGTTCATGCAGCATTTGCATCAACCCTTTTTGTTACTATGAACTTTTTTATAAATACGCTCGATCATGGTCTGTTTTTGTTCCCAAAGTTGTTTGGACAAATCGACATGGTATTCTTCTGGATTTAAGATACGCAGCTGCTCATCCCAAAATAGATGAATTTGTTCCTGATGGTAGGAGCGAATCTCATCTAGTGTCGGCATAGTTTTTACCAATTTACCGTTTCGGAGTAATGGTTGCAGAAGCGGGATAGCTAAATAATTGGTGACAACCTTTTGTTTGTATGGATGATCGGGATGAAATAAGGTAAGCGGTTCTTCTTCTTTTAGCAATTGTTCATAAGACGCAATCCAGTCGCCTATTGCTTTCTCTGTTTCTCGATCGATGATCCGAAAGATGGTCTTCCTTCCAGGAGTAGAAATCTTGTTTGGATTGGAAGAGATTTTGATTGTAGGTTCCCATGTACCATCATTTTCTTTTGCAACCATTTTATAAACTGCACCAAGTGCTGGTTGATCATAGGCGGTGATCAATTTGGTTCCAACACCCCAGCCATCGATCTTGGCTCCTTGTTGTTTGAGATTTAAAATTGTTTCTTCATCCAAATCGCTGCTAGCAATAATTTTGGTTTGATTTAATCCTGCTTTGTCTAACATCCTACGTGCCTGTTTTGATAAGTAAGCGAGGTCACCACTATCAAGTCGGATACCATTTAGTTCATATCCTTTTTTTCGTAGTTCTAACCCTACTTGAACGGCGTTTGGAACGCCGCTTCGCAATGTATCATATGTGTCGACAAGTAATACAGAGGAGTTAGGAAAGGCAAATGCATACGCACGGAATGCTTCCAATTCACTAGGGAAATCTTGTACCCATGCATGGGCATGTGTTCCGCTCGTCGGAATGCCAAATGTTTGCCCAGCGAGTAAATTGGAGGTGGCATCAAATCCTGCTAGATACGTAGCACGAGCTCCCCAGAGTGCAGCATCTTGTTCCTGTGCTCGTCTGCTTCCGAACTCCAATAAGGTATCCTTTGGGGCGATATGGCGAATGCGTGCAGCTTTGGTCGCCACTAATGTCTGATAACCAATAAAGTTGAGTAATGCTGTTTCCACCAGATGGAGTTCAAATATCGTACCATCCAACCGAAGTAATGGTTCTTCTGCAAAAACAATAGTTCCTTCAGCAAGTGCATCGATATCAGCTTGAAATCGGAATTGCCGTAGATAGTCAAAAAACGCTGTTTCAAAATCAGGGCAATTGTTTTGAAGGTAGGCAATGTCTTCCTCTGTAAAGTGAAGCTGTTCCAAATACTCTACAGCTCGCTGGAGCCCTGCGAAAACAGCATAGCCATTTCCAAAAGGAAGAGAGCGAAAGAAAAGTTCAAAAGAGCGACGATGATTATGGGTTTTATTTTTCCAATGTGCGTACATCATGGTAAGTTGGTATTTATCTGTATGTAGTGATATCGACATGGGTGTACTCCTAGTAAATGATTTCATAAATGAGTGGGTTGATCTGCCCGCTTTGAATTTGAAAGGCACTCAATTTTTTTTGTTGTTCTCGAAAGGAAAGAATCCAGCAACTGAGCTCTGGTCTTTCCCAATATTTTGCATCGGATTTTGATGGATATGCAGGTAAATGTGGATGGGTATGTATTATTCCAAGACAACTAAGCTGACTCGATCGAATTTTTTTGATCGTTTCCCAGTATACCTCAGGAACATAACCAAATGAGCAAGGAGAAGGATCCAAAATTTTCAATGGAAAAAAATGTGTTATCTCTCTCGCTACTCCTGCGAGGAAACCATACCCTTCTGCTGGAAGTTGTTCATAGCAATATGATGTTAATTCATCGATAACTTTGCTATGAATAGATAAGTGATGGGATACCCCCAATATCGTTCCTCCTTTCTCTTTCCCTATGATAAAATGAAAATAACTTTTTTTGAGTGAGGCGTACATCATGAGTAGTATTCTTGTTGGTGTTTGTGGCTGGGGTGATCATGACATCTATCCAACTGGCACAAAACCTACAGACAAATTATCCTTATATGCTGGTCATTTCCCCGTAGTGGAAGTTGATAGCACTTTTTATGCTATTGCAACAGCAGATCGTATGGAAAAGTGGGCAAAGTCTACCCCTGATGCTTTTCGTTTCGTAGTGAAAGCATATCGAGAATTAACAGGGCATGGACGTGTTGGAAAAGCACCAGAGAGATCATGGTCGGAACTTGTCCTAGAAACAAAAGCTAGTTTGCTTCCGCTGCAAGAAGCAGGTAAACTATCACTCCTGTTGTTTCAATTTCCACCTTGGTATGATTGTAAAGAATCGCATGTGCGATATATTCAAAAAGTACGGCATGCATTTGCTGATTATCCTGTTGCTATCGAATTTCGCCATCAAAGTTGGTTTGCACCTGCTTATCGCCAGAAATCATTATCTTTTTTGGCGGATGAAGGATTGGTACATGTAGTTTGTGATGAACCTCAAGTACCAGATGGTTCCGTTCCCATTATAACAGAGGTGACGAATAAGGAGCAGGTACTTATTCGGTTTCATGGGCGAAATGTAAAAGGTTGGAGTGACACGAAAAATCCTAACTGGCGAGATATTCGCTACGCTTATCGATATTCCTCTACTGAATTAGATGAATGGGTTGGGCGTGTTAAGAGAATGATGAAGGAAACAAACCAAATCATTCTTTTATTTAATAACAATTCTCAGGGAGACGCAGTAGATAATGCCAAGCAATTTATTCAGAAATGTAGGGTTACCTATACAAATTTAGCACCAAGACAAACAGAATTATTTTAGGAGAGCGTATTGTAATGATTTGGATAGAATGGGTTATTTTGTTCTTAATTGGATTATTTGCAGGAACATTGGGTAGTTTGGTAGGTATAGGCGGGGGAATCATTATTGTACCCAGCCTTTTATATGTAGCAACAGTCTTTGCTGGTTTGACTTCTCTCTCGGCTCAGGTAGCTGCGGGGACTTCTCTGTTAATCGTTATGCTCACAGCTGTATCTTCGATTATCACCTTTCATAAACAAAAGAGAATTGACTACCGTAGTGGAATGCTGTTTTTTATTGGTGCAGGGCCTGGGGCATTAGTAGGTGCATATTTTTCTAAGTTTTTTTCTACTGATTCGTTTATGTTAGGTTTTGGGGTATTTTTGTTATTTTTATCTTTGCTTATGATGCTGAAGGATAGGTTAAAACCGATAACTTTTTCAACTGAAGTGAAGAGAACTTATACAGATTCTACTGGGGAAATTCACCATTATGGTTTTCATACCCCAACAGCAATCATTGTTTCATTTTTCATTGGGATTATTTCTAGTTTGTTTGGCATTGGCGGTGGGGCGATGTTAGTACCCATGATGCTGATTATTTTTCGCTTTCCTCCTCTTGTAGCAACTGCAACATCGATGTTTGTTATTTTTTTATCATCGATTACAGGTAGTATTACTCATATTTTACAAGGGCATATTTCTTGGATCATTCTTCTGTTCATTGCGCCAGGATCGTGGATAGGCGGGCGATTAGGGGCTTACTTATCACAAAAAATGAGTAATCGAGTACTGTTGATTATATTCCGCATCACATTAATTTTAGTAGCCATAAAGATGATTTTGGATGGGTTACATCTTTTTTAGAGAGAGGGATAAAATGAAGCGAATACATCTTATCCATACCAATGACATACATAGCCATTTAGAAGCTGCAGCACAGATTGATACATATGTGTCACAGCAAAGAAAACAGTGGGAAGAAAAGGGGGAATTTGGATTTTTAGTAGATATCGGGGATCATTTGGATAGAGCGAGATGGGAGACGGAAGGGACGAATGGTTTAGTAAATAGAGCCATCTTAGAAGCGTCAGGATATGATGTTGTTACACTTGGCAATAACGAATTACTTACTTTCTCTCATGCTGATTTATCTGCGATGTATACCAAGTCAACTTTCTTTACAGTCTGCTGCAACGTAAATGATCCTCTTTTTCTGCCTTATCAATTATATGAGTGTGATGGAGTAAAATTAGCTTTCATTGGGGTTACTGTTTGGTTTGATCAACTTTATCGTTCACTCGGATGGAAAGTAACAGACCCGTTTTTAGCAGTTCGTTCCCTTATAGAACAATTGCGGGCAGAAGGTTATCTGATATTGGTTTTATCTCATCTCGGTTATCCTAATGATGTGAAGATGGCTGAAGAAATTCCTGGTATTGATGTGATTATGGGAGGGCATACCCATCATTTGTTGGAAAAACCAGAGAAAATTAAGAGTACTTACCTTGCTGCTGCCGGAAAATACGGAAATTATATCGGTCATCTGCAACTATTATCTGATGATGAAGGTAATTTGGTAAAAGTGGAAGGGGGAGCCTTTCCATTGGAGGAAGAACCAAGCCCTAGGATTTTAGATATTATAAAGGAGTATCAAGGTCAAGCGTCTGAATATTTAAACCAACCTGTAGCAGAACTAGAAGAAGAACTTATCGTACAATGGGATAAAGAGACTCCGCTACCAAATCTCTTAGCAGATAGCTTAGTCAAATGGACTGGGTTGGAATATGGATTAGTAAATAATGGGCAGATGCTTTATTCACTCCCAAAAGGTATAGTGACAAAGGGCGGTTTGCATACTACTTGTCCACATCCTATCAATCCAGTTGTAATTGAAATAAATGGAAAAGATTTGCGGTATACGCTTGAGGAATCATTATTGGAAGAATTCATAATGATGAAATTACAAGGTTTTGGGTTCAGAGGTGAAAGATTAGGGAGTTTGGCTATATCTGGGATGACTGTCAGATATAATCCAATGAACCCCCCTTATCAAAAAATACAACAAATATTCATGGGTAAAGACTTACTTGTGGATGATAACATATACCATATAGCAACTATTAGTATGTTTGTTTATGGGAAGGGGTACAAATTATTAAGTAAAGGAAAAGTCCTACATTATTATGTGCCCGAACCGCTAAGACAAGTGCTGGCAAATGGTATTCAGTCTTACCATTTGCGTAAAGCGAGCAAACAGAAAAGATGGATTATTTCTTCGCCCAAGGAAGAAAATGTTGATAACGTTCTAGAAGGAAAATAAAAGGCAGTCCTAGTAAGTAACATACACCGAATTCTCCTATTCCAACGTATAATATCAGCCAAGGAATACCGACTGGTAAACCCCCTATAAAACCAAGTAAGACACCGATGATAACAGCGTTGACAATTACAGGTGGTAATGGTGCAAGGTAACGGTTTTTTGTCAGCGATGTGAGGTAAGCGGCAAGTAAAGTTGCCAAGCTGCCGAAAATCACATCATAAAGCCCTACTGGACTGAGCAAATTGGATATAATTGTTCCAATGAAAAGTCCAGGGATAGCGAGTCGGGTGAAGAATGGGAGCACAGTGAGCACTTCTGAAATCCGAAATTGAATGTAGTTGAATGATAGTGGTGCAAATAGGTAAGTGAGTATAACATAAATTGCTGCAATCATTGCGACAGTGGTAATGTTTTTTGTAGTCATAATTGATTCCCCCCATTAACTTAGTATGACTAATTTGAGGAGGATTTTCCATGAGTTTTGCTGACGAAGTATATTCCATGTACCGTGATCAGCTCCAAGATGATGAAGAAGATGCTATTTCTATTGTACTTAACTTACTCGAAGAACAATCACATGAGGATTTACTTCGTTTGCTTGAAAGATTAAGTATCGATGAACTTTCCCAAATGATTGGGATATATTTAGTTGAGATGCTTAAAATTAGAATGATTCAAGATGGTAAATTAAATCCTTTAAAGTCGTTTACAGACAGTACACGCTTGCATTAAAAAAAACACTCTTTTCCGCTTTTGCTCATAGGTTAGCAGGGAAAGGGGTGTTTTTCTTGATCGATTTAAAACCAATAAACATTGATGAAAAAACAACCGTTTTGGGTGTTGAAGTGAAATTACCCAAAACAACATTGCTTGCGATTACTACTGAAATCGGTTATATCATGTGTGGAGCTTTAGATGTAGGTCTGCTCAATGATCGTCTGTCTGATCGGAAGATTATTGCAGGTAGAGCGGTTGGTGTGAAGACGTTAGAGGAACTGCTTGCGGCTCCCTTAGAATCTGTTACCTCTACAGCAAGAGATTTAGGTATCACGGAAGGAATGACTGGATCGGATGCGCTTCTGAAGATGCTTCGTTAGTGCCTTCTGCTTTTCCGCAATTTTCTTAAGATAATAGGTAGAACAAACTTGGCAGCAAATCGAATAATCTGAGATATCAACCGTTTCTTATTCATCACAACCACCTCATATGCATGTTATTCCTTTCAGTATAATGCAAAAAGAAAAGGAAGCACAAATTTGTGCTTCCTTTTCTTTTTATAATCATTATCCGTTTACACGAACAACATTTGCGGACTGAGGGCCACGATCGCCATCAACGATTTCAAATTCTACAGCTTCGCCTTCTTCTAAGGTTTTGAATCCATCACCTTGGATAGCGGAGAAGTGTACGAATACATCGCCACCGTCTTCGCGCTCAATGAAACCATAACCTTTTTCTGCGTTAAACCATTTAACTTTACCCTTCATTCTCTTGGGCCTCCTTTTGTATATTAAAAAGCGGATCCTAAGAAGCTGGATCGATGAACCTACTTACAAGAGGCCACAAGACCATACTTGGGTATTCCACTTTTTAATTCTGATTTCTATTATGCCACAAAGGGAATCAATCTAGCAAGTGTTCGTAAGGTTTCAGATCAATGTTTTTCTTTTGCAATGTCTTGATAAGCCATTTGTGATCTCTTTTCGGTGTGGCTAAAATATAGCCTTCTACAATATAAGCCTCTGTCATTTGGGAGGCATTATGCCCCAGTGCAATCTCCCCAATTTTCCCAGCTATTTTTTGTTTTGCTACATCACGAAACAGTTCTGGAACTGGCAGCACTAGATCATTTAAGAGAGATTTTTGTTCGTTATTCCATAAATGTATCGTTTTTTCAATATAGTGATTCTGCCAATCTAATTCCGATTTTCCATCTGCTTTCGGTAAGCTCTTTAGAAATTTCCGGAACATGAAATATCCACCAATTGCCATTAAACCAATCAATGCAACCCAAAAAAACTGGTAGAAAACGGATAGTATAAAAGAAATATTCACCAATCATTCACCTCGTGTTTATTATAAGGAGTTTACATATAAAAATGAACTGTTGCTGATGAAATTTTAATCGTGGTGAAAAAGTGACAACTTTAAGAAGATTAAGCTCTATTTCGAAAAAAACAGAGGATGTAGTAAATCTGTAAAAGAATTTTTTTCTTTTTGTAATGAATAGGTGCCACAATAGGGGGATAGTAAACAGTATAGTAAGATGTATAATATATATTGACAGGGAAGGAGTTTTTTTATGAGCCAAACAAAAACCCATTATCGATTTCGCCTAGCGACTTCCCTCCTCTTAACACTCATCCTTGGTGGAATACTGTTAGCAGGACAAAAGCTAATTTATACCGATAAAATGAAGATTTTTTACTTTCAAGGAAAACCTGGTACTTTATTTTTCGCCCTTTTCGCATGTACCATTGCTGTCTATTTTTATTTGTTTACTAAAAGAGGCGATTCTGGAAAGGTAATGAAAAAGTGGTGCCTTACTATTAATACCATACTGTTTGTTGTATTGCTTCCGCTCCAAGTTTTTAGTATGGATTCTTATTTCTATATCTCTGATCGAGAAGTAGTTGAATCTAAATTTTGGAATGTTGGAGATAAAGAAAAAGTTGATTGGAAAGACTTAAAGAAATCTGTGCTAACCGTATTTGGGGATGCAAATAGTGATACAGTTTCGATTATAAATCGTTTGGTGTTCCGAAATGGAAAAACATATGACATCAATATTTCAACCATAGGGAAACAAGAATTTAGTAAATTATTAACCTATCTCAAACACCAAAAATTGTCAGTGGAAGTCCAACAACCAAGTGATGAACAGCTGCAACTGGTACGGAGTAATTATGGTCCACAAGTGGCAAAATTATTTTTAGACAATAAGAAGAGTTAAGCGTCAAAAAGGACTGGAGCTAATTGGCTCCAGTCCTTTTTGGTAATAAAAAAAGGCCAATTGGCCTAGAAGCAAAGTTGAATAATTGCGTAAATGGAAGCCCATAATGGAATGCTCATTAAACTTGCATTTAAAATTCCTACTGTTGCGTTCATCTTTCATTCCCCCAAAGAATTGTTTTACGATCATCTATGTAAGTTTGTTAAAGTCTTGTTTAACTTGATAGATTTAGTATACAGACAGCCATGCGATTTGTCTTGAAAATTGCTACAATGTAATCTACATGTAAAGTTAGGGAGAAATAGTTGTAATCAAACAACATTACGTTGTTATTTGTTACAATAAGGTATCCAGAGATAGGGAGAGGAATGTCTAAATAATGATTCATGTTAGTAATGTAAGCTACCGCATCGGCGGACGAAAGTTGTTTGAGGATGTAAATTTGAAATTTACTCTTGGTAATTGTTATGGAGTTATTGGAGCTAATGGAGCAGGGAAATCAACGTTTTTAAAAATCCTATCAGGCGAAATAGAAGCAAATACAGGGGAAATTTCGATTGGTTCGGGAGAAAGATTAGCTGTATTAAAGCAAGATCATTTCCAATACGATGAGTATCCTGTTATCGAAACTGTAATCATTGGCCATGAGCGTTTATATAACATCATGAAGGAAAAAGACGCATTATATGCGAAAGCTGATTTTTCTGAAGAGGATGGAATGCGTGCTGCTGAGTTAGAAGGAGAATTTGCCGAACTGGGTGGTTGGGAAGCTGAATCTGAAGCCGCCATATTATTATCTGGTCTTGGAATTACCGAGGATCTTCATCAAAAGAAAATGGCAGATTTATCGGGACCGGAAAAAGTAAAAGTATTGTTAGCCCAAGCGTTGTTTGGTAAGCCGGATATTTTATTACTAGACGAACCTACTAACCATTTAGATATCGCAGCGATTCGTTGGTTAGAAGAGTTTTTAGCTCAATTTGAAAATACAGTTATTGTCGTATCTCACGATCGCCATTTTTTAAATCAAGTATGTACCCATATGGTGGATATTGATTTTGGTGAAATTCGTTTGTATGTTGGTAACTATGATTTTTGGTATGAATCTAGTCAACTCGCTCTAACATTAACAAGAGAAAAGAACAAAAAACTAGAAGAGAAACGAAAAGAACTGGAAAACTTTATTGCTCGATTTAGTGCAAATGCCTCAAAATCCAAACAAGCTACTTCTCGAAAAAAACAATTAGAAAAAATTACATTAGAAGATATAAAACCATCTACACGTCGCTATCCCTTTATCCAATTTGAACCAGAGCGAGAAGCAGGAAATGATATTTTACGTGTGGATCGATTATCAACAGAGATCGAAGGCGAAAAAGTATTGGATCAGGTGAGTTTTACCCTCAATAAAGGTGATAAGGTAGCCTTTGTAGGCGATATGGAGTTAGCTAAAACGACTCTCTTTCAAATATTGATGGAAGAAGTAAAGCCTGATGCAGGTGAAATTCATTGGGGAATTACCATTAAGAAAGCTTATTTTCCAAAGGATCATGCTGACTACTTCCTGAAAAATGAGTCGAATCTCGTCGACTGGTTACGACCATATTCTACGGATCAGACTGAGAGCTATTTACGTGGCTTTTTGGGGAGAATGCTCTTTTCAGGGGATGAAGTAATGAAAAAGCCAAGTGTACTGTCTGGTGGTGAAAAAGTTCGTTCTATGCTCGCTAGAATGATGCTCAGCGGAGGAAATCTATTGATCTTAGATGAACCTACCAATCACCTTGATCTTGAATCCATTACTGCTTTAAACAAAGGATTGACCAATTTCTCTGGTACTATTTTGTTTGCATCACATGATCACCAGTTTATACAAACCATTGCTAATCGAATCATTGAATTTACTCCAGATGGGGTAATTGACAAGCAAATGACCTATGATGAATATTTGGATTGGCGTTTGTCTATTTCCTAGGAAATATGTTGTCGATGGATGAACGGAATTTTTTATAAATGTAGATGATTTTTCATCTGCTGATGAAGAGGATAAGTTATGAAGAAGCTGATTTCCCCACAATGGGACCCATGGGACGCTTGGAATACAGTACAAATAAAACAACGATATGAATTGACAAGTATTGAGTTTACGGTTACCAATCTTTGTAACCTTCGCTGTGAGCACTGTGCAGTGGGAGAGACGCTGCTTGAAAAAGAAATGCCTTTTATTTCTTTGGAAAAAGTATTTAGACGGCTAGATGAAGTAGAAACACTACAAACAATCAGTTTAACGGGTGGGGAGCCTGTTTTTCATCCTGATACCGTAGAAAAAGCCATAAAACCGATTCTGCAATATGCGAAAAAGCGCGGGATTTATACACAGTTGAATACAAACTTAACGCTGCCATACAATCGATACGAAGATTGGGTCGAAGATGTGGATGTCGTCCATATATCTTATAACTACCGAAATGATGAAGATTTCCACCGAATGGTCTATGCCAAAATGGATCGAATGGTTTCTGCAAAGGTAGCTGAAAGAACATTTACGCTGATGAAAGACAATGCGAAGAAGTTAGCAGATAGTGGTGTATTTGTCTCAGCAGAAACATTTTTGAGCCCATTTACAGCTCCTCATATTTTAGACATGCATGAAGAAATTGTTGCAATGGGTTGTCAACGACATGAGGTTCATCCTTTATATCCTAGTGATTTCGCTAAAGGGATGTCTTTGCTTTCATTAGAAGAATATCGCCATGCAGTAGAAGGTTTGATCAAGGAACCAAAAACTTGGATCTTATTTGGCACGCTTCCTTTTTTTCCATGTAGCGATGATAAACGGGATCAAAGTTTATGGTTAGAGTTGCACCAACATCCAGACATTACGGTAAGACAAGACCCGGATGGTAGAAATCGGTTAAATATAAATCTATTTACTGGGAATGTGACTGTTACTGATTTTGCAGAGTTACAATCGTTTGGCAACATCTCGAATCAAAAATTAGTGGATATTTTTCATAATTGGTTACAACATCCACAAGCTAATCGATTGCATTGTATGTGCCCCGCAGCAAAATGTACAGGACCAAATCTGCTCGTGGCGGACAGTTATTATCCGGAGTGGGATTTTGAAAATAGAAAATCGCATATTCAAGTTAGTTAGATTCGAATGAGAAGGAGATATACTATTCATAAGTATCTGATATAATAAACGAGCACGTTGGAATCAATGATACATAGGAGTGTCGTGACTCATCCGCTCATTCAGCAGTTGCGGGAAGATGCAGGAGGATGCGAGGAGATCGCCAAGTTGATGGCTCCAAGTGATCCAGCGTTGGCTCTAATCGCCTTGGAATTGGCTGCAGATAAAAGAAGAGCAGCTGAGATTGCTTTCGTCTTGGCAACAATTGTTGATCAGGCGCAATCAGCAGGTTATTTGACTGACTTTTTGGAGTAGGCCTGCGAAGATCCGTCAAACTAACAGTTACCGGACTTACCCTGGCGCTACCTTTATATGGGTTGCGTCAGGGACATCATTTATGAAAATGTCAGTTAAAAATCAAGAATTTCTAGGCAACCTGAAAGGGTTGCCTTTCTTAATAGTCAAAATCCAAAACTCAAAGATGGAATTAGAAAATAAAAAAAATGTCGATGTTCATCCTTTCTTCTACTTAATAGAAGGGGAAATGGAACCATGAGAGAAAATATAATATAGGAATAATTTGTCATAAATAGGAAAATAACAGCATGTTGCTATCAGTGTTATGGAGGGGATTTCTTGAAAATTGCAATCACAGGTTCAACCGGAATGGTTGGTCAACGTTTGGTTCAAACACTAAGTGATCAGGGACATGAAATCTTTCGAGTCGTACGTTCACGCAATGCGCATGTAAAAGAGTCAACTATTTCATGGGATCCAGAGAAACAGTTCTTGGATTTGCAGCAATTGGATGGTATGGATGTGGTTATTCACCTAGCTGGTGAAAACATAAGTAAACGGTGGACAAGAACACAGAAAGAAAAGATTATGCAGAGCAGGGTACAAGGAACGAAATTCTTATCCTCTTCTTTGGCTCAATTAAAAAATCCGCCAAAATGTCTGCTTTCAGCATCTGCTATACACTATTATGGAAATCAACCTCATTCTAAGCTATTGGATGAGAACAGTGATCGAGGTGCAGGTTTTTTATCGGAAGTAGTTCATCAGTGGGAAGCTGCTACAAAACCAGCTGAAGAAAAAGGTATCCGAGTTGTACATATGAGATTTGGTGTAATTTTAGATAAAAACGAAGGAGCGTTAAAAAAGATGTTACTTCCATTTCAAATGGGATTAGGGGGAAAAATCGGGACAGGAAGGCAAGCATTTAGTTGGATTGCTCTAAATGAAATACCTGAAATTATTCAGTTTTTAATAGAAAAGAAAGATTTGAAAGGTGCAGTGAATATCGTTAGTCCAGAACCAGTCACCAACTATCGTTTAACGAAAACATTGGGAAGTGTATTAAACCGACCAACTGTTTTACCAATACCAGCTTTTTTGTTAAAAGCGATATATGGTGAAATGGCAGATCAATTGCTAATAGACGGGATTCGAGTATCCTCTAAAAAATTGATAAATAGTGGATATACTTTTGAGTATTCGGACTTAAAACGAACCTTGGAGCATATGTTTAACAACTAGAAGGGGGAGTGATGGTGAAAGAACGTAGGCATGCTATACTTTCGTTTTCTGTCTTTCTATCTATTTGTTTCTTGGTGGCGTTAATTGGAGCCTTGATGACAGAAACAGGGGGAAATAGTTGGTTTACTGGGCTGCAAAAACCAACTTTTCAGCCACCAAATTGGATATTTGGACCTGTATGGACTGGATTATATATTTTGATTGCAATTTCAGGGTGGCTTGTTTATATACAGGAGAGGACTCCAATTCGTAAATTTGTGCTGCAAGTCTATGTTGCGCAGTTGATTTTAAATCTATTGTGGACGTTTTTGTTCTTTGGTTGGCAATCTTTGTTACTATCATTAGTAAGTATTTTCATATTAGTATTTACTATATTCTATTATATTGTCATTTCTAGAAATCTATCGAAATGGGCAGCTTTGTTATTTGTTCCTTATGCAATTTGGGTTACGTTTGCTGCTCTGCTTAATTTATCATTATGGATACTAAATCCAGTTTAATAGGAGAAGCAAAAATGAAAATATATCGAATGGAGCATACCCAATATTTAGATATTCCCTTGGAAGAAGCATGGGATTATTTCTCAAATCCTGTTAACCTTTCTGATATTACCCCAAGTTGGTTACGTTTTCGGGTAGATAGTTCATTACCGAAAAAGATTTATCCTGGACTAATTCTCACTTATCAGATAACCCCAATCGCCAGAATCCCGATTACTTGGGCAACTGAAATAACACATGTGAAAGAAAAAGAGTACTTTGTCGATGAACAGAGATTTGGACCATATTCGTTTTGGCACCATCAACATCATTTCCGACAGCTACATAGTAGTGTAGAGATGACAGATATTGTGCATTATGCCTTGCCATTTGGGATTATAGGTCGATTGTTTCATCCCTTAGTCGTGAAAGATAAAGTAAAAGATATATTTCAATATAGAAGAAAGAAAATAAAAAAAATATTTTTGCCGATTGGCGAAAATTAAGTTTTTTGCAACTGTCCTCCAAGTTAGAAAAGAGGGCTATTTTTTTGCTCATCGGAAGTTCGACAAATGATTATTGTCGAAATGAAACATGATTTGTCAAGACCTAATGTCCGAAAAATATGAAAAAGTGTTGAAATTGAGGCTTGTTCTGTAATAATATAGAGAAAAGACGCACATTTAGTTCTATTTATTTTTAAAATAAGAAGCAGGAAAGACAAAATTTGCTGAATGATGTTCGACAAGATTTGGTGAATTTGGCCAAATCTTTTTTCGCTCAGGATTTGAAGGAGGCATTCCGTTGCAAAAGGATCCAAAACGAGTATTGGAATCTTTACGTATTGAAGAAGAAGATCCACTCTTACATCACCGCCCTAGGAAGTTTCGCAAGCGAAAAAATGAGTTGAGTCAAGTATCCAATACAGCAGTTCTTTCTCTTTGCTTGGTAACAGGATTGTCTTCTGGTGTAGGTAGTGCATTTGCAAATTCGTTGGATGGGAATCCTCAAAATAAAGCACCTTTGGACGAACCTCCTTCCAAAGTCGAACAAAATGAAAATGTTGAACTACCCCAGATGAAGGTTCCACAGACGAAATCTAGTGAGATTATACCAAATAATCCGCCATTAGATGAGCCTGCGTCCAAAGTTACAGAGCAACAACCCGATATCAGTGAGAACAAACATAAACATATAGAAAAGGGTAATAGCCAGACTTCAGAGCAGCAGAAGAAAGAAACAACTGAATCCAAACAAAACAAAGAGCAAACCAAACCAAAAGAAGACGAAACGAAACAACAAAAAGCACAAGAGAAAACATCAAAGAATGAACAGTCAACAAAACCTGCCGAAAAAGAGAAACCTACACCATCCCATTCCTCCACAGAGAAGCAACCAAAAGCCAAAGGAAAATCAGTTACACCGCAAGTTGGTTCGACTCATGATTCTAATGAAGTTGAGGAAGATGGTAGTACGGAAGTAAACAAAACAGAACAGTCAGATGTTCTGCTTCCCCAAACGGAAGAAGGTGGGGAGTTACCTCAAACTGCAGGAAATGATTTAAATCAAGCGGCATTAGGTGCAGGTGTTGCATTAGCAGGGGCTTTTTTACTTAGACGTAAACGTGAAAAAACGGAATGAAATGGGACCGTATTATCGCTCTATTTATTGTTACAGCAGGAGTAGCATATGGAAGCTACTCGCTCATCCTATACTTCCAAAAATTACAAAATAATGAAACGGTTATTTCGACTGCAGAGGTTGTAAAACAAGAAGAAAATGCCAAATTGTCAAGTGGAAAATTACCAATTATTGTGCCGAAAGATCAAAGACCTAAAACTGGACAACATTTTGCAGATTTGATTATCCCTCGTTTAAAAGTGAAAATTCCTGTGATTGAGGGAACGGACGAAGATGAGCTAAGCGTGGGTGCAGGACATTACGCAGGTAGTGTTCTACCAGGTGAAGGGGACAATTGTGTAATCGCAGGTCATCGAGATACCGTTTTTCGTCGGATGGGACAATTAAAAACTGGAGATCTTCTGCAAGTATCTTCTAATCAAGGTGTATTCACCTATCGGATACGGAAAATGTGGATTACTAATCCTGATGATCGCACTGTTATTGTCTCTCGTGATGAACCGATATTGACATTATCAACGTGTTATCCATTTTCTTATATTGGACCTGCTCCCAAACGTTACATAATTGAAGCTGCACTAGTGAAGTAAATTTAGAGGAGATTTTCATCCATGAATCGTTTAAGCAAACAAAGGATGACTAGGTTTTTATTCTGGGGGTTGCTAATCTATACTGCTTTAAGTTCTACAATTGCATGGTCCATTCAGTTTGGATTGATACCTGTAGAACCAAGAAAAGTACAAGCGACAGATGAGCAAAAAATTCCTACCACCGACACACGTGAATTAGCTTTTGCAGAGCAGTTTACAAAAGAGTATTTTTTCTGGACACAGGGAAAAGAAGACAGCAGAAAACAAAGGCTACAGCCGTTTTTAATCAGTAATATAGATGTACAAGCTGGGCTAGATATGACTGGTGCGAAATACAACTCATATACCCAGAATATAAATGCATGGCAAGCAAAAGATCGTGGAGATGGAGTGAAAGAAGTAACCGTTTATGCAGAAACGATTTTAACAAGTTTATCCAATCCGTCGGATCAAAAAAGGGTCGATCGATATTTGGTTGTTCCGATAAAAAAAGCAGGTGATTCTTTTCGAGTAGTAGATCTCCCATACTTGATTCCCCCGCCTGTTGCTAGTGATATTGCAATAGATGATCCGGAATCAGAAGGAAGCCCTGTTTCTGGAGAAATTGCAAATCAAGCGGAGACTTTTATGCAAACGTTTTGGAAGGTATACACAAATGGAGAACCGCAAGAAATAGCTTATTATTTTAAAAATAAACAAGCATCTGCTGGTTTAACCTCCATTGAAAGTTTTGTGAGTATGGATAATTTGAGTGTCACACAAGTAGATGATCAATATGTGGTGAACTGTAATGTAACCCTAAAAGATGAACAGACAGGGGTACAACTTGTAAACCACTATGTTTTTACCCTAGTCAAAGAAAGTGACCGTTGGTATGTGATATCAATGAAACAAGGAGAGATATAGAATGTTTGATATGAGTACCATTCTGACGTTTTTGGCTGCGGAGGGACCAGGTAAAAAATTAGAAGCATCAATGGGCAGTGAAATTGGCGCAATTTTTATGCTCATCATTATATTTGTAAGTGTGACCTTATTTTGGAAACGTGCATTTACAGCATTCTTAGGTTTTGTTCTCTTTGCAATGCTGGTTAGTGTGTTTGTGTTTAAACCGGAATTTGTACAGCAAATGGGACAGAATGGATTCCAATGGTTATTTGAGGCTTATTTAAAATGAAACAAATTAGGATTTACAACCAAGTATTTCGAATCGAAAAAACGGTTTATTCGATTCAGGGGATTCCTTTACCAATCCCCGTCTCTTATAGACAATTAGGATTTTTTACAGGTGCATTGTTTATCATGCTTTTATTAAATACGTTGCCAATGATGAATTGGTTTGGAAACTATTATCTAGTGAAATTTTTAGGAATACCTATTTTGGTTTCATGGTTTTTCACTCGTAAAACATTGGACGGAAAAGCGCCTCATCGTTTTTTATTTCGTTACTTTGAACATCTCCTTTCTTGTCGTTATTTTGCCCGCTATCAAAAATTAAAAAAGACAACCGACGAAAAGTATCAATATGAAGGTGAAGTTGCTTTTCGTTTCAACAGTGGAGGTGACAATATTTGAGCACCTTTCCTTTCCCGCTTAAATATTTTGAAAAAAATATTGTATTTGCCCAAGATGGAACTGTTACAGCCTATTATGAACTTGCAGGCTATACCTATGATTACCTCACAGTTGATGACAAGCTTAGCCTCCATGGGAAATTGGAGGCTTTTTATTGGAACATGAACGCGGATATTCATACCTTGATGATTCCTGTTTCAGAAGATCTTGAAGAGAAAAAATTGATTATGAAACAATCTTTGGTTTCAGAATTGTTACAGCCTGGCGAAGATCATATCCAAGCAAGTTTAAAACACTTAAAGGAAAAGGAACTAAACCAGTATCGTTATTTTATTGGTATTAGGCTTAAAGAAACTCAAGTATCTGGTCTATCATTCTTTCGAGAAATGTCCTATGCGTGGAGAGATTTCAAAAGATATTTGTTAAATAGATCAGGAACAGATTTCCCTGAGATTCTTGAAGAAGAACTTCTTGCCTATCAGATTCAGGAAGAAACTATTTTTTCTCGATTGAATGGATTTTTATCAGTCAAACGATTAAAAACAAGTGAGTTAGAATGGCTTATTCGTAGAGGTTTTTACCGGGGTATTGGTGACCCCCCAGGAAGATATCAATGGAAACCAAAAGCAGTATCAGTAGAAGTTAAAGGAAAGAAGGCAATTCGACCGACTAGAGACATTTTAACTTTAACAGAAGGGAGATTCGATGCATCTGGAGGGCGTCAGTTAGTTGTAGAACAATTCGTATCAGGAAAACCACGACTTGGATACATGGCTTTTTTAACTGTTTCCCACATTCCAGATAAAGCCCCAGTACCAGGGACAGAATGGCTTTATTCCTTACTTAAGCTCCCATTTCCAGTGGAAGCATCTGTACGGACAGAAACGATTGAATATAGGAAGGCACTATCTCAGGTGCAAAATAAAAAGAAAGAATTAAAAGCTGAGGACGAACATGCTACTGAAAGTGGTGAAGATACATCCTTTCATATTTTAAATAGTAGACAAGAAGCACTGGAATTAGAGAACAATTTAAGAGTAGACAAGTTTCCTTTGCTACAAACATCTATCGTCCTTTGTGTGTCTGCTAAAAGTAAAGACGAACTACAACTGAGAATACAATTAATCAAAGATTTATATAGTGAAATGATGGTACAAATAGAAATTCCTTATGGAGACCAGTGGCGAGGTTTTAATGAATTTTTGCCTGGCAGTAAACGTTATATCACGGATTATGTTCACCACATGGACCCGACGGCATCCGCTGCTGGAATGCTGGGTGCAGTTAGACAATTGGGTGATGGACAAGGATTTTTTATTGGAATGTCAAAAAATTCACCAGTGTTTTTTGAACATGATCGTGGACCGAAAGATAAAAAATTGAGTACTACTGCATCTGCTGCTTTTATTGGATCACTAGGTGCTGGAAAATCATTAGGAGCAAACCTACTTGCATATCAAGCCTTATTAAAAGGTTCGAAAGTATTGATCTTCGATCCAAAAGATGAAAGAGGGCACTGGCCACAGATGCTGCCTGAACTCGCTCCGATAACGAATACGATCACTTTGCGTTCAGGGATAACAGATCGTGGAAAATTAGATCCACTCATGGGCGCTAAGTCACAACAAGAGAAATTTGCGGCAGCTGAAACAGCAAAGAGAATATTACAGTTTTTAGCCAGAGCTGCTGATGGCACTTACGAAGCTATTGTACTTGGGAAAGTAGTGGATCAAGTAATAAAAGCAGAAAAACCTTCTATGACAATGGTTTTAGAAGTATTGATGGAAGGTATTCAAAAGTTACCAGAAAAAAGACAGGATAGTTTAGAAGAAATAATCGATGTCTTAAGTTATTTGGCAACTTCAGGACAAGGACAACTCCTCTTCGGTGATGGAACACAAGAGGCGATTGATTTATCGAAGCCACTTACTATATTGCAAATTGAAGATCTACAGCTTCCGGAAGAGAGTCAAACTGATTTTGGTCGGATGGGCATAGCGTTATTAATGGCAATATCTGATTTTTCTCGCCGTTTTTCGAATCAATCTTCTGACCAATTTAAGATGGTTGTATTCGATGAGTCATGGCGCTTAGCTAAAGTTCGCGAAGGTCGTGCGATATTAGAAGAACTAGTAAGAACTGGACGGAGTAAAAACTCTGCAATTTATCTCATCAGTCAAAATGCGAAAGATATGTTAGGGGAAGAGATAAGATCCAATCTAGGATGTCGTTTTGTCTTTCGCTGTCGAGATAATAAAGAAGCGGAAGCAGCTTGCCATATATTAGGAATAGAAGTGAATGAAACTAATATTGAAAAAGTAAGAAATCTGCCAACGGGTACATGTCTCATGTCTGATCTTGAAAAACGAGTAAATGAATTAGAAATATGTATTATGGAGGACAGACTCCTAGAAGCTTTTGATACAAGACCAGGATCAAAAAAATTACATATTGAGACAAAGACTATGAAAGTTTAGAACTATCGACTTTGATTATCGTTATACATGAAGAATTCTTCCCTCTAGTGAAACGATATCTATGTGAACGGTATGATTCAAAGTCAATAAATATCCAACCTAGAGGTGGAGAGATCTCATGAAAAAGTATAGCAAATGGTTGGCTGTTGGAATATTGGTTTGTTACCTGTGGACATCCATGCTAGGGGAGGCTAGTGCTGAACCACAGGTTTCATCTAATCAAACAGGGTACAATTTTATGTTTGATTCGTTAGTTCATTTTCCGGAGGAAAGGATAAAGGCGGCCAAACTAAAAGGATATGATGTCAAATATGCAAAGTACAAACCGAGCAGGTATTATTTAGAGATTCAATTTCCAAATGATGATGCCTGGGATTTAGGGGGCAATCTCTCCGACTCGGGATATGCCTTAGCTCATTCGTTCATTGTAAATTCTGTTTGGCAGATGATATTGATTTGGGATTTTTTAGTTATTTCAGGAGTTGAGAACGGTTTTTCACTAGATATCGTCGATATATTTGCTAATAAAATCGATGCTATTATCCAAAAGTTTGTTGGCTTTAATGGTCATGTTGTTGGAAATACCGGTATATGGGGCAATTTTTTAACCTTTATGATTTTATTAGCAGGTGCTTGGATTGCATATAAAGGACTATATAAGCGAGATACATCAAGTGCTTGGACCGGTATAATTGGAACTATTTTTATTTTAATGGTCTCCTTGGCCTTTTTTAACAATTCAAGTGGCATCATGAAATATTTGAATGGAATCAGTAGTGGAATTAGTCAAGAGATTATGGGTGTTGGACTACAAGCAGACATGGTAAGTACAAATCAAACTGATGAAGACTCCACTGTAGATAAAGAAGCTGCTAGAAAACACCAAAAACAATTAACAGCTAATTCAAATAAATATTCCTCACAAGTCTCCTCCTTTGTAGTAGCAGATAAGCTATATGATATGTTGATTTACCAACCTTATCTTATGCTGCAGTATGGGAAAACTTCTGGTGATCCTCAGCTGAAACCAGAACGTATTGGACGTATTTTAAATAACAAGCCAGGGAGTCAAGCTCGAATACAAGCCGTAAGAGAAGAGAGCTTAGGAAATCCTGCTCTGGGGTATGAACCAAATGTAATGGTAACGAGTTTAGGTGTATTCCAACGCTTAACACTGCTTGGACTACTGGCTGTATCTCATCTGATATTAGGAGCAGTATTTCTATTTGTTGCAGGAGCTATTTTGGTATATCAATTTATCTTTGTCATTTTTGCACTCTTTGCTCCTTTCGCCTTTTTAATGGCACTCTATCCTGCTTGGTCAGGACTAGCGATGGATTGGAGTAAAAAATTCATTGGCTATCAAATTTTGAAAATTGTTTTGGGTGTGTTGTTGAGTATGATCTTAACTTTGTCACAGATCCTATATAATTTAACTCCTCCTCAACAGTTTGGTTATGCTTGGACAATTATTATGCAGCTTATATTGACTGTGGGTATTATTTGGAAGCGAAATGAGCTTATCAGCATTGTGAATGGATCGCTTGGTAAATTTACACAGTATACCGATAATTCTAGTGATTTAGGAAAACAGTTTAAAAAATATTTACAGACAGCGACAACAAGGATTGAAAAAATTAGATTTCCAAGATAGGTGGGAGAAATATGAGTTGGTTAAAAATGCCGAAAGGCGGACCTGATGACTTGGCGAAAATACCACGCTATGTATTGTTTTATGCTGTATTACCATTAGCATTTCTGTTTCTCCTTTCAAAAATTTGGGATTTTCTACAACCTAGATTAGAAGGGAAATCACCTGATACTTCGCAGGCAGTTAGTTCCGTAAATTCAACCATGGAAGCTTCTGGGAACTTTATTTTATCTTGGTTGCCGACTGTTATTTTAATACTTGTTTGTATTCCTCTATTGTATATCCTAATTAGATGGTTAATGGTCATGTATTACCGACAACAGGCCATTAAAGGTGTGAGATATCTTCGGATCTTACCAGCAGATAATATCGAGTTAGAAATCGATAAAATTACTACTATGACTCGTACATTTGGTGGGATGATTCGTCATTTGACTCGACGTATCCAATTTGGAAACCCATGGTTTCGGATTCGTTTTGCAATCCCAACTGGATCAAATGAAATTGGAATCTATATGGCTTATCCAAAAGATAAGAAAAATAGTGTATTTGATACGATCCAAAGTGTTTATCCATCAGCAGAGATTCACGAAATAACGAAAGAGCAATTTCCGGAGCCAGAGAATGGTGGTTCAGGTGGTATTTTCACTTTTCAATTAGGAAAAAGAAAAGGATTACCATTAGCATCATTGGAACAGAAAAAAGAGAGTCCCATTGGAAATATTTTAAATTCGCTTCGGCCAGGTACATTTCTCGATATCCAATTTTCTCCAGTAAGTTGGTCTAAGTTAGAAGATCGTTCTGAAGATGTGATGGATAGTTTCAAAGATAAAAAGATATCGGAGATGGAACCAGAAGAAAAAGCCCGCAGAATCAGTTTGATGAAAAGGCTAACAGGTAGAGAACTCTCTTTTAAAGTAAGAATGAGTTTGTGGTCAAATCATGAACATGCTGTTTCTATTGTTCGATCATCTGCAAATGCGATTGAAACAGCAATGAATTATGATGGAGCAATTCGATTTTGGCCGCAAAAAATTTGGAATCCACTTAAAGACAGAAACCCAGTTCCGTATCCATATCCCTCTAGTTTTATGATTTGGGATGGAAATGAATTGGCAAATTTATTTCATTTGCCACCTTCGACACATTGGATTTATAAAGAGCCGGAGAAAATGGATAAGAATAGCCGTGGATTTCTCTTGCACTTGGTAAATGATCAACGAACGCTGGAAGATGAGGAATTAAATGAAGGAGTTCTCGTAGGGGTGGCCAAACACCCGTTACATGCTCGTGAGGTAAGGGTTAGCTACAACCAACTCATCAAACATTTCCTTCTCTCAGGAACAAGTGGAATGGGTAGGTCGAGTGCATCTACACAAATTATTCAGTCCATGATTGACGATTGGTTAAAAGACCCCGATAATCATCCTGGATTCACCATTTTGGACCCAGCACGTGAAATGATTCCTATTATTGAAAATAGACTTCGGTTTTTAGAAGAAAATGGAGAGAAAATCCCCAAAGAAAAAATTCATCACTTTAATTTATCGAGCGACACATCTCATGTGGTTGGTTTAAATTTATTAGCAAATCCTAATGAAATACCAATTGATCAGATTGCGGAACAAATAGCAGAAGTCTTGCTGCACAAACACGGGAAAAGTGAATCACTCACAAGGATGAAAAGATTATTAACTTTGGCCGTGCATAGTTTGATGGAGCATGATGAACGACATACGATCTTATGTGTAGATGAATTTTTCCGAGATCCAACATTTCGTGCAAAGATTATTCAAAAAGGAAAGGATCCATATGTAAAACGTTTCTGGACAAAATTGGATCAACAAGAACTAAAAAGGGAAGTAGAAGGAATTCTCAATCATATAGACCCATTGTTACAAGATCCTACTATGCGTAGAATGTATCTGCAAAAAGAGATGACGCTAGATATCAATAAGTATCTCGATGAAGGCCATTTAGTATTTTTTGATCTCGATGGAATGAAGGATCACGAATTAAAGGTAACAGTTGGTCAACTAGTAAATCACTATTATCAAGCAGCTATTAAACGTCCAGTGGGTGCAAAATTTCATCTAATGATGATCGATGAAGCTCATATGATTCAAATTCCTTTATTTACAGAAATCTTGTTGAGTGATGATAAATGTGATTTAGGTATAGGGCTGGTAACAAGAGAAATTGATCAGTTTAGTAATGAAGAGCTTATGCAAGCAATGAAAGGGAATATTGGAATGATTATTAGCTGCGCACAGTTAGAAGGCGCAGATGAGATCGAAGATTTGACCCGAAATCATCTAAAAGCATCATTTGTAGAGAAGTTAGCAGAACGTACAGCAGCTGTATATATTCATTCAAAAAAGAACCAGCGGAAAACAGTAACAACTTGTGTAGTTTCCAATTTACCACCCTCTGTTTTTCAACCAGACGGAAAGATTGCCAACTATAAGACAAATGAACGGAAAGAAGCATTTAAATGGGGATTGGACTGGGGCATCAAAAGGATGATTGAATCAGGGGAAGCTAGAGAGGTAGAGGAATTGGATAAAGAGATCTCTCATTATATGGAGCAACAACGTCAAGAGTTAACTTAAATAATGTTAACTTCTGATGATGCTGTGATGGGAGGTAAAGTAGATGTTAAAAACTCTTCACGGATTTGGTCGTTCTGTCTTACCCTTTTTTGAAGTAATTCTCCTCAGTTTTGTATTAGGGATTGCTCTTAGATCTTCGGCAACGGCAATTGTTGCTTTCTTGTTTATGATTGTGACGGTTTATTTTTGGTCATCTTTAGTATTATCGTTTGGTTGGGCAATTGCTACTATATTAATTCTGGCAAATTTGATTCCTAATCAATCGATTATTTTTCAAGTTATTATGGGTGTAGTCGTTGGTGGATTACGTTATTTGATATTAAAGATAAGACATAGACTATAGAGTTTCTTCTGTATACAAATAAATCATCTAAAAATAGCCTGTCAAATGATAGGCTATTTTTTTATATATAAATGGTTAAGCTAGGAAAAAATGCTAAAGGGGTTTATCGTATTGTCGAAAATTGTCGCCGTGGGAACGGCAGTACCACCATACGAATTATCCCAATCGGACGCTAAAGCATTTGCTAAAGAGTTGTTTGGTGGTTCATTGGAACAAATGGATAAAATGATGACGATATTTGAAAATACTGCAATCGAGAAACGTTATATCAGTTGTCCTCCTGAGTGGTTTAGCAGACGACATACTTTTCCCGAAAGAAATGAAAAATATAATCAGATGACATGTCAATTAGCCGAAGATGCGATCCGTCAAT
This sequence comes from Shimazuella sp. NTD248, assembly GCF_059510395.1. NCBI lineage: Bacteria > Bacillati > Bacillota > Bacilli > Caryophanales > Thermoactinomycetaceae > Shimazuella > Shimazuella sp. NTD248. The sequence continues at coordinate 128,359 of NZ_JCAJZT010000006.1, read as the reverse complement.
GTTTAGAGCAATCTGGTACGCATCCAAAACAAATTGACCACATTTTTTTTGTATCTACAACAGGAATAGCTACTCCTAGTATAGACGCTCATCTTATCAATCAGTTGGGATTATCGACACACATTAAACGTACGCCTATTTGGGGACTCGGTTGTGCTGGTGGGGTATCCGGTTTATCAAGAGCCTATGAATTTACTAAAAGTTACCCAGATTCTCGGGTGCTTTTTGTGGCAGTAGAACTATGCAGTTTAACTTATCGGCCACAAGATAATAGTAAAAGCAATTTTGTTGCAACTTCATTATTTGGGGATGGGGCAGCAGCTGTTTTAGTAGTCGGTGAAAATGTTTTAGCAAATAGTAGTGGGCCTGCTGTAGTAGATAGCATGAGTACAATTTGGCCTGATTCTTTAGATGTAATGGGGTGGGAAGTAGTGGATGATGGTTTGAAAGTCATTTTTTCTAGAGATATTCCATCAATCGTCCACGAACAAGTAAAACCAGTTGTAGATACGTTTTTAGCAAAATCTGAAATTACGATAGAAGATATTGCCTATATGATTTCTCACCCTGGTGGGAAAAAAGTATTGGAGGCATACGAATCAGCTCTGAGGTTGTCCAAAGATAAATTTAATTATGCATATGACGTACTAAAGTGCTTTGGCAATATGTCATCTGTAACCGTGTTATTTGTTCTACAACAAGTTTTACAAACAAATCCTACTTCTGGTTACGGTTTGATGACTGCTTTGGGGCCAGGATTTAGTTCTGAGTTACTATTGTTAGATTGGAATAGGAGTGTTTCAATATGACATCTTGGATGATTTTGCTGTGGTGGATTGTAGTAGTCCAACGAATTGGAGAGTTAGCTATTTCAAAGAAAAACAGTACTTGGATGGCTAGCCAAGGTGGCTATGAGGTTGGTCGAGAGCATTATAAATTAATTGTCTTTATTCACCTATTGTTTTTTATCGGAATATGGGGGGAGGTCTTGTTTTTTCGCGCGAAACCTCCATCATGGGCCTATGTACCCTTGTTAATTTTTGCATGTACTCAAGTCTTGCGATACTGGTGTATTCGATCTTTGGGTAAGTACTGGAATACGAGAATTTGGGTAGTTCCGGGTCATAAACCGAGTGTGGCTGGCCCTTATAAATATATGCGTCACCCTAATTATGTGGTGGTAGCAATAGAGCTGCTCGTTTTTCCGGTCATCTTTGGAGCGTATTTAACTGCTGCGATAGTAACATTTATCAACACTCTCACAATGGTATTGATTCGTATTCCAATGGAAGAATATGCCTTGAAAGATGTCACCAACTATGAAGAAGAAATGGGAGAAAAACGGCGTTTTCTCCCAAATTGGAATCGATCAAGTACAGACTAGGTCTGATCTTTTTTTGAAAAATGATAAAAGGTATGGGGATAGATATTTTTTTCATCTTCTATCCCTTTTTCTTTGGAAACAAGCTGGAAGTCTTCTTTATTCCAGTTAGGGAAATAGGTATCTCCTGGAAAGGAATGATGAATTTTTGTGATGTAAAGTTGATGAATATAAGGAAGAAATTGTTTGTAGATAGATGCCCCACCAATAATCATGATGTCACCCAAAGTGAGAATATTTTCTATTTGGTGAACCACTTCAATACCATCTGCTTGAAAGGAGGTTGAGCGTGTAAGGACAATATTTCTCCGACTAGGAAGGGCCTTTCCAATAGATTCATACGTTGATCTTCCCATCACTATGGTTTTTCCAACAGTTAGTTCTTTAAAATGTCTTAGATCATTAGGCAAATGCCAAGGTAATTGATTTTGATGACCAATCACTCGATTTTCATCATAAGCCACCACAATGGATATCATACTGACACTTCCCCTTTGATGTGAGGATGAGCAACATAATGATCAATAGCGATATCTTCATAACAAAAATCAAAAATAGATTTTACATCTGGATTCAACTGCAATTGTGGCAGAGGAAATGGTTTTCTTGTCAGCTGTTCCTTCACTTGCTCAAGATGATTGAGATAAATGTGTGCATCCCCAATAGTATGAATAAAATCGCCTACACCAAGTCCAGTTACTTGAGCCACCATATGAGTCAGGAGGGCGTAGCTGGCAATATTAAAGGGAACACCTAAAAAAGTATCAGCACTGCGTTGGTATAACTGACAAGAAAGTTTCCCATTTGACACATAAAATTGAAATAACAAATGACAAGGGGGGAGTGCCATTTTCTCTATTTCTCCTGGATTCCATGCACTAACGATTAGTCTTCTTGAATCAGGATTCTTTTTTATTTCTTCGATAACCCAGCTAATTTGGTCTACTGTTTTTCCATCAGGACTAGGAAAAGAACGCCATTGTTTTCCATAAACTGGACCGAGTTCGCCGTTTTCATCTGCCCATTCATTCCAGATTGACACTTTATTATCCACTAGATATTGGATGTTCGTGTCTCCTCGTAAAAACCACAATAATTCATAAATAATCGAGCGAAGATGTACTTTTTTAGTAGTAATGAGTGGAAATCCTTCTTGCAAGGGAAAGCGCATCTGATGTCCAAATAAACTGATGGTACCAGTACCAGTGCGATCTTTTCGTTTCTCCCCATTTTCCAAAATGTTTTCTAATAGATTCAAGTATTGTTTCATTATTATCTCCCTACTTGCCATACTTTTGTCCTTAGTTGAATAAGCTGTGAAAAGAAAATAGATTTTGTCTTCAAACTCCTTTTCTAGTTTCAGCTTTAATTGGATCTGTGTCAATTCCTTTCTCTGGGAAAAATGGGGTGTATCAGCTTGTTTCGGAAACGGATGCGTCGAAAACAAAAGATAATACTCTGGAGTATCTTTACCTTTTTCGTGCTTTTTGCATTAGTTTGGTTGGTTGACCGAAATGTTCATCCAATACTTGTTCAAATTGCTAAAACAGAAGCAAAACGGTTAGCACAAGAAGCGATTGTGGAGGGAATCGGAGAACAAGTTAAGCTGGGTCATGAGTTAAATGCAGTGATGAACGTTCAAAAGGATCAGGAAGGTAACATATCTTATATACAGATGAATCAACAAGTACAAGCAAAAATTTACCAAAATACAACCTCTAAAATTCAAGATGTATTGAAACATCTGAGAGATAAGCCTATCGATATTCGCCTCGGTCAAGCCCTTGACAGCAATATATTTGCAAATTACGGCCCTCCTCTTTCCATACAGCTTTGGCCAAAAGGGACAGTAAAAGTGAGTCTAGTACCCAAGTTGGAATCACAGGGGATCAACATGGTAATGGTTACGATGAATTTAAAAATACAAACGGAAATGGATTTGATTATTCCCTTTAAAGAAGAATTGTTACCAGTGGAAGTGAACTATCCGATTGCTCAAGCGCTTGTAGTCGGAAAAGTACCCAATTATTATTTTTATAATGACCAAGGAACTGTAAAACAGATGCCAGTTCCTCCAGTAAAATAAAAACGCTCTTAAAGAACGTTTCTATTTCTTAATAGATAAGAGAGTATAAATTTTATCTTATCTACAAAGCGAGACTTGTGCCCTTGTCTGAGGTGCATAAGTGCAACTAAGACTCTGTCTGCGCCTTGAAAGGCTTGTCAATCGGCAAGTTTTCTTTAGGAATTTGATATTCTCTCCACTTGGAATCAACGACATTTTTTATTTTTGGGTCCACTTCTAATTCAGCAGGATAATTTGGTTTCATCCTAGCATCAACGATAATTGGTAATTGATATCTAGGCTTATGCCGTTCCAGTGTTGCACGTGCATAGATGTCATAAGCTGGATCAAAACGGGTGAAGATCGTCCATAGAAATGATGTTTGATTTTCAACTGTTTTCCGGTCATCAACGATAAAAACAAATGGCCAGTCTTGGAGCTGATCATGGAAATTATCTAATAATTCTCCTGCTAAGTTTGGGTGAATAGCAAAACTATCTTTTGCTTCTAATACGAGAACACCTGGTATATAAGTGACAATATGCTTGATGCCACTAAGCGCAGAACCTTCATAACCTCTTGGTAGATCTCGTTTTTGTTCACCAACTCCAAGGAGAATGGCTTTACTTCCGTGATTGAGCCGTCGACCGGTGTAGTCCAATGTATCCATGGATGTATTTTCTAAGATGATCAAGTCGCTAGCAGGATCAAAACGTTCAAGTATACGAGTGAATAAAGCTGAAAAATCTGCTAACGATACTTCTTGATCTGTAAGCATTAAAAACTTAGTAAGGGTCAGTTGTCCTTCTCCGAGTATACGAAAAGCATGAGCTAGTGCTTCTCGTTTATAGCTTTCTCGTACACGCGCAGCTGCTAATGGATGAAAACCAGTTTCTGCATACGTCCACAGGTCTTTCACTCCTGACATCACCATAGGAAAGGCAGGGGAGAGTAGCTTTTGTAAAAATTCTCCAAGGAAATAGTCTTCTTGTCTTGGTTTTCCTACTATAGTAGCAGGGTAGATGGCATCTTTCCGATGATATGCTTTATTAACTTGGAAAACTGGGAACGGATGGGCTAATGAATAGTAACCGTAGTGATCACCAAAAGGCCCTTCCAGCTTACGCTCATGAGGTGCAACAGAACCTTTAAGTAAAAACTCGGCTTCAGAAACGATATGATATCCAGTTTGTTCATCTTTTACCACTGGTAATTTTTCACCAAGAATCAAAGATGTGAGGAGAAGTTCTGGTAAAAATTCAGGTACTGGTGCAATAGCAGACGCAATCAGTGCGGGTGGGCCACCTAAAAAAACATGTACAGGAAGGGATTGATTCGCTCTTTCGGCTTCATGATAGTGAAAACCGCCGCCTTTGTGAATCTGCCAATGCATTCCTGTTGTGGTAGCATCGAAAATCTGCATCCGGTACATCCCTAAGTTATGCTGATGAGTTGTTGGATGTTGTGTATATACAAGAGGGAGAGTGACAAAAGGCCCTCCGTCTTCTTGCCAGGAAGTGAGTACAGGCAATTTTTTTAAATCCACGATTGATGGAGATACTTCTAATACAGGGGCCTTCTCAGCTGGTATAGAACGGAATCCTACCTTTAATAATTCTTTTAGCCATTTTTTTTCTTTCCATAGAGCACTGATTGATGGCGGCATGAGACGATGTGTGAGTTGAACAGCTTCCTTCGTCAACTGCTCAGGTCTCGGGCCAAAAGCTAGTTCTACCCGTCTTGTTGTACCAAATAGATTTGTAACTACAGGAAAAGGACTTCCAGCAACGTTCGTAAATAAAAGTGCTGGTCCACCTTGTTCAATCACTCTGCGGTGAATTTCTGCTAATTCCAAATAGGGATCAACCTGTGTTTCAATAGTATGTAATTCGCCTTCACGACGGAGCTGTTTCAAAAAAGAACGCAAATTAAGATGCATGTATATCTATTCTCCTATAGATAGTTTTTGTGAACTATGGTTTATTATATAGGAAGAATGGGGGGAGTTGCTATGGAAGTCATTGTTTATACCAAACCACATTGCATCGAATGCAATATATTGAAACAATTTCTTGATGATCACCAGATTACGTATGAAGTACGAGATTGTGGTCATAATGAAGAACGTATAGCAGAAGTCAAAGCGATGGGTTTTCTTGGTGTTCCTGTAACTATTATAGGAGATAAAAAAATACAAGGGTTAAAACCAGATGAAATTTTAGAAGCTCTTAATCGATAAACAACTAGTTGCAAAAAGTTCCCTTGTGAGTTTGGGGAACTTTTTTATTTGTAATATAATTTTATTTTGAATTGAGTTAAACTTCATTATTTTAGTTTATTTAGTATAACACTTCCAATTGCCTGTCTGATTTCGTTATAATAACAATACCTTTAAAAAGGAATCGTAATACTATTCTGTCAATAAAACTGGAGGATGATGATGAGTTTATTTCAAAAGAAAGATGTACATGCATTAATAGCAAAGCAATCCCATTCTGGATTGAAAAGAGATCTAGGAACATGGGATTTAACCTTACTTGGTGTAGGGGCAGTGGTTGGAACAGGTATTTTCGTTTTGTCTGGAACAGGTGCCATCATGGCAGGTCCTGGCGTAATCATTTCATTTATTATTGCAGGGTTGGCTTGTCTATTTGCAGCCTTAACGTATGCTGAATTTGCATCTACTGTACCAGTCTCTGGATCTGCCTACACCTATGCTTATGCAACCATCGGTGAATTTTTTGCGTTTCTTATTGGTTGGGATTTGATTTCTGAGTATTTGCTAGCTGTAAGCGCTGTATCTGCGGGATGGTCAGGATATGCACAGGCGTTTTTAGAGAGTATTGGCATCCATATTCCTGCTGTTTTGACCGGTGCTCCTGGCTCAGTACCAGGACAAAATACTATTTTTAATTTTCCTGCATTCTTTATCGTTATGGTAATAACTTTGATGCTTTCTTTGGGTGTAAAAGAATCGAAACGTTTAAACAATGTGATGGTAACAATTAAAATTCTTGTTATTGTACTCATTATCGGGGTAGGGATATTTCATATGGATCCAGCTAACTGGAAACCATTTATTCCACATGGTTGGTCCAAAGTATTCAGTGCAGCTGCGCTTGTATTTTTTGCATTTCTCGGATTTGATGCAGTCAGTACAGCGGCAGAAGAAACCAAAGATCCTGCTAGAGATCTACCAAGAGGAATCATATATTCTCTATTAATTTGCACGGTTTTATATATTCTTGTTACTTTAATCATTACTGGGCTGGTTCCATCTGAGAGTTTTGTAGGACATGAGGATCGTCCAGTAGCATTTGCATTAGAAGCATTAGGACAAAATTGGTTGATTATTTTGGTCACAATCGGTACGGTACTTGGCATGATGACCGTTATTTTAGTAATGCTTTATGGTTTAACTCGGATTATTTTATCTATTTCAAGAGATGGTTTGTTTCCAAAATCATTAGCCAAAATGAATAAAAAAAGACAAGTTCCTACAAGGGTAATATGGGTTTGCGGAATTATTGCGGGTTTAATAGGAGGACTAGTTCCTTTATCAAAGATTGCAACATTAGTAAATATAGGTACTTTAGCTGCTTTTGTAACGGTTTCCATCGCAGTTTTAGTGCTTCGGAAAACAGAGCCAGATTTACCTAGGAAATTTAAAACACCTTTTGTACCACTAGTTCCGATTTTAGCAATTTTAAGCTGTGGATACTTGATGTTATTATTGGGTGCTATGACTTGGATTTTCTTTGTGATATGGATTTTGTTAGGTGTTATTGTCTATTTTTCTTATTCAAGAAAACATTCGTTGTTGAGTAAAGAAAATAATAAGTAAGACTTCAAATAAATTCAGTGGGCCAGTGTTACATTTCGTAACACTGGCCCGAAGATATAAGGATGCCTAGTGGTCCTTACGCTTCTGTGTCCGTCGCTGGAGGCGGAGGTACATCCCTCGGGGTTCCGTCCGCACCAGTGATGGACGTCGGACGACCCTCTCCTGCGGGATATTCGTACTTGGCACCGGTGCTTGTTGTGACGGTCTTGGAACCGTCATCATGCCTTTCGATGGCCATATATTTTTTCCCTTCGAACGAGAGGCTCTGGATGAGCACTCTGTGATTTCATTATATACGAACGGAAAAAATTAAACTATTACTCAAAGAATGAAACCCAGTTGTTTTAAATACAACTGGGTTAATTTTTGTAAAATGTTCTTTTGTCTGTTCATTAGGAGGTTCTATTTTTTTCGCTCTTTCTGTTCCCATGATTTTAAAAGAGGGTAAGGATCATAAGAGTACGTCTTTTTTCCATTGAATTTATAAATGCCATAGTGCAAGTGTGGAGGGAACTTTCCTGATGTTCCAGGGGGACCATAACCGGATGACCCTACATAGCCGATGACTTGACCAGGGTGAACAATCATTCCTTTTTTCATGTTTTTTTCAAATTTGTTGAGATGGCCAAAATAATGATAGCGATTATTAACATCACGAATACCTAAACGCCATCCTCCGTACTGATTCCACCCTTTTAATTCAATGTATCCATAACAAGTGCTGCGGACAGGAGTACCGTAGTGAGCAAAAATGTCTGTTCCTTCATGAATGCGGAGTCCTCCCCAACCACGACGATCCCCCCATGTATTGCGATATGTGTAGATATATCCTCGAGGAATGGGAAATGCAGTTCCTTCCAGTTTTGTTGTTTGATATTTTTCATAAATTTTTGCTAGATGGGTAATGACATCAACTGCCATTGGCTGCTTGTAGTAATTCCAAATCTGTTCACGAATATGGGAGATAGTTGGTCCATATGAAGAAAGGTAACGTGAAAGGGTATAGAGCACATCACGATCGCTAGAGGCGTTTGCACGCCCATCACCATCACCATCTAATCCCATGCCTCCAAAGTAATGGATGGTCATCAGGGAAGCATCATCAGGAGATGGATTACTGACACCAGCCCATAAATAATTTGGTATGTGTATATGTGTAAGTCGATTTTTTAATTTTTCTTTATGAATATTAGATTCGAACTGGTCTATTGCTGCTAAATATTCCCACGGAACACCTGTTAAAGTTTCCATGGACTCGAAAAGTTGTTGTGTTTCGCTTTTTTCAGTTGCTGCAAAGACAGAATGTGGAGGAAAATGGATGAAAAAGAAAATAAGTAAAAACAAGTAACGCATATGTCCACTCCTTTCGCTGTTAGTTTGCAAAAGAAGAATAGTAAGTATACATTACATGTCACATGAAAGTAGAGCAGTGGGAGTAAGGTGACGATGGACAGCTTATGTAAGCTGTCCAAATAGAAGGAGAATGAAAAAATCATCTCAGGAGTTGGAGATATTTTAATTGGAATAATTTATATCTACTAAAGAGATGTTAATCAGCTTTGGGGAAGGCTTATCTTCGGTCGGTTTAGGAAAAACCATCCGCAGTTTGTATTTGCCCATTTGATACACGAGAATATGTTGATTTAAATTTATATGATCATACTCTTTATCCGGTTTTCCAGTTTCTTTTAGTTGCTCCAAAGTTAATTTTTGTAGAGATGGATCAAAAGAACGTATATCAATCATTCGATTTTTGTAAACACCAATTGTGATATGGTGTTTTTTGTATTCCCAGTATTCGATTAATCCTAATTTGGATCGAGAATCTGGTTCTCCCCAGTTTTGGAGCAAGATTTCTTTGGTAGTTCCTATAGGGATTTGGCAATTTATCGTTTTTCCATTATTAGCTAATTGGTTTAGTTTGATCAAGGTCACTTCATCAGATTTTAATTGGGAATTAACAGGAGTTTTTACGTTGACTTGTTTAGAATCGGCTGAGGCTTGTTGTTTTGTTTCTTCTGTACCAAATAAATTTTGTATCCATTTGTCAGTCGTATCTTGGTAAGCAGATAGGATAATGGGAATGAGAATGGTGGTAAGGAGAATACCTGCAAATTTAAGTCCCATTTGTAATTTTTTTTTGCTATTCTCTTTTTTGTCAGAAGGACTTATTTTCTCTAGCGTGGTTTGTTTATCAAAGGGGGTTGATTTAACCTTTGTTTTTGTATCAGAGGAGCTTTGTTCGTCTACACTTGTTTTTTTATCGGTACTACTCTTTTTATATACAAGAGTCTCTTTTTCTTCCAAGGATAACATCTCCCTACTACTCAAATTATGATTTTATATAATTTTCATAACGTTTCTAATTCTAAAAGATAACACAAAGGATGAAAGAATGTTAGTTTAAAAATGTTAACAATAAATGATGGATAAGAAACAGAAGGAAAACAGTTTTTGTGATCAGTGAATGAAAGAGTAAAAAAGCAGTTTGATCATGTCATTTCTTTAATAAACTTCAAAACAAATAAAACCGTCGGTTTGAAAACCGACGGTTTTATTTGTTTTGTTATTTACTTCATTTGTTTAGTGTATTCTACTAATTGATCCAACATCTTATTTGCAGCCAAAATGCCTCCAGCAGTATTCCAAACAATATCATCAACTTTAAATGCATGTTTCTGCTGAACAGCATTTAATGCTTTCCAAAGAGGATCATTGGTAAACTCTTGTTCTAATTTAGTACCGCCGTTATCTTTTCCTTTATCGTAGGTGAAGTAGAATAAGATATCAGCATCCATTTCAGGAATTTGTTCACGAGTAACTTGTATAGCTAAGTCATTTTTGTTTTGATTGGCAGGTCTTTGAAAACCGAGCTCTTTAAAGATCGCACCTGTAAAGCTGTTAAGTTGATAAATTCGAGTCTGACCCGCCATAAAACGTACAACTGAAACTTTTTTATGGACGAGATCCCCTAATTCTTTTTTCGTTTGTTGGATGTGTTGTTCGTAGGCAGCTAGTACTTTTTTCCCTTCTGCCTCTTTGTTTACAGCTTTCGCATATAGTTGGAAGTTTATTTTCCAATCCCCCCGCAATTCCTCTGAAAAGACAGTAGGGGCAATTGCAGAAAGTTGGGTATAAACTTTTTCTTGGCGCATTTTATTTCCGATGATCAAATCAGGTTTTAAGCTGGCGATTGCCTCTAAATTAGGCGCACTTTCAATTCCTAAGAGCTTTACACCTTGAAGCTTGTCCTTCGTATAGTCGTACCAAGGATTTCCATTGTATGGTTGAACAGCACCTACAGGTTTAATTCCCAAGGCCAGCAGGGCTTCTGTTCCTTCACTTGTCAAAACAACAATGCGTTTTGGATTTGCTGGAACTTTTGTCGTTCCCATTGCATGTTTGATTGAAATCGTATTATTTGCATTTTCCGATTTTTCTGGCGTACAACCTGTCAGTGCAAAAAGAAGTAAAGCCAAAACAACGAAGCTAGATAACCATTTACGCATGTGGTTGGTAATTCCCTTCTCAATAGTGATAATCATTCTCATAACAAATGTATCCAATATTGATTTGGACGTCAACATATTTGTGACAGAAATTTATATTATTTTAAAACGAAAATATTCGAAAAAGAAACATATTAGGATGAAATGAATATTTTTTGCAACTCTATTGAGAATGAAAATCATTGACGATACACTTTCCTTTTTTTAAACTGGATAAGAAAAGAAAACAACAAAGGTTGAGATAGATGGTAAAATTTGTAAGTTTTGTCGGTGGTTTTATTTTATTAGTTGGCTTGATGGCATCTAGTTTACTGGTTGGTACAAGGGACATTCCCATTCAGACAGTTTTAGATACATTTACCAACTATCATGCTACAGTAAATGAATTAATTATTCTTACAGATCGTTTACCTCGAACGATTATTGCAGTATTAGTGGGAGCCAGCTTAGCGATTGCAGGATGTATAACTCAAGTAATTTTTCGCAATCCATTAGCATCAGAGACAACACTTGGAATTAATGGCGGTGCTAGTTTTTTCATGGTACTCAGTGTTACGTTATTTACAGGATGGTCACTGAGTCAGTTAATTTGGGTCAGTTTTATAGGATCAGGATTGACTTTTTTTATTGTTTTTGCGATAGGACGAGCTCATTCTCCTTTACAGCTTACATTAGCAGGAACGAGTATTGCTGCTCTTTTTTCTTCTTTAACCCAAGGATTTCTGGTCATGAATGATAGAAGCTTGGAACAGATGTTGTATTGGCTAACTGGATCAGTAGAAGGGCGAAAATTAGGAGATATAACACCTGTCCTTCCCTATCTATTAGTTGGAATTATTTTAGCAATTTTTCTATCACGGTCTCTTAACCTGATGGCTTTAGGAGAAGAAGTTTCAAAAAGCTTAGGGTTGTCGGTCTCTATCTATAAATTTCTGGCTGGTGTTGCAGTGGTGCTGCTTGCAGGAAGTTCTGTGGCAATATCAGGACCTATCTTATTTATCGGTTTGTTGGTTCCTCATCTAGCAAAAATTTGGGTTGGACAAGATCACCGGGTAATTATTCCATTTGCTGGTCTATTGGGAGCTATTTTGTTGTTAAGTGCAGATATGTTAGGACGAGCTATCATGATGGGACAAGTCATTCCAGTAGGAGTTATGACAGCTGTTCTTGGGGCGCCCGTCTTTTTGTATTTGGTTAGAAGGTGGGGTCAGAACATATGAAGAAATACGTTTGGGTGATATTATGCCTTATTCTTTTTTGTCTCGTTGTCATTAGTGTTGGGGTAGGGGAAGCATATGTTTCTCCTATAAATGTGATAAAATCATTTTTAGGATTTGGTAATTCATTTGATTCGCTAATTATTTTCCAACTTCGTTTACCTCGTATTGTGTTAGCAATTCTAGCAGGAATGGCTTTTGCTGTAGCAGGTTGTATCTTACAAGCGATTACTCGAAATCCAATGGCAACTCCTGAAATGATGGGAATAAGCGGAGGAGCTTCCGTAGCAGCAGTTTCGGTCATCATGATATTTAGTAGACCAGATGATGCGTTATCGATCGGTTTAAATTTTCTGCCTTTATTCGCTTTTTTAGGTGCTACGCTTGTAGCACTTCTTATCTATCTAGTTGCTTGGAAGAAAGGTGTTTCTTCTCTTCGGCTTGTGCTTGTTGGGATAGGATTTTATATTTCAATGAATGCACTTGTTAATCTGATTGTTTTAATGGGGCCTTTATTTCGTGCTATGCAGGCGAAAACTTGGTTGACTGGCAGCATTTATGGAACAACATGGAAAGAAGTTATGGTATTATTACCTTGGCTTGCAGTGTTGCTTCCCATTGCTTATTTATTCAGCCGCAGTTTAACAATTCATGAATTAGGGGAAAATACAGCGATTGGACTTGGAATGAAGGTGAAAATGGAAAGGTTTTTTCTTTTGATCCTCTGTACGAGTCTTACTGGTGCAGCGGTTGCATTTGTGGGAGGAATAACTTTTATCGGATTGATCGGCCCACATTTGGCCAGAAGATTGGTAGGAAATAATTATCGGTTCATTTTACCCGTGGCGGCTTTAATTGGGGCAATAATGGTAGTAGGGGCAGACTTGATTGGACACACGTTATTAGCTCCAAAAGAGATACCCGCTGGCGTTTTCACAGCTCTAATTGGTGTACCTTATTTTCTCTATTTGATTTATCGCAGTAAGGGACAGGTATCTTCCTAATTTTATCGGAAACAATGTGGTAAGATAGGATAGTGCTTAAAGGTGGGGAGTGATCATATGGCAGAGCGTAAACCAGAATGGTTAAAAGTAAAATTAAGTACAGGTGAGAACTTTCAAGAATTAAAAAAAATGATGCGCAGCAAAACTTTACATACGGTTTGTGAAGAAGCTCGCTGCCCGAATATATATGAATGCTGGGCGAATAGAACGGCAACTTTCATGATTTTAGGTGACATCTGTACCAGAGCTTGTCGTTTCTGTGCAGTGAAAACAGGAATGCCGACAGAGTTAGATTGGCAGGAGCCTGAAAGAGTAGCAGAGGCTGTAGAGCAGATGGGTGTACGTCACGCAGTTGTGACATCTGTTGCACGTGATGACTTGGAAGATGGAGGAGCGGCTATATTTGCTGCGACGATTCGTGCAATTCGTCAGCGTAATCCTTTGACTACGGTAGAGGTACTGATACCTGATTTCCAAGGAAATTGGAATGCATTAAAAGTTGTAATGGATGCAAAACCAGATATCCTCAACCACAATATTGAAACAGTGAGAAGACGTTCTGATCGTGTTCGTTCTAAAGCGAAATATCCACGTTCATTGGAATTGCTAAAAAGAGCGAAAGAAATGCAACCGCAAATTCCTACCAAATCCAGTATTATGGTGGGAGTAGGGGAAACGTTTGAAGAAGTAATCGAAGCCATGCAAGATTTACAAGCTCATGACGTAAATATTGTAACAATTGGTCAGTATCTCCAGCCTACGAAAAAACATATGAAAATAGAAAAATATTATACCCCAGAGGAATTTGTCATTTGGAAAGAAATGGGATTAGATCTTGGGTTCTCCCATGTAGAATCTGGGCCGCTTGTGCGTAGTTCCTATCATGCCCACGAACAAGTAAAATCCGCTGAGGCTAGAGCTACTAGTTAGACAATTGAAAGTAAATTATAATGAAAAAGATCTTGAAAAAGATCTTGAAAGAATCTCTGTATGTATGGAATAAAAACACGAAGCAGAGCTAGCTTCTAATAGGAAGCTAGTTCCATTTCCATTTGAAAGGGGAATTAAAATGGATATTTTTCAAGTGGAAGAAAATCAATATAAACTGATAAAAAGCTATCGAAAAGGTTGGAAACAAAATGCATTCCGCAAACGGTATGTAGATTTATTGGAAAAGTATGATTATATTGTTGGCGATTGGGGATATGGCCAACTCCGTTTGAAAGGTTTTTACGAAGATACAAATGAACTATCAGAGAGAGAGACAAAATTTAGTTATTTGGAAGAATATCTTTCCGAATATTGTAATTTTGGTTGTGCTTATTTTATTTTAAAGAAAATACAAATACAAAAAAGCTAACCTTGGGCTAGCTTTCTTCTTCGTCATGGGTAGGATGACTGCCTGGTATTTGCCGTTCTATTCCTTCATGGAATTGGCGATTTTCATAAGTGAATTGCGCTGGTGCATGTTGTCCAGGAAGCCAAGGTGAGTTTTTACCCAATTTCTCTTCATTATGAGCTGCACCATAAGGTCCTTCTGGGAACTCTTCAAAAGCCAATTCTGAATGGTAGGCGATTACCGAATCGAGTTCCTTATAATCTTTTTTATTTTCATTCACATCAGGTCACCTCAATTATAAGGTGCCCAAACTATACGATCGTATGTAAAAAAGAATGAAGTTCTGCTGCCTCTGCTTCAGAGAGAGAATATGCTTCTTCTAAATATCCTTCTTCTTCTAGATCATCTCGACCAATGATTGCAAAGTTATTGGATTGAAGATGCATAATCAAGTGTTTACCATAAAAACGACCTGACATCATAATAACAAGGTCATAACGATTCTCTTTACCTACAAAACTGACAAAGCGTGTTTTCGTTTCTTCCAGGTCATCATACAAGAAATCAAATTCTTCCATTTTTTTGGCTCCTATATCTAAGATGTATCTTTGGCTTCTAGTATACTAAAAAAAGAACAAGAAGCGATTTTTTTTCTGACGACGCGGAAGCATCCCTTGTTCGGAAGTTGCAGAAGTGAGTCGTTGTGTAAAATGAACATTGCGTAATTCGATTTTTAATTGATCTTGTTTTTTACGAATTTCATCAAACATTTTATGAACTTCACCAGATGAAACCGCGTCTTGAGCCACAACTCCCATTTTTTGCTCTAGGTCTTCAAAGGAATCATAAATACCATAGAGGTGTTCTTCCATTCTTTCCATTCGTGAAAACAATTCTTCCATCATGTGTCCCATTTGATGCATAGAACTGATCATTTCGTCAAATGTTTGTTGGGAATAGTATGTTTCACTTGGTTGAGATAATTTCCCTTCGTCTAACATTTCTTCACGTAATTTACGCATTGACATACCAGGACTTTGTAGTTGTATTTGTATTTCTTTCAGCCTTTCTATACTTTCCTCCGAAAGAAGGTAATGTCCTTTTTCCGTCACGTCGTATCCTATGTATTCTCCATACATATCGATCCACTTTCGGATACTTCTAGCATGTACTTTTAATTGTTCAGCAGCTTCACGAGTCGTAATAGAGAACACTTCTTGTTGAGCCATGATAGATTACCTCCCTGAAAAAGATGTTAATACCTTTTTCTACCATCACTTTTATCTCTCCTGCTCAGTGACAAAGGAAGTCATGAGTTGACAAAGGAAGTCATAAAAATCGAAAGAAAACTTGCAAATGTGTTAACAAACAAAGGTGTAAAGTTCGGAAAAAGTAAGGAAAATCATTTTTACAAAAAGAGAAGCGATTATTTTGAGATAATCGCTTCTTTTGATCAATATGAAAATTGGCTGCGGTATTCCGCGAACTGTGTAGTTTTTTGACTTATTTTCTGACTTTCAGCAGGTTCGATCTTATAGTAACCTTTTTGTTGCATCAAATTGTATAAATCTCGGGCAGCTTGATGCGTATCGTTTAAATGCTTAATCTGAAGTTGATAAAGCTCTTCTATACTGGCTTCATTTACAGAATTATGCTGGTTGAAAGCCCACGGTATATCTGGTTTAAATCATGGGATGAAAAGCATCGTTGTTCGAATTCCAAAAAAAGGGGTTGTAAGAGCTACAAATATTTTGTATATTAGAACACATGATCGGTGATCATTCTACTGGTAGTAGGTTTGTTCTTTTAAAATGTAATGGTATGGGGTTTCGGTGGGCAAAGGTAGGTCTCCCATCGTGTAAAACCATTAGAGTTAGAAAAGGACTAGAATACTGGTAACAGGTATTCCGCCCATGTGGGTACATTTCTAACTGCACGGGATGGGCTGATGAGACAGCCCTGAACTTAGGAGTTGCACAAAACAGAAATGGACGCACGTAGCAGAACTACCTAAGAATCCCACGACTTCAGTCGTGGAGAGTCTCAATGCTGTAGTAGTTAAAATATCATTGATATAATCGTGATCATTCATTTGAGGGTCTTGTATCACTGAGGTATTGAAGATCTTTGGATGAAATTTGCATCTGGTTTATCTCCCTTCAAGGTGTACAATCATTCTGTAACCAAGAAGAGTTAGGTTACGCATAGATTATTTTTTTTGACGTTTCTTGATCAACATTCCGAATGGAATAGCAATGATAATAAACAAAACGAAGTATGGTAAAGCTTTTGCTAACCAAATGATAAATAATTGAAGTCCAATCCATAGATTGTTACAGGAATTGATAAACCCTTGTGAGATATCATTTAATAATGAGTATTTGGTTTGTAAGGGTTGATACGTAGATGAACTGATTTCAACCGTAATGGTGGAAAATGCAATACGATGTTGTAAGTATTGCTGTCTACCTGTCAATTGTTCCAATTGTTCTTGGGTGGTACCGAGAGTATTCTCGATATCTAGTAAATCACTGGTAGTGGTTGCTTTGTTCATCATTGCCAGTAGACGTGCTTCCATCGCTTTTTTGGCTTTGATACGTGCTGTGAGATCTACTAATTCTTCACTTACATCTTCACTTTGGATTTGTATATCTGGTGGAGTATTTGATATCTTTTTAATGTGGTCAAGAAACAGTTGAAAATTATTTTGTGGAACATTATAGGTGATACTCAGATTTCTTTCATCGAGTTTTTCTGTATCAGAACTGCTGACTACAACGGCATTGGTTTGTTTCACAATTCTATCCAATTCATTTTTTGCAGACTGTAGCTTGGTCACTTCTAAATAAATATCAGCATGATAGACCATTTGTTGCGTCTCACCAGCTACATGGTCAGTTTGAGGAGTTTGAGTTATTTGCTTTCCCGAATAATCTTTGGAAGCCTGTGAGTTATCAAAAGACGGTGATGTGTTATAAGATCTTGTTTCAGGAGAGTAACTATTATTGTTTTCATCTTGATTGAAGGAAGCTCCAAGTAAATAGCAACCAATCATTACAAAAATTACAATCAAGGAAAGCAATAGCCAATATTTTTTCTTATTCAAAAAGACAAACCCCTTTCAAAATTGGAGGTATTTTGGTGTACGAGCTTAATTTGAATCGAATTCATAGCCAAGCGAATTATTTATCAACTTGTTTAGATGTGTTAAAGGAAGTAGGAATACCTGCAACTAATATGGAACGATTTGCAGTGATGCGTTCTTTCCATATTGGTGTAGAGTGTGTTATCGACATTGGAAATACAATAATTGATGGATTTATTATGCGTGATCCAGGTGGATATTCAGATATTATAGATATTTTAGAAGATGAACAGGTGATTCCTACTATTTTAGCAAATAAGCTCAAAAATTTTGTGAAATTAAGAGAACAATTGGTACGATATTACGATCAAATAGAAGATTCCGCATTAGAAGACTCTCTTAAAGAAATAGCAGCGTTTCAAACATTTATCGATCATGTGGAAGCATTCATCAGGAAAGAAAAAGCAAGTGGTAACGTATATGTATAACATATTTGCAGTATCCTTGCCTTTACCTTTTTCTTTAAAGCAAATTACAGCTTATGTAGTAGAAGCTGCAGATAAATTAACGATTATCGATACAGGGCTTCATACCAGACAGACAAGTGATACATGGCAACGATTTTTTCACGAAAAAGACTGGAAATGGAAACAAGTAGAAAAGATTATTGTAACGCACTATCATCCTGACCATTATGGCTTTGCAGGAAAACTACAGGAGTGGTCAGGAGCAAGTGTATATATGTCCAAGCAAGAATATGATCAAATTCAAGCTTTTTGGAATCCAACCTCAGGAAATCCCGCTGAAGTAGCGACTTTTTTTGCTGCCTATGGTTTTCCAAGTGAACTTTTGCATGAGATAACAAAACACATGGAAGGGTTTCGAGCGGTTATCGAACCACATCCGTCTGGTTTAAAGTGGTTGGAAGAAGATGAAATAGTCAAGATAGGAGGAGAATATTATCGAATCATACATACTCCAGGGCATTCTCAAGGTCATCTTAGTTTCCTTCATGAAAGTGGAATCTTTTTTGCAGGAGATGTAATTTTACCAGTAATCACCCCAAATATTCCTTTAATGCCATATGGTGATCCAAATCCTCTTGCAACCTTCCTCTCAACATTGGGGAAAATAGAGTCATTGGATATTGAAATAGTTTATCCTGCTCATGGCGACGTATTTTTTTCTGTAGAACAACGTATTAAAGAGATAAAAGATCACCATGGCAGGCGTTTGGAAAAAATAAAAGCTATGGTGCATGGCAATTCAACACAGACAGGATTTCAGATTTGTGAGCAGTTATTTAGTAATCGAAAGTTAGATATACATAATCTGAGGTTTGCATTTTCGGAAACGCTGGCTCATTTGGAGTATTTAAGGTTAGAAGGAGAAATCAAGCGACAATTCGACAGAAATGGATACCACTATTTTGATTAATAAACATCCGTTATTCGTTAACGGATGTTTTCATTCGATGATAATAGTACTTGAATGTGCTCGAGTATGGGCGAGCCTTGCAGCGGCGGCTGCAGCTACCGCAGCAACCAAATCATCTAGATATGTATGTATTTTTCCATCACTTTTGCTATTTAACCGACATAAAATGCCTGGTTTTAATCGATCGATGTACCCGTAATTGGTGAATCCTATGCTTCCATATACATTTAGTATGGCAAGTGACATGACTTCATCAATTCCATACAAACTTTCATCAGAGTAGATCATCTGTTGCAAAGGTTCTCGCAATATTTCTTTTTCAGCAAGTAGATCCAATTGAATTCCAGTCAGGAGTGCATTTTGTACTTCTCGTTTGGTGAGTACCGTCTGTACATTTTCCACGCATTCTTCCATGGTGACATCGGAAAAAAAATCTGCTTGTAAAAAAAACGTGAGTTCTGCAATATCTTCTATTTGTACACCTCGTTCTTCCAACCATAAATACACAGTTTGTTCTAATGAAGACATAGTATGCCCCTTCCGTTTTTTTTAGCTTTTACCTTCTTGTGTAAAGATATCCAATAAAAACATGGGAAAAGATGGTTTTGAGAGGCGGTTTATATTAACATTGAGTTAGATATAGATAAAGAGGTGTATAAATGAGCAAAAAGAACAATTTTGTACCGTATATTCCTGCTAGTAAATCGTTACCAGAATTGACGATAACGGCTGTGTTATTAGGCTTTGTTTTAGCTGTTGTGTTTGGAGCTGCAAATGCGTATTTGGGATTAAAAACGGGTCTGACAGTTAGTGCATCTATCCCAGCAGCAGTCATATCAATGGCGATTTTACGCGGCTTATTTCGAAGACAGTCGATTTTAGAAAATAATATTGTTCAAACGATGACTACTGCAGGAGAAGCATTAGCAGCAGGGGCAATTTTTACAATTCCCGCGCTTTTTTTCATCCACGCAGCGCCTACGCAAGGAACAATCATTTTTATCGTTTTGGTAGGAGGCTTTCTAGGAGTTTTGATGATGGTTCCACTCCGCCGGATGTTGATTGTAAAAGAGCATGAAGTATTACCATATCCAGAGGGGACTGCATGTGCAGAAGTATTAAAATCAGGGGAACAAGGCGGACATCAAGCCAAATTGATTGGATATGGATTTTTAGTCGGTGGGCTTTTTAAGATTTTAGGTGATGGTTTTCATCTATTTAAAACAACAGTAGAGACAGGGCTTGGGAAGTTTAAATATGCGTCACTTAGTATGGATACAATGCCTGCATTATTGGGAGTTGGCTACATTATTGGACCTCGTATAGCAGGTCAGATGATCGCAGGTGGATTGCTGTCTTCTATCGTTTTTGTCCCGATAATTGGATTTTTTGGATCAAGTAATCCAACTTCTATTTTTCCTGCGATGAGTCCGATTGGTAACTTAACTCCACACGATATTTATTCTAACTATATTCGTTACATTGGAGCTGGTGCTGTAGCTACAGGAGGATTTATCACACTTCTCAAAACACTTCCACTACTAATCAGTTCTTTACGTGATACATTTGCTGGATTAAGAGATGAAAAAACAAAAAATTCGCGCTCTTGGGAAAGAACCGATCGAGATATTCCTCCTAGTGTTTTGATAATCGGGATTATACTGTTGGTTTTAATCATTGCTTTTGCCCCTGTGACAAGTGTAGGCATAATTGGAGCACTATCTATCGCAATATTTGGATTCCTTTTTGTTACTGTAGCCTCTCGAATAGTGGGGATTGTTGGAAGTACTTCTATGCCCGTATCTGGGATGACCATTGCAACCTTATTAATTGTAACGATCTTATTCAAATCTTCTGGATTATCAGGTCAAACTGGTATGATCGCATCACTGATTGTCGTAGCTATTATATGTGTTTCTTTGGGGGTTGCAGGAGATATTTCACAGGATTTAAAAACGGGGTATCTAGTAGGCGGAACCCCATGGAAACAGCAAATTGCAATGATGATTGGGGTATTATCAAGCGGTTTGTTTATCGGTAGTATTCTTTTCTTGTTTGATAAAACTTATGGATTGGGTTCTGATGCATTACCTGCACCAAAGGCTGCATTAATGAAAATCATAGCACAAGGACTTATGTCTGGTAATTTACCATGGGAAATTATTTTTATTGGGATAGCTTTGGCCATAAGCCTCGAGTTTTTGGGTCTAAACTCATTGACAGTTGCAGTAGGTTTTTATTTACCATTGTCCGTCAGTACTCCGATTATGATTGGTGGAATTGTGAGATGGGCGACAGAGCTTTTTGCAAATGCTGAAGTTAAAGCAAAACGAGATCGTATTGGTACACTTTTTGCTTCTGGTCTTATCGCAGGAGAAGCTCTTATCAGTGTTATTATTGCTATGCTAATTGTACCAGGGGTTATTAATCCTGATGCACCTGTATTTACAGAAAGCAACTTAATTCCATTTTTATTGTTTATGGTGCTGGCAGTATTGTTATTTGTCATTACGATAAAAAAGAGAGAAAAAAATGAGCTCGAATAATGTATTGTTGATGATTCCAAAGAGAAAAGAAAAAATCAGCTTAAAATTTTCGGCAGAAGAATCTGGGATTTTATATGTTCAAATTCCTAGAACGAATTTTTTAGAACGTCTGTCCATTAAGTATTTACGGCAGCCTGCTCACCATGAAGTGAAGCTGGATGAACTTGGTAGTTTCGTTATTCAATTGTGTGATGGTTCTTTTCCTGTTCATGCAATTGAGGACAAAATAGCAGAACAATTCGGTAGCAAGGCTGCTCCAGTAAGAGAACGTTTATTTGCTTTTTTAACCATTTTAGAAGTAAATGATTGGATTGAATGGAGAGAACCTTAGGGCTCCCTCCATTCAATCCAATCGAGATTCGTTACAAGTTTCCTTTCCCAAATCGTTTCGATATAATGAATATATTAGAAACAAAAAATTCACAAAGGAGGCAAAAGTTTGTATATCAAGAAAAGGTGGATCCTCCTATTATTAGTAGTTGTTATAGGAGTTGTAATCGGATATATTTATAATCATTTTTTTCAAGAAAACGAAGCAGAGCAAGTATGTTGCCAAAAACACTACATAAAAGTTCCGTCCGTTTTAACGATAACAGAATCAACCCCTATACCAATCTTGGACAGCTCCAAAGCAAATCAGCAAATTACATATAATATTTTGAATCAAGTACAAGAAGGTTTGATGAGACTCGGTCCAAATGATGTTCCAGTACTTGGATTAGCTGAAACCTACCAAGTAAGTCCAGATTATCGAACTTATACTTTTACAATCCGAAAAAATGCACGGTGGAGTGATGGAAAACCTGTTACTGCAAATGATTTTAAATATGCATGGGAAAGAGCATTAAACCCTGCGAATGAATATGAATATGCGTTTTTATTTTACCCTATTCATAATGCACAAGCGTATTCTTTAGGAAAAGTAGGGACGGATCAAGTTGGTATTTCGGTTACAGATGAAAGCCACATAACCATTCAATTAGATAAACCAGATCCAAATTTCTTAAGTCTTGTAACACTTACACCTTTTCTTCCAATCAGAGGTGATTTAGTCGATAAATATGGGGAAAGCTATGCAACATCACCTGAAACGATGAGCTTTACAGGTCCTTTTGTATTGCAGTCATTTACACCACAAAAAGCAGAACTGATAAAGAATAACTCATACTGGGATCAAGCAAAAGTTAAGCTTCCAGAAGTAGATATTAATGTTGAAGTGGACCAGAATAAACAAATAGAGTTGTATGATAGTGAATTAACAACTAATATTAAATCAAATAAAATAAGCACGGGAAAATATAAAAGCATTATTAGTGTTTCTAGAGGTGTTTCTGATTTTTTAGAAATGAATGAAACAAAGACATCATTAAAAAATGAATCAATTAGGAAGGCAATAACTCTACAAATTAATAATCAAGAGATTCAAAAATCTCTTGCAGATGGATCTAAAGCTGCTAAAGGGTTGATTCCACCAGTACTTAAGACAATCGACAATAAAAAAATTAATTCTAAAGTACAAATTATTTATTCCCAAAAAGCCGTTAAAGATTTATTATCTAATGGATACCAAGAACTTGATGTGTCTAAACTACCTGATTTAAAACTGTTAACCTATGAAGATAATCGTTCTATTCTTTTAGCAAATGAAATAAAAAAACAATTAAATACTATTGGCATTAATGTAATTGTAGAAAAACTCAATCCAAGTGAAAAATACAAAAAAGAATCTGAAGGAGATTTTGATCTGTCTATTTCAGAGTGGTCACTGAAATATAATGACCCAACTGAATTCTTATCTCTATGGAAAAGTAATTCCGACACCAATATTTCTAGTTTTTCTGATCCGCACTATGATTTACTACTAGATCAAGCTTCACTTGAATCTAATCCGACTAAGAGAACACAGCTCCTTCAGGAAGCAGAAAGGTATCTAATCGTCGATAAAGCTGTCGTCATGCCATTAATATATGTTAATGATTTAAGATTGCAGAAACCTTATGTGAAAAATGTGTTGTATCATCCGTTTGGTGCAGATTATTCTTTAAAGTGGGCTGCTTATCAACCACCTAAACAAGTGGAGGCGACCAAATAGGTCGCCTCTTTTTCATATTTTATAGTACTTGTTCTACTTCGCGAACTTCTGGAATCTCTTCCATCAACGCACGTTCGATTCCTGCTTTTAAAGTGATGGTAGAACTTGGGCAACTTCCACAAGCACCAAGCAAACGAACTCGAACAATACCCTCTTCGACTTCCACTAATTCAACGTCTCCACCATCACGTTGGATATAAGGACGCAATTTATCTAAAATTTCTTGGACTCGTTCTTCCATTTTTAAAATCCCCTTTCGGTTGTTCAAATGCATCAAAGCTATTGTATGCCTTCTTGGAAAAGAAAGCAATGTAGCAAATTTATTCAAGTTCCTGTTAAAATGAGAATACGTTTTTAAGGATATTGCTAAAGGAGTAGGAAATGGTATGAGTAAAATATATGAGGGAATCCATGAGTTGATTGGTAACACTCCAATAATGCGATTAAAATCTTTGTCAAAGCATGCAAATATACTTGCGAAATTGGAGTTTTTTAATCCTGGCGGAAGTGTAAAAGATCGGCTTGGAGTTTCACTTATTAAAGAAGGGGAATCGACTGGAAAGTTAAAATCAGGTGGTACTATTATTGAGCCAACTGCAGGGAACACTGGGATAGGATTGGCTTTAGCTGCTGTTGGAACAGATTATCGTGTGATTTGTGTTGTGCCTTCCAAATTTTCTATGGAGAAACAAGAAATCATGCGTGCATTAGGAGCGACAGTTGTGAATACTCCTACAGATGGAGGAATAAAAGGGGCAATTGCAAAAGCAAAAAAACTCTCGGAAGAAATTCCTAATTCCTACATCCCTCAACAGTTTGATAATCCAGCAAATCCTATTGCACACTATGAAACGACCGGTCCGGAAATTTGGAAGCAGACTGGTGGAAAAGTAGATGTATTTGTTGCAGGTGCTGGATCATCAGGTACATTTATGGGTGTTGCACGCTATTTGAAAGAAAAAAATCCTGGCATTCGAAATGTGATTGTGGAACCACAAGGGTCTATTATCGGTGGTGGAGAATCTGGTCCTCATAAGACAGAAGGAATTGGCATGGAGTTTTTTCCGCCATTTTTTGTCCATGAGTTAGTTGATAAAGTTTATACCGTTGATGATGTAGATTCTTTTACTATGGTGAATAAATTAGCAGAACAAGAAGGATTATTGGTTGGCAGTTCTTCTGGTGCAGCATGTTTTGCAGCAGTACAAGAAGAAATAAATGCATTACCAAATGCTAATGTTGTGGTACTATTTGCAGATAGTAGTGATCGCTATCTCAGTAAGAAGATTTTCCAAGGAGGAGAATGAAAATGAAAATTGATACAAAATTGATTCATGGAAGTCATTTAATAGATGAACAGACTGGTGCAGTAAGTATTCCCATTTATCAAGTTTCTACTTACAAACAAGATGAAGTAGGGAAACACCGAGGATATGAGTATTCTCGTACTGGAAACCCAACCCGTCAAGCCTTAGAGGATTATATTGCTGCACTGGAGAATGGGGCGAGGGGGCTCGCCTTTTCATCTGGAATGTCTGCTACTGGAACAGTACTATCTTTGTTTGAGCAAGGAGATCATATCATTTGCAGTGATGATGTATATGGTGGTACGTTTCGCATTATGGATAAAGTATTTCGTCGTTTTGGATTAGAGGTTACTTATGTGAACACTAGTGATCTATCTGCTGTGGAACATGCCTTTAAACCTAGTACGAAAGCTCTTTTTGTCGAAACTCCGACTAATCCGCTCTTAAAAGTATCCGATATTTCGGCATTGAGTGTATTGGCGAAGTCGAAAAAAGCCACATTTATTGTCGATAATACGTTTTACACGCCATATTGGCAAAATCCACTTGATTTAGGTGCTGATATTGTAGTACATAGTGCTACCAAATATTTGGGTGGACATAGTGATGTCGTGGCAGGATTAGTTGTTACTAAAGAAGCAGAACTAGGAGAGAAACTTCACTTTTATCAAAATGCTATAGGTGGAGTACTTGGTCCACAAGATTCTTGGCTTTTGATGCGAGGGATGAAAACATTAGGTTTACGAATGAAGCAGCATGAATTTGGAGCGAATAAAATCGCAGACTGGTTGTCTTCCAAAGTGGAAAAGGTATATTATCCAGGTTTGCCAACACATCCCAATCATGAAATCGCAAAAAAACAAGCACGAGGCTTTGGAGGAATGATATCATTTGATGTAGGGGATGGCGAGAAAGCATCTACAGCCCTAACAAAAGTGAAATATTTTACTCTTGCAGAAAGTCTAGGTGCGGTGGAGAGCTTGATCTCTATTCCAGCAAAAATGACGCATGCCTCTATTCCGGCTGAAACAAGAGCAAAATTAGGCATTACAGATGGTTTGATTCGTATTTCTGTTGGGATTGAAGATGTGGAAGACTTGATCAATGACTTAAATCAGGCCATTTTTGCATAAAGAAGGTATTCTCATGATGGATTTATACGTCTACGGGGCAGAGCAGGTCTGCCCAAGCTGTGTATCTTTCCCGTCTTCCAAAGAAACAGCATCTTGGCTTACACATGCATTAGAGCATAAATATGGAAACCAAGTTACTGTTCATTATGTCGATATCTATTCTCCAAATGGAGAAGATCAAGTCCATTTTGCAAAAAGAGTATTAGAAGAAGATTTATGGTATCCTGTTGTTGTTATACAAAATGAGGTAATTGCAGAAGGCAATCCTAAATTAAAAACAATCTGTGATAGATTGGAAAAATTAGGGTTAGGAAAAGTGATTGATCATGAGGCCACTAATTGAGTTTTGCGTGAATAACTTAACTTCAGATGTACTCGAGATAAAAGCGAAATTAGAAAGCAATTTGGATTTCGATGTCTTGGAATATGGATGCTTAGGTAATTGCGGCCTTTGTGCTAAATCCCCGTATGCTTTAGTAAATGGGGAAGTAATTACAGCAGAGACAGCTGAAGAACTATATAAAAAAATATTACAAGCATGTGAAGAAATGGAATTTCGTTATTGATGAAAGCCTTGATATTATTTTCGAGGCTTTTTTGTCTGCTCTTTGCCAAGTATTTTGTAAAACCTAATTACTGTATGTATAAATAACAGAAGAGACAAAGGCATTTAAGGTACTTTGTCTCTTTTTGTACGGTAATAAGATCTCTAGTTTTATCCTATATTCCATTGGATCATAATGCCTAAATGTGTGAGCCCACCTCCAAAACCATAGAGAACAATGGTATCTTTGTTCTTTACTTTACCTTTTTTAATACCTAAATCTAGTGCTAATGGAATCGATGCAGCAGATGTATTTCCATAATGAGTTACACTTGTTAAAGTTTGATTTATGGAAATGCCTGATTTTTCGCAGATGGCTTCAATCATCCTTAAATTGGCACTGTGAGGAACAAACCAATTGATATCTTCTTTTGCATACCCTGTTTTATCAAGAAGTCTTTTAACCCCCTGAGGGACAGTACGCACAGCCCATTTGTATACTTCTCTTCCATTCTGAACTATTTTTCCTGAACGATTTAGTGGAGTAGTACCGAAAGAGTCAGAAAGATTTGTTCGGTATAAATGAACTCCTCCTTGTCCATCTGTCCCCATATATTGTTCGAGAAAACTTGGGTTTTCTGGATCGTATTCCATCAACATTGCACCAGCACCATCACCAAACAATATACAAGTTGTCCTATCTGTATAATCCGTCACTTTTGATAATGTTTCCGTTGCAACAACTAAAATTTTTTTATGTGTTTTAGCTGTAATTAGGCTGTTGCCCATGTGCAAAGCATAAGTAAATCCTGCACATGTTGCATTTAAATCAAATGCGCCAGTAAAAGGAATGTGGAAATGGTTCTGAATCTGACATGCTACACTAGGAAACATATGATCTGGGGTTGATGTTGCGACAATGATACAATCAACATCGTCCAAGCTCTTTTTGTATCTCTGTATAAGATCTTCTATGGCTTTAAAGGCTAATATAGAGGAATATTCCTTTTCTCCTGCAATTCTCCGTTCTTTGATTCCTGTACGTTGGGTAATCCATTCGTCACTTGTTTCAACCATTTTTTCTAAATCCCGATTGGTTAAAATCTGCTCTGGAACATAGGAGCCAATCGCTGTTATTCGAGCTGTTGATTTTGTCATCTTATGTCCTCATTTCGAGTTTCTTATGACTTGATATTAGTACTAGGTACTAAATTACTTTATCATTTTCTATTTGCATTCCGCAACTTTCTTTTTATAAAGTATAAAAACGAGTCCAAATAAAATAAACCCACCAAATTAGTGGATTTATTTTATCATGATTTTTTTGAGCAGCAGATTAAGTGTATACTTTTATTTCGTTATAGAATGTGTCTCGTTCAACAGGAATCCGGTTTGCACCTTGAATCAACCATTTCAGCTCATCACGTGTGATACCTGATTGAGTCAATGCTCCAACTGCATGGCTAATCCGTTCTTCAACCAATGTTCCATGGATATCGGAAGCTCCAAAATGAGTAGCTAGTTGAGTTAGCTGAGGTCCGATATTGATCCAATAGGCTTTGATATGTGGGAAATTATCTAGCATCAGACGACTAATAGCAATGGTTCGCATGTCATCCATGGCAGAAGTACGTCTTTTCAGCGATGCAGAAGTTTTTCTTGGCTGCATTGCCAGCGGGATAAATACCATAAATCCATTCGTTTCGTCTTGAAGTTCACGAACACGTATCATATGGATAAGGCGTTCTTCTAGCGATTCGATCGATCCATAAAGCATAGTAGCATGTGTTTTTAATCCAAGGGAATGGGCGATGCGGTGTGCTTCTAACCATCCATCTGTGCTTGCTTTATCAGGGCTCATTTTGGCTCGATAGCGTTCCGTTAATATTTCTGCTCCACCACCAGGAAGAGTATCTAAACCTGCATCCATTAACTCCTTTAGGATCGTTTCAGGTGTGCGACCGGCAATTTGAGCAAAGAATTGAATTTCAGCACCAGTGTAAGCCTTTATGGTGATATTGGGGTAATTTTTCTTTAAAATAGAAATGGTATCCAAATAATAGTCAAATGGAACAGTATGGTTGTGTCCACCGACGATATGGAATTCACGGGTACCTTTTGTAATACGTGTCTCAACGTAATGAAGAAGCTCATCCGTTGACATAGTATAAGCTCCATCTTCATCTGGATCTCGTCTGAATCCACAAAATGCACATTTGGCTTCACAGACGTTGGTCGGATTGATATATAAGTTTTCAATAAAGTAGACTTTATTTCCATTCCTTTTCAAATTAACCTCGTTTGCAAGTTGAGCAACTTGCAACAGATCTGGAGATTGATAGAGTGTTAATCCATCCTCTAAAGATAATCTTTCTCCTGCTCTCACTTTTTCTATAATTTCTTGAAGCATCATATGTATACTCCTCTCTTAAGCTATTATCCGGTTACTTTATCAAAAGAGATTTAAAATCAACGGATGGAATCAAACCTTCCTTCATTGCCCTTGTAAGTAAAGCATGTATAGCTTCATATCCTTCTTTTCCTAAATCATCAGAGAAAGAATTGACGTATAAATCTATATGCTCCTGA
The DNA here is from genome assembly GCF_059510395.1 of Shimazuella sp. NTD248. NCBI lineage: Bacteria > Bacillati > Bacillota > Bacilli > Caryophanales > Thermoactinomycetaceae > Shimazuella > Shimazuella sp. NTD248. The sequence goes on along the minus strand of NZ_JCAJZT010000006.1, from coordinate 99,267 downwards.
GCTACATTCCAGTCTAATTCTTGGGCATGATCCATAACGTATTTCTGAGAAGATGCAGGGTGTTTTTGGGCATGAGCAAGGGAAGCTCTTATCCATTGTGCAATTTTAGCTAAATCGAGCGTTTTTTTGGCAATAATCGCACCTAGCGGGATAGGGAGAGAAGTATCTTTTTCCCACCAATCTCCAAGGTCTACAACACATCGTAATCCATATGATGGATAAGTAAACCTCGCTTCATGAATAACCAATCCGGCATCAATTTTACCATCGGCAATAGCTGGCATAATTTCATGGAAAGGTAAAATACGGATTTCTTTGATTCCTTCTGGTACATGTTTTGCGATCCACAAACGAAATAGTAAAAAAGCAGTAGAGCGTTCACTGGGAACAGCAATGCTTTTTCCAGTAAGTGAAACATTCTCTTGCCCTTGCTTTGTAAGGATAAGCGGTCCACATCCTCGTCCAAGTGCACCACCGCATGGTAATAGCCCATAGCTCTCATGCACCCATGGAAGTGAGGCATAGGATATTTTCAAAATATCTGGTCCATTCGCTTTTTCAGCTAAGGTATTGGTTATATCGATATCGGCATAAGTTACCTTTAGTTTAGGAGCATCTGGTATTAGTCCGTTTACCCATGCATGAAAGATAAAAGTATCATTGGGACATGGGGAAAAAGCAATATCCATTATTTATCTGCTTCTTTCTGTATATGGTTTGTTTCATTTAAAGTTTCCTTTAAAACCATACCTACTTTTTTTAGTTGAGAGAATGCATCCACAAAACGCCATTTTGACTTATCTCTGGGTCCGATATGATTAGATATAGCTCGTATTTCGACAAATGGAATGGAAAAAGAGTCAGCAGCAGATGCCACACCAAAGCCTTCCATTGCTTCAGCAACTGCCATTGGATAGCGATCAGCCAATTGCTGTGCAGTATTTTTTGTTCCAGTTACCGTTGATAAAGTTAAAATAGTACCTGTAATGGTATGATTTATTTTCGTTTGAAAGATAATTTTAAGCGATTGTACGAAATTGGAAACCGTAGAAAACCTAGTTTTACCAAGCTCCAATTCCTCAAGTGACAGAAACATCTCGGATGACTGAGCCCCTAAATCAGCAGCAATAACTTGGTCAGAAATCACCAAGTCTCCAATAGAAGTGTGGTTTTCAAACCCACCTGCTATGCCAGCACATATAACAAGATCATATTTCTGCTTAGAAAGTAATTTCGTTGCTTCTATAGCAGCAGAGATAGAACCAACACCTACAACTTCGACGTCAACGGATGAAAGTTGACCTAACCCGTCTATTAGAGCCAATTTCTCAGCAAGAACGGAAGTTACTACAATGATTTTTATGTTAGCATTTGTGGAATCTGGTGGTGAGTCTCCAAGTCTTTCTTGGATCATTTCTCTCTCCTTTGCATTTCTTCGATATGAATAAATTTCTAGTGTCTAAATAAATAAAAACAAGCAATCTTGACCTGAAAAAGAAAATACTTGCTTTGAACTTTTTTTAAAACAAGTTCATTCTATCACAAAGTTATGGATATCACCTATCCCTAAAAAATGGACAAGACAAAATTCTGCAAATGTAAATATTTGTCAATGTTTTTGTCGTGATCAAAATACAAAAAAAAACAAAACTGAAAAAAATGTAAAAAAATAGCTTACAAAAATCGTGTTAACATGTATACTAAAAATTGGTAGCAGATAAAGAATGAAGGAGGGCTTAAAGATGGGAGCGTGGGATTTAGAAGAGCGCATTGAAAAATTGCGTTTAAAAATGGTTGAATCTGCATTGCTTTTAGGGATTGGTCATCCTGCAGTGTACGAATTGAGTGTAGAGCTAGACAATCTTCATAACGAATGGCAAAGAAATTGGCAACAAACCAAACAGGATCGAAATTACATTCGTACTCACCCAAAACATCAGATCAAAGAGTCCTTAGATGAAAAATACCGTACAGTGGTTTAAGCGAAAGTGTGGTAAACTAAAAGGTATCAATTGTCACATTGGAGTGATGAGAAATGATTACCTTAACTGAACAAGCTGCATTTAAAGTAAGAGAGATGCTGAGGGAAACAGAGAATCCAGAAAAACAATATCTACGTGTGGGTGTTCAACATGGTGGTTGTAGTGGATTTTCTTATCTAATGGGCTTTGATGAAGAGAAAACAGCAAAAGATTTAGAACTTGAACAACATGGTGTTCGAGTACTTATAGATGACGAAAGTCAGGGATTGATAAAAGGTACTGTTGTTGATTATAAGGAGTCATTGATGGGTGGGGGATTTCAAATCGATAATCCCAATGCATCCCTAACTTGTGGATGTGGCTCTTCTTTCCGTACAGCTGTTGATGAAGGTAAACCAGATACCGATTGTTAGTCTTATATCCCTCTCCTAAAGAGAGGGATATTTCATGTTTGTATCTCATTGATAAACACCACTTTATCAAATCCACAAGCAGGGCAGAAGACTTCATGTGGACAATAATGCTGTCTACTATCGATTAACCAGCCATCATTTCTCTTCATTTCCTCGATAGGTCGATAAGGACTATACGAAGCTAACAAAAATGAAGCAGGTCCATAATCTTCCATAGTATGAAGGCAATTTGGGCATTCTTCTAAGTAAGATGTATATCCATTGCATAAAGGACACTGGAAATGGGTTGGGTTCATATAATCATCTCGTTTTTGATTAGCATAAGAGAAACCAATGGAAAACATGCATGATTGTCACAAGAAAGTTATAGAATAAAGAATGGAAATTAGAAACCCCTTGTAAAAAGTACGTGAAATACATATCATATTATTGTTAGCATTTTAGGAATCTAAGGGTTTTCCTCTATTAGGTTTGTGATCTCTCACACATAGTGTCTAAGTAGATCATATGAATGGAAAATATAATGAAAATTAGATGGAAGTGATGAACAATGAAAGTCCCCAAAATACTTATTTTAGGCGCCGGTTACGGTGGACTTATGACAGCAAAAGGCCTTCAAAAACATCTCCGTCCCGGAGAAGCAGAAGTAACTCTAGTGAATCAGAACTCTTATCATTACATTACTACTAAATTACATGAACCAGCCGCTGGAACTTCTCATCATGATCACGCTCGTCTTTCGATAACTTCTGTGATCCATCCTCATCGAGTAAACTTTATACAAGATCAAGTGACTACAATTGATACAGAAGCAAAAAAAGTCACATTAGCAGAACATAAAGAACCTTTGACTTATGATTATCTCGTGATCGGCTTGGGAAGCGCTCCCGAAACATTTGGAATCAAAGGTCTACTTGAGAACTCATTTTTCATCAGAAGTATCGATAGTGTTCGAATGATTCGCGAACATATGGAGTACATGTTCTCTCAATATGCAGCTGAGAAAAAAGACGAACTTATTACCATAGTAGTTGGTGGGGCAGGATTTACGGGAATCGAGTATGTAGGTGAATTAGTTGATCGTATGCCAGAACTATGTAGAGAATATGATATTCCCCTTGAAAAAGTACGTCTTGTAAATATCGAAGCTGCACCTAGTGTACTACCAGGGTTCGACCCTGAACTAGTAGAATATGCTACGACTTATCTAAAGAGCAAAGGTGTGGAATTTCACATCAATACTCCTATTGCAGAATGTACACCTGAAGGTGTTATTCTTAAAGACGGAGAAGAGATTAAAGCTTCCACGGTAGTATGGACTGGTGGTGTCAGAGGTAATAAATTAGTAGAAGACGCTGGAATTGAAACGATGCGTGGACGTGTGAAAGTCGATGGCCAATTGCGCGCTCCAGGACATGAAAATATTTTTATCATCGGAGATAGTTCACTTGTATTCCCAAGTGAAAATGAAAGACCTTATCCACCAACTGCTCAAATTGCCACTCAGCAAGGCCAATTCCTTGGTAAGAACTTAGTGAATGTGATACACGGTGGTCAAATGGACACTTTTGCTTATCATCCAAAAGGTACTTTTGCTTCCCTCGGAAGAAAAGAAGCGATTGGAGTTTTAGGAAAAAATAGCAAAATGTTTGGCTTTAAAGCTTCCTTTATCAAGAGAATTACTGAGTTGCGTTGGCTCTATTTACTGGGTGGAATTTCGCTTGTGCTACGTAAAGGTAAGTTTTAGAAGAGATCACTGTTGCGAAAATGTAGATAAGTTACTTAGCTACTAAAAAAGAGCAATCATCTACAGGAAAGTAGGATTGCTCTTTTTGTGTAGAGAAAGACAGCCATTGACCGCATGTCTCATTTTTTGTACCATATAGGCAGCATGTGGAAGGAGATAATTCCAATGACAATGTTAGCAGTTCCCCCAATTAGCCTTGTTCAATTAATTATTTCTATCCCTTTATTACTGGTTTTCTTTTTTGGGATAGGATTTATCTTAAATATGATATTAAAGACTACATGGTTACCGATTTATTTATTTGCAGCCCTAATTGTGTATTTTGCATTTCAAATTAACACCGTTTATATGACGGATATTACGTGGTTAATTGCAAGTTTAGCAGGGGTTGTAGGCAGTGGTTTAACCATACGTTATTTAAGAGCTAAAGGTTACCGGATGTTCTAATACCAAAGATAATAATTAATGATAGCCACGATAATTCCAAACCATAATCCAACAAAGACTTCAATAGGTTTATGACCTAAGATCTCTTTTAATTTCTCCCTTGTCTCGGCAGGGGATTTTTCTTTTGCTTCTGCAAGCAACTTGGTCATATCTTCTACGAGGCGATTTAATACTTGAGCGTGTACTCCAGCCTGTCTTCTTACACCTGTTGCATCATACATGACAACGACACTCAAGATTGTAGCAATTGCAAAAGTAGAAGAGTTCCATCCTTGTGTAAGACCAATTGCAGTGGAAAGAGAACTTACTGCTGAAGTATGTCCACTGGGCATACCACCGGAATGATAAATCCATATCCAATCCCATTTACCTGTCATGGAGAGATTCCATATTATTTTCAAAAATTGTGCGAGTAAAATCGCCAGTAACGATGTCCATAAAGGAAAATTTGCAAGTAAATCACTTACCATGTAGAGGTCCTGCCTTTCGGATACAACTGTGCATTTCTCCTTTATTGTCTCATATTCTGCACAAGAAAAACCAGCTTTCATTTGAAAGCTGGAAGTGGAAATATTAGAAAGATAGGTTTTCTTTAACTTCACGATTAAAGTCTTTTTCATTGAGCGTTTTCCAAGCTGCGTTAAATTCATCGATTTCTTTGTTGAAGTTATCGACAAGTTCTCCCTCTTTTTTGGAGTATTCATCGTATTTATCGATATTAGGTTGTTGACCTTGTGAGATAGTGACATAAGCTTGACGATAAGAGTCAATTAGATTTTGAAAGTTATTGATATAATCCACTTGCGATTGGGTTGCTTTCTTAAATGCCGTTAAATATTGGGTTGCTCTTGATTTGGTTTCTTCGTTTTTCAACTCATTTGCTTTGCTTTCAACGGCAGGGATTTCATTAAGCAAAGTTTGAACACCTTGCTTATATGTAGTTAGATCAGTATTAGCTTTATCTAAAGAGGACATTAATTGGTTGTACTGGGTTTCGCTCATATTGGTACCTTGGTTTAAAGCTTGAGAGATTTCATTTCCTAGCTGGTTTGCGGAGTTGTAGTCATTAATCATCTGACGTTGATTACCCATGTTTTTGTCATGATGATCCATCAATTTGTCCATTTGATCCATTAGTTCTTTTTTGGTACCAGAATCGGCAAGTAAGGAACAGCCAGATAGTAGTAAGAGGCAACTAAATAAAATGAGAGCTTTTTTTAACATATTATAAACTCCTTTAAAATTTGTAATGAAACTAGTGACTATTGTAACAAACTATGCAAAAAATTCAAGAAGAACAGAGATGATTTGGCAAAATAGAAATTGATGTGTTTATTTTTGTTATTGAAAAAACGGTCCGAATTGAGTTGCTGATTCACCTGAAAAAAGTACTCCGAGTTTTAAAACAGCTTCAGTAATGGATAATCCTTTTCCTTCCGCTACTCCCATCTTTTTTGAAAATGCATGGAAACATTACACCCCAAACCCAAACTTCATAATAAACTGTTGTGTGTTTGTTGCCATGGATAACAGTATCTCTTGTATTTGGCCTAAAAATATGATCAAGTGTCATCTACAGCCTTTCTTGTCGAGCAAATACATCATTTTCCTTTAACATGGGGATTTTATAAGACAATCAGCAGTTCATTATCAATGCTCCTCTCGTAAAGTATTGGTAGTCCCATATCACCTAATATATGCCTCGAATAAGACTAGATAACAGATACACTCTTTCTAAGAAAATTTTAGGTATATTAAAATGAAATATTTAAACAAATTAGACATTATTTGCAAACAAAATAAAAACATGTCATAATGGCTTAGTCAGTGAGGAGGTATTTATGGATAACCAAAATAAGTTAAAAAGATCAATGAAAAGTAGACACCTTTTTATGATCGCATTGGGTGGAGTCATTGGGACAGGCTTTTTTAATGGCTCTGGTTATACAATTAGTCAAGCAGGACCAGTCGGAGCAATTCTTTCGTTTCTTGTTGGCGGTCTGGTGATGTATCTAATCATGTTATGTCTAGGGGAATTAACACTAGCAGATCCATCTTCTGGTTCATTTCAAGATTATACAACCAAATATGTAGGCCCAGGAACGGGTTTTATGGTCGGTTGGTTATATTGGTTTGGTTGGGCAGCAACCGTTGCATTGGAATTGGTAACAATTGGTTCAACAATGAAGCGGTGGTTTCCGGATGTAAGTATTTGGGTGTGGAGTTTAGTATTTGGTGTCATACTGTTTTTAGTAAACGCTTTCTCCGCAAGAAGTTTTGCAGAGACTGAGTTTTGGTTTGCAATTATCAAAGTTTCGATGATTGTCCTCTTTATTATAATTGGTGCAGCTGCTATTTTCGGTTTCATACCTGTACATAGCGGAGTAACTGGATTTGCAAATTTGTTCAAAGATGGTATATTTCCAAATGGATTTACTCCCATTTTAATGACAATGATAGCAGTGAACTTCTCATTTCAGGGAACTGAACTAGTGGGAATTGCTGCAAGTGAAAGTGAAAATCCAGAGAAAACCTTGCCTAAAGCCATTCATCAAACCGTTTATCGGACAATTTTATTTTTTGGTTTAGCAATTGCGGTGTTGGTGTGTTTAATACCATGGAAACAAGCTGGCGTTGTAGAAAGTCCATTTATACTGGCTTTAGATAAAATTGGAGTCCCCTATGCTGCAGACATCATGAATTTTGTTATTATCACAGCATTGTTATCTGTCGCAAACTCTGGATTATATGCTGCAACCAGAATGTTGTATGCGCTATCAAAAAATAAGATGGCTCCTAAATTACTAGGAAAAGTAACAGATCGAGGGGTTCCATTTTGGGCACTAGTCATAAGTTTTTTGGTTGCTAGTTTGTCTTTGCTTACATCTAAGTTTGCTGCTGATACCGTTTATATGTGGATTCTGTCCATAGCAGGTACTACAGCTGTTATTGCTTGGATGTCCATTGCTGCATCACAGTTTTTCTTCAGACGACAATATGTGAAAAATGGTGGAAAAGTAGAGAATTTATCTTTCCGAACTCCATTCTATCCATTTGTTCCTATTCTTGCTTTTGTTCTAAATGCTATTGTGATGTTAAGTCAAGTTTTAGATCCATCAACAGCTCTATCTGTATATTTAGGTATTCCAGCTATTATTTTGTGTTACATCATATACTATGTGTTTGTTGATAAAAGGCGTAACGCTTAGACTTACGAAAAAGAAACGCTACTTTCCAATGAAAGTAGCGTTTTGCATGTTTCTAGTGACTATATTTTGTATAGTACTTATTGTATAAGCGTTTCCATGTTTCGGGACCTGGGTATCCATCAGCATCGCCGCCTGTCCAGCCTTGTGCACGCTGGAATGCTTGTGTATTTTTCAAATCAGCTGATGTCCATTCTGGTCCAGGGCCAACTTTGTAATACTTTCCATAACCAGCTGCTACTAACATGTGACCTAATTGTGTAACAAATTTATTTTTAGCACCTGTTTTAAAGTATTTTGTTCCAGGGAATGTCTTTTGTACTGCATATGGTGCTTTTGGTTTTGATGGTTTCGAAGTCGAAGTACTCGGTTTCGAAGTTGAAGTACTAGGTTTCGAAGTCGAAGTACTAGGCTTTGAAGTCGAAGTACTAGGCTTTGAAGTCGAAGTACTCGGTTTTGAAGTCGAAGTACTCGGTTTCGAAGTTGAAGTACTAGGCTTTGAAGTTGAAGTACTAGGTTTCGAAGTTGAAGTACTAGGCTTCGAAGTTGAAGTACTAGGCTTCGAAGTTGAAGTACTAGGCTTTGAAGTCGAAGTACTCGGTTTCGAAGTAACAGGCTTTGTAATGACTTGTATTGGTGTTGGTTTCTCTTTTACAGCTGGTTTTGGCTTTGATTTTTGGATAGCTGCTGTAATTAGGTTGGAATGTTGTTTGTCTTCTTTTCCTTTTACTTGTTCTTTTTCGACGTTGCTATCTGCTACAGCATAGTCTGGATCAGTAATGATCTCAACTGGGTTTGTTGGTTCTGAAGACTGAGAATCAGCTACATCAGTTGAGGTTGAATCAGTTGTTGTCGATGGTGTTTGTGAAGCTATAGAAGTATCAGGCAATTCGACTGCATCACTACTACCCTGTGGAGTAGAAGAAACTCCCGTTAGGGGTACATCTTCATTTTGATCCGTTCCATTGTAAGGAATAGGCTTTACTTTTAGTGTTGTTTCCAAACTTTTGGATGGAAGGTTCTCCATCATCTGTTCATTCGCATCTTTAGAAACAACAGTATTCATTACAATAGGTGATTTTTGAACACTTGGTTGCTGCTGTGCAGGTGGAGACTGCGCAAATGTTTGAGTATAGTGATAGACGAAAAAACCACCGAATGTGCAAATAACACCAATGGATGTTAACTCTAACCATTTGGCAAGCTTGCTACTAGTTGGTGATTCTTTCTTAAATAGACCGGATAATTTTGACATACACTTCCTCCCCTCACTAATTAGTTATCCACATCATACTACAAGGGAATAGGAGAAGAGTATACAAAATTAAAATTTTTAGTAACAACAGAGGATTCTTTTTACTGTTAATTTTAGGAAACATCATTTTCGTACAATTGATCAATAAGTTTATAAACTGGATCTTCTTGTTTTTCTTTTACCAATGGCTTAAGTCCTAATTTAATTTCTGCTCGTTTTGCTTCTTCTGTTTCTAGAGCTGTTGCTAATGATTTATCTGCTATGGATTGTCCCGTTCCTGTGTAATTTGCAGGATTAATTTCTTTTGGGTTTAAAATAAACACTTCTGATCGAAGTAGAGTATGTTGCATATAACAATGACGAGGATTGATTTGATAATAGTCGAATTCTGTTAAAGAGAATGATTCTGAACGCAGACTATCTCTCACGGTTTGAGCATCTTTAATACTTCCTAATTGGAAGACGGCATGAGTACCGAAGTTACGGAAAAAAGCTTCTGTATAACTCGGCGGCATATGATCTTTCAAACCTTGGGTTGATAATATCAATGGCATGTTAAACTCCCGGTAAAAATCAGTAAGAGTTTTTAAATCACCAAATAGATCAACGAATCCTGACCCTTCGTCAATAATAAGTGGATGTTGTGCGTATTTTCCTTCTGCATTTTTTCTTCCACGTGATACCATACCAAGTTCGAAGTGAGCGATGGTACAAGCAGCGATAAGTCGTTGATCTCCAGGTGGCATACCTGATATATCAATGATATTGTAGTGACCATCTTCCCATGATTTCAACCATTTAATTCCACATGTGTAAGCATTCATCATTCTAGTGATACCAGAAGTATTGATATTACGTAATCGAGCAGTACTGAAACTTTCGATAAACTCACGAGGCCAGCTGATTTTATTGCTATCTTTTTGTACGTATTTTAACAGAGAGCGTTTTAGGGTAGCTGTTTCTGGTAAAGATTCATCAAGTTGATCGATAACCCAGTTACAAAATTCTGGTTCCTCAATGACTCGTTGAATGTTCCGCAAATTAGGAATGCCTATTTTAGAGAGAGAATATCCAATAAGCAATAATGTTTCCGTGACGACAGGTTTCCAATTAGAGGAATCTGCACGAGCTAATATATCGACTACCTGTCCACCTTTTTGTTGAATCGAGTAGTCCACATCAAATGGATTAAAAGGAAAATTGCCTTCCCTTGCACGTACAACTGTAACTTTATCATGCATTTCTGGAGGGATACGATCTAGCACATCATTGGCTAATGTCCCTTTTGTATCGATGATGGTGAAGCCCATGCGGTTTTCATCTGTCCGCAGTTTAATCAAGTCATCAATGAGATTTAAAATAAAACCGCTTTTCCCCGATTTTGGTCCACCCATAACGGCAATATGATCATCTAAATTTTCTGGTCGTAGATAGATGGGGAAACGAGCTGTAAATCGTTTACCATTACCTATAAAGATATTACCGGGCTCTTTCGCTAATTTTCTAACCACGACAGGTGGAGGTGGATATTGCATTTTGGTACGGACTAGCTTACTAGAACCTGAAGTGGTTGGCCATCTTGCTAATCCAGATAGTTCTGGAGTACCTAAAATCACTGCATTTTGTGGTCTGCGAAAAGGAAAAATACGATTTTGTGCTTCATATCTAAATAATGGATGAATGATTCTCCACCATTCACGGGAGTGAAATCGATTTAATTCTGGAGAGTTTAACATGGCTAGAGACCGATAAGTATGCTCCGTAATTTTTTTTGCATTCTCTTCAGAATCAGCAAAACTTAAGATTTTAATAGCGACTTCTGCTTTGGGTTGTTCCATTTTTTCTTGAATTGCATCAAGGTACATTCCTGTATCGGATGATTTATCTTTTTTAAGGCTGTTTAGTACTCTTCTAAATTTAGGAATCATCTGCCTATCATAAACTGGTCTTATCAAATATTGAATCAATAATTCCTGTCCTGGGCCGACATTACTCATATGTTCAACAAGTTGTGTCAGGCTGTCGTGGCTGCCTGTAAATATTTCAATTGGGACAGTGAAGTCACGCTCTAAAAATAACTTCATGCCATTATGAGGCTTAGAAAAATCAAGCTGATAAGGGTCTTCGGCATATTCATAATTGAATTCAAAGTGCTCTAAAGCAATTCGGTCTAGTGTATGCTGTCCGATCGTTTCATTAGGTGCCCAATAAAAAAAGCGTGTTCTTGTCCCGGTAGCAAATGCTTCCCACGCTACCCAAGGTTCAAACCAGGCATATGGAAAACGACGAAACCATTTTTGCTGCAAAAATTCGAGAATGTTTTGCCAAGCGATGGCAGTTAAATCATAGGAAGGTGAATCTGCTAATAAGGTATTTACTTCATAAAGGACGCCTTTTGGAATGGATTGTGGTAAGAAATGATACCTTTTCAATGATTTTCACTCCTTTCAACTAAAAATCAATCTTCATAGAAGATGTCGATAAAGTCATCTTCTTCCTCTTCAGATGAATAGGGTTCCATATTCTTTAATTTTTGTTCTAATAATTTTACTTTTTCTTCGATGTCCTGCCAATTCTTTTTTCTTTGATTTTCTTTTTCTTTTGCTACCTTTTCTTCGATTTCCATTGCTTTATCGAAGTGTTCTTTGGCCATTTGATCTGCTGATATATCGTGTATTGGGTTTGGAGGTTTTCTAATGTTCATACTAAAGGTCCGTATCTTTACATTGTCCACTATCATTTGAAGATAAGCGACATGTTTTTCCACCAAGTTAAAATCACGATGGGATAGTCCATAAAGCAACATATTTTCTACAGCGACTTGTGCATCACTTGGACTGCCTTGTTGGAAAGCAAATATCGTACCAAAATTACGGAATAAAGTTCCAATGTCTTGATCTTGAAGTTGTGATTTTAACGCTGAATTTGCCAAGATAAAAGGTACATGGTATTTTCTGGCTTCATTTAATACAAACTCAATATTGTCCAGTGCTGCATTCATGTACAAACTAGCATCATCCACGATAAGAGGGTGCAACGGCATATGTTCATTAGCTCCAAATTCTTTGGCGCGTGTAACCATTGCTTGACGAAATAGAACAAAACAAGCAGTTCCAAAAAAGGTACGTTCATAAGCTGGACAGGCGGATATATCTAAAATAACGATGTGACCTTCATCTAAAGCTTCACGCCATTTAATATAATTGGATTTCTTATTCATCAGAATTCCAGAATAAGATAAGAGCATTCCTCTAAAACGAGCTAATGTGGAGCTGAGTACAAATTCTTTTCGCCAATCAATTCGCTTTGTGTCACGCAGGTTTCTCATGAGACTTCGAATAAGTGTCGCTTGTTCTGGATCATTTTCATCTAACAGACAGATGACTCGTTTGCAGAACTCTTCATCTTCGATAACCTTTAATAAGTTTTCTAAGGTTGCCATGCCAACTTTTAATAGAGCAAGGCTTGATACAAGAAATATTTCTTGCATCATAGGGTTCCAACTACCTGTAACCCGTCGAATGATTTCCGAAATGAGATTTGCTTTTCGGTTATCACTTGCAGGGAAATCCATATCATATGGATTGAATGGAGTTCTTGTACGAAACCGGACTACACGAACCAAATGATGCCATTTAGGTGGAATTTGTTCTAATAATTGATCAGACAATGTCCCCTGTGTATCAATTAAGGTTAAACCGTGTTTATTTTCCTCTGTTTTTAATTTTAGAAAATCAGAAAGCATGTTTACGATGAGGGTACTCTTTCCCGTCTTAGGACCTCCGACAATCGATACATGATTTTTTAGATCTTCTACAGGCAGGTAGACCGGTGCCTTGTTGATGTTTCTGTTATTATGACCAACCAGTATAGTAGGGTCAGGGCGATTAGCTAAATTTCGCACCTCAACAGGAATGAGCACTCTTCTACCTTTAATTTTTACAAATTTTGTTGTACCTGCAATACTGGGCAGTCGTGTAAGACCAGCAAGCTCTGGAGTGCCAAGCACAACTTTGTTTTCTGGTTTGCGAAAAGAGAATATACGTTTATTCCATTCATAACGGAACATCGGACGGACAATTTGCCACCACTCACGAGATTGAAATCGATTTAACTCTTTTGAGTTCATATAGCTCAATGTACGTGCAGTTTGGTCTGTCAGTTCAAATGCTCGCTCATAAGATTGTGCTGTTGCAGCAATGCGAATAGATACTTCCGCTTGTGCTTGGGCGCTTTTTGTTTTTATAGCATTCAGATACATTTCCGTTTCTTTTCTAGTTGCAGTTTTATCTCGACTAACTTCTCGAATCGCTCTCTGGAATGCCTTATCAGTTTGGTGATGAAAAATAGGCCTGATTAAAAATTGTAGACCAACTTGTTCGCCTTCCTCTACATTGCTAAGAAACTCGAGAAGTGCAGATTGAGTATCGATTGTGCTCTTTTCATAAATGCGCATCGGCACAGTAAAATCACGTTCTAATTGAAGCTTTAAACCTGCATGAGGTAAAGAAAAATCCATCTTCGGTGTATCTGCTAGGGTGAAATTAAGTTCAGGACTCCAAGTATACATCCGGTTCCAAAATTCGTTTCCCCACTGTAGATTTGGTGCCCAAAAAAAGTACCTGGTTTGTGTATCATCAGCATATATTTCCCAAGAAATCCAAGGTTCAATCATACGAAAGGGAAAGCGTCGGTACCACTTCCACTTCATATAATCGATGTAGTCATTAAGGGATTTCTGTGTATTTGCATAATTCGGCCTTGAGCCTATAAGTGTTTCTATTTCATACGTAACCCCTTCAGGGATGAGAAAAGGTAAGAAGTGAAACCTCTTCAAGATTATCTGCTCCTTTCCCTTACGATGGGATGTAAGGCTAGTCTATTTTCTAATAGGATGGGTAAACCTATCAACTTCAATTGATCGAGAAGTGGTCAGATTTTCTTTAAATTTATCATAATAGTGCAGAAAACGATAGTAAAAACAGAATCATAAAAATGAAGTCCTTATTTACATTAGGGCTTCTTTTTTTGAAACAGCAAATAGAGCGGCATTGGTTCTTCATATTTCAAGTGGGGTGTTATTTTAATATATCAGTAGTTTTTATACTGCATTAGCCTACCTTTGTAACCTTTATCCTCTTATCTTGTACTTGGAACAGTACACAACAACAGATTGAAATTAATAAAAATAAGTATTCACAAGTAATCATTTTTACTTTATAATAATTATCATAAAGTTGCGGGTGGGCAAAAATGAAAATCATTCTCATTACATCGTCCTTTTGCCCAAAAGGTAGAAATAAAATTCGCTAATAATGGTGGTGAAGATCATGGAATTAGTGACATATCAAATAGATAAAAAAAGTAAAGAATCAATGGAACCTACAAAAAAAATAGATCAATATTTGGAATTTGTTTTTGCCATCTCAAGTGGATTGTTAACATTTGTCGCGTTTTTACTGGAAAAATCAAGTTTTCATTATGCAGTTACTTTTTATGCTATGGCATTTCTTATTGGGGGATATGTAAAAGCAAAAGAAGGACTTGTGGAGTTATGGAAAGAACGTGAATTCGGTGTGGATTTACTTATGATGGTAGCTGCAATTGGCGCAGCATCAATCGGATATTGGTTGGAAGGAGCACTACTCATCTTTATATTTTCCTTAAGTGGAGCACTAGAGACATATACAATGGCTCGAAGTGAACGAGATCTATCTAAGCTGCTCAGTCTACAACCTGAAGTTGCGACAATCGTTTTCTCAGATGGTTCGGAGGCTGAAGTTCCAGTCTCACAGCTAAAAGTGGATGATGTTGTCGTTGTAAGACCTGGTGGGAGAATTCCAGTAGATGGGGTTGTGTTAGAAGGATCTTCAGAAGTTGATCAAGCAAGCATTACAGGAGAATCAATTCCAGTAGCAAAAGTCATGAACGATGAAGTATACGCCGGGACTATGAACAGCACTGGTTCACTTTTCATTAAAGTTACAGTTTCTAATGAAAATAGTTTATTCGCAAAGATCGTAAACATGGTAGATCAAGCTAGAGAAGAGGTACCAGAGTCTCAACTAAAAATAGAACGTTTAGAAAAAACATATGCAAAAGTAATTTTACTGGTAACGTCTATTTTATTATTTGCTCCTCACTTTATTGTTAGCTGGAGTTGGTCAGAGACTTTCTATCGGGCAATGGTCTTTCTAGTTGTAGCTTCTCCATGTGCTTTGGTTGCATCCATTATGCCTGCCATTTTGTCTGCAATGTCAAATGGATCGCGAAAAGGAATTTTGTTTAAAAATGGGATGCAACTCGAAATCTTGTCTGAGATAAATGTTGTAGCTTTTGATAAAACAGGTACTTTGACAGAAGGAAAACCGAAAGTAACCGATATTGTACCGTTTGTGGAATTGGAAGAAATGAAATTACTACAAGCTGTAGCTTCTATAGAGTGGTTGTCTGAACATCCGATTGCAAAAGCAATCGTTTCCCATGCAAAATGCAAAGGGATAGATCGTACGAAACCAGAGATGCTCCAAGCGGAAACTGGTTATGGTGTCAAAGCAAATTACCGTGGAGAAGAGTGGAGAATCGGTAAACCAGAATGGTTTTTCCTGACGAGTGAAAGGCAGAGATCAGTTCAAGAATTGGAAGCTCAAGGAAAAACAGTTGTGATCATAGAAAGGAAAAAAGAAGTAATCGGTGCTATTGCGTTAAAAGATACAATAAGAAATGATGCTAAATCCCTGATTCAATCACTGCATAAATTAGGAATTCATACAGTAATGTTGACAGGTGACCAAAGACGAACAGCAGAAGTTATTGCAGATGAATTAGGAATTAAGGAGTACTACAGTGGTTTACTGCCTCAAGACAAGGTTAATAAGGTAAGAGAATTAAGGGAAACTCATGGTAAAATTGCAATGGTAGGGGATGGCGTAAACGATGCTCCAGCATTGAGTCAAGCAAGTATGGGTATTGCGATGGGGGCAGGAGGAAGTGATATTGCTCTAGAGACTGCTGATGTTGTCCTGATGAATGATAAGCTTTCACGAATTACTACAGCTGTCAGTTTATCCAAGAGAATGAAGCGGATTGTGCAGCAGAATCTTATTTTTGCAGCAACCGTTATCTTACTCCTCTTGCTCTCTAATTTTACGGAGTTGATCAATTTGCCTTTGGGAGTAGTTGGACATGAAGGTAGTACGATTTTGGTTATTTTAAATGGATTGCGTTTATTACGGTAAAAGAGGATTTGCTTTCTTTGTTTATAAAAAAAGAAGCAAGAAGGTAAAGCGAAGCCTTATCTTGAATAAGATAGAACACCAAAAATAGATATGTGCGGGAGTAGGCTCTCTAACCCTACTCTTTTTTTTGTCTGGAAACGGAGGAGGTAATGAGAAGACTATGTATTGTGGGTTCACCGGGTTCTGGCAAGTCGACTTTAGCAAAAAAATTAGGTTGTCTATTAGAGATAGAAGTTATTCATTTGGACAAACTTTTTTGGAAACCTGGTTGGAATGCTGTTTCAACTGAAGAATTAGCAAGATTGCAAGAAAAATATTTGCAAAAAGACAGCTGGATAATAGATGGTTCTTACACTAGTGTCTGGAAACAAAGGCTTGAAAGGGCAGACACGATCATTTTTTTAGATATTTCGCGGTGGATTTGTCTTTATCGTGTATTCAAACGTTACGTTTTAACTTGTAATCAAACAAGATCGGATATGGGCAGCGGTTGTCTAGAGAAGATCGATTTTGCTTTTTTGTTGTATGTTTGGAGATACCCAGCACACCGTAGAAACAAAGTATTGGCGATGACACAGAAATATACCACTCAAAAAAATATCATTATCTTACGCAATGGTAAAGAGGTAACGGAGTTTCTGATAAACATAGAGCAAGGCAATCGATAAGATGGATTGCCTTGCTTTAAAAAATAAAAGTTGTTTAAACCGTGACCGTTTTTTCTACTTCTACAATTTCCTTCGCATGTTGTTCTAAAACATTAGCAACAGCTATTCCTTGATTTGGTTCTGTTTTAGCGATAATGCGGATATAATTTTCTGCTTTGTTTGGTGTATGTACATCAAGTACAGCAGGTCCTTCCACTATTTGTGGCATATCTGTTTTTAGTTGGTTCAATTTTGCTTGGAGTTCTGATATGTAAGGGAGCATATCTTGTCCATTGTTATAAGGAATTTTCACATTGACGATCGTATTGGAAGTACCTTTTGAATGGTTGGTCAGTGATTTTAACTCGCGATTTGGTATAAAGTGAAGGTCTCCATTAAGATCACGAATTTTTAAAACACGTAGCCCTGTCTGTTCTACTACACCAGAAAATCCGTTAACGGTGATGTGATCATTTACATTTACTTGGTCTTCCATCAAGATAAAGAAACCTGTTACAATATCACTTACAAGACCTTGTGCACCAAAACCAATAGCTAAGCCAATAATTCCGGCGCTGGCGATGAGTCCTGTTGCATTGATACCAAACTGATCCAGTAATGCAACTATCGCTACAAAGAAAAGGACATATCCAATAAAATTGCTGGCTAAACTGGCTAGCGTTTGTAGGCGAGGAATTTCTTTTTTTCTTCCAACGATAAAACGATAAATAATTCCTTTGATAATCAAAAAGGCTATGTAGGTAATAGCAATAATAACAAGACAACTGATGATGACCTCAGAAACATGAGCCCAATTGATATTAAAGTTCCAATTCATAATATCTTCCTTTCTTGTTAGGATAAATAATGGGAGTAGGTATAATATAGCATATTTAAAAATAAAACATATAAGAAAATTCAATCAAAGATAAAAATGTTTGCTAGATAATTTTCTTTTGAAAAGGGATTGACACAGTGGATATTATATCGTATCATAGTTTTTGTCGCTGAGCCGAAGTGGCGGAACTGGCAGACGCGCACGACTCAAAATCGTGTTCCTATGGAGTGTGGGTTCGAGTCCCACCTTCGGTACCACCAAAATTGCATATCGGGGTGTAGCTCAGTTTGGCCAGAGCACTCGCTTTGGGAGCGAGGGGTCGCAGGTTCGAATCCTGTCACCCCGACCACACAATTTAGGTGTAAGATAGAAAAAGACATGTTAGAGAAAAAATCTAATATGTCTTTTTCTTTTGATAGGGAGGAAATGAATTGAAAGAAGTTACAGTCTATACGGATGGAGCATGTTCTGGAAATCCAGGTCCAGGTGGATGGGCAGCTATTTTGATATATGGCGATCAAATGAAAGAAATCTCTGGCGGAGAGCTGAAGACAACTAATAATCGAATGGAACTAATGGCTGTTATCCGATCGTTAAAAATATTAAAGCAAACTTGTAGAGTAAAAGTTTATTCAGACAGTGCTTATATTGTCAACTGCTTTCATGAAAAGTGGTATGTGAAATGGGAAAGGTCAGGTTTTAAGAAAAACGAAGACTTATGGAGAGAGTTACTAACATTATATCGAAAACATGATGTGGAGTTTATAAAAGTAAAAGGACATAGTACTGTGGAGCTAAACAACCGTTGTGATGAATTAGCTCGAGCAGCTGTTCCAAAATAAGAAGGGAGGTAGGACGATGGATGGATCGCAATTGAAAGAGAAACTAATGGAGAAAGCTAAGCAATTAGGAATCGATAAAATTGGTTTTGCATCTGCTGATCCCTTCTTAGAATTGAAAGAAAGATTGCGTGAACAACAAGAGCGTGGATTTGCTTCAGGCTTTGAAGAAAAAGATATTGAACTTCGTACGCATCCAGAAAAGCTAATGCCAACGGTAAAAACCATAATTGCGATCGCCATCGCTTATCCTGCCAAACTTTCAAATCCTCCAAAATCAGCACTTGGAAATTACAGAGGAATCTTTTGTCGAGCTTCTTGGGGTACGGATTACCATCAAGTCCTAAAACAAAAGTTGGATGATCTTGCCGTTTATCTACATTCACTTATTCCAAATGCTACTATTCAATCCATGGTCGACACCGGGGCTTTAAGTGATCGAGCAGTTGCAGAACGTGCAGGAATTGGCTGGAGCGGCAAAAATACTTCTATTATTACAGAGGAATTTGGTTCTTGGGTGTACCTAGGAGAGATGTTGGTAGATGTGTATGTTCCACCAGATGAACCGATTGAAGATGGTTGTGGGGAATGCACGTTATGTATGACAGCTTGTCCAACTGGAGCTTTGGTAGAACCAGGTAGATTGGATGCACAATCCTGTATTGCCTATCTGACACAAACGAAGACGATGATTCCTGAAAAATATCGAGATAAAATTGGTAATCGCCTGTATGGCTGTGATACATGTCAAACGGTGTGCCCGAAAAATAGAAAGCGATATTTTGATCATCATGAAGCATTGAAACCAGATAGAGAAAAAGTAAAGCCTTTGTTGAAACCACTGTTAAAACTTAGTAATCGACAATTTAAAGATCAGTATGGAAGTATGTCTGGTTCTTGGAGGGGGAAAAATCCAATCCAGCGAAATGCAATTATTGCCTTAGCTCATTTTAAAGATAAATCTGTAGTTACCCAGTTGACTTCCATGCTTCAACAAGATGCTCGTCCGATGATTAGAGGGACCATAGTATGGGCACTTGGGAAAATTGGCGGAGAGGAAGCAGAAAAAAGTTTGCAAAAGGCAATTTCTATCGAAGGCGATGCAATGGTTAAAAACGAGATAGAGTCAGCGCTCTATAAATTAAAAAAGAGCAAATAAAAACCAATCTCTTATTTTTCTATAGGGGATTGGTTTTTTATTTTGGAAATAATCCTGATTGGAGTAATATTATGATACATTACCATAATCCTATTTTTCCGTTAAGTAAAAATATTTGGTTTGACACTCCACACGGCTAAAACCGTTGGATTCTTGGGACGATAGCCTCATGACTATTTCATTACCAAGCTAACCCCGTGTGCCCCACGGTTTACGTATGTTAATTTCTTATTGCCGCGAACAACTTGGTTTTCGTCTTCTGCGATTAGACATATATTACTATGCGAATACTCGTTTGTAAATTACTTTCTTCAAAGGTTGGATTGGTGAAAGAAAATCCCTTCCCTTGTCCAACGCTCGTTTTCATCCCACGATTTAAACCGTGGGTTCTCTCGCTCACAATGCTATAATAATAATCAGCAATTCAATTTATTTTGAGTAAATGAAATATGATTTCACCAAACAACAAAGGAGCAGACAACATGACTACTTCAACCCCAACAAATTCCCAGAAAGCCATACATCCAAAAGGACCAAAGGGGTTCGGTCTTCTTTCTTCTCTTCCTCGGTTAGCCAAAGATCCTTTTGGTTATTGCATGAGTGAGGCAGCAAAAAGTGATGGTCTTGTACGCCTCGGTTCTGGTCCAGCTCGTGCATATTTAGTAAGTCATCCAGATTATGTTCATCATATCCTGATTGAGAACGCTTCCAATTACATAAAAGGGAGTATTATGGATGGTATCAGGTTTGCTTTAGGTAATGGGTTATTTACAGCAGAAGGGGATCACTGGAAACGACAAAGGAAATTAATGCAGCCAGCTTTTCATCCGGGCCAAATTGAAAAGGTAGCATCTATCGTAAATGAAGAAGTCAAAGAAGCAGCACAAAGATGGGAAAAATGTTCAGAAGAAAATTTGCCATTGGATATGCTTCAAGATGCAACACAAACGAATGTACAAGTGGTACTTAAATCATTACTTGGCACATCTATTAATTCAGAGCAGACCCGAAAGCTAGTGGAATTGACAAACGCTGTTTTTCAAGGGATGACAAAGAGAGTTTGGACATTTTTTGTCCCGAGTTGGCTTCCTACACCTGGGAAATCTGCCTACCGACAGGCAATTGTTCAATTGGATCAAGAAATTTATTCGATTATCAATCAGCGAAGACAATCGAGTGAGTCAGGAAAAGATGATTTACTGAATGTTTTATTAGAAGCGAAAGATGAAGATGGACAATATATGACAGACAAACAAATAAGGGATGAGGTTTTTACTATCTTCCTAGCAGGGTATGAGTCTACAGCAAGCAGTGTGACATGGGCTGCTTATTTGCTCAGCCAAAACCCAATCATTGCGGACCGGGTCTACGAGGAAGCAAATAAGGTATTAAAAGATCGGATGCCCGAATACATGGATTTGAAGGAATTGAAATATGCTCGAATGGTATTGAATGAGACATTGCGATTATACCCAGCTTTTCCGATGTATTTTCGTACTTCAGTAGAAGAGGATACAATAGGAAACTATGTCATACATGGAAATTCGGCTGTCATTTTAAGTCCTTTTGCAACTCACCATGATTCTCGATTTTGGCCAGATCCAGAAAAATTTGATCCAGACAGATTTTTACCTGAGCGTTTTGATCATACTGCACGCAAAGCCTATTACCCATTTGGAAAAGGCCAGCGATTATGTATTGGACAAGATATGTCATTGGCAACTGCCCTCATCATGATGGTTGCATTTGTGCAAAAGTATGAATTCACGCTTGTCCCTAACAAAAATGTAAGTCCTCGTTATGCGATGACTTATCAACCTGCTGAGATGCCTTTATATTTGAAAAAAAGAAACAATATTTAGGATCAGAATAATCAATATTCACATTGTTTCTGTGAATGTACTTTTTTAGTGACCACATTCCACCCTCTACATATAGATGAATAGTGGAGGGGAGAAGCTATGTATAATCGTGAACGAGCAGTTACTTATGCAAATACTTATTGGAACTCGCATAACCCGGCATTTCGTTACTTTTCGATTAATGACTGTACAAATTTCATTTCTCAGTGTTTACATGCAGGGGGATATCCTATGGTTGGCGGTAGTGACCGTGGCCGAGGCTGGTGGTACCGCAAAGGACACCCTGATAACTGGAGTTACAGCTGGGCAGTTGCCCATAGTTTACATGGATTTTTGCGCAGTCGGGCACAGAGGGTTTCTCGAGTAGAAGAGTTACAAATCGGAGATGTTATCTGCTATGACTTTGAAGGCGATGGCAGATGGAATCATAATACCATTGTGACGTATAAAGATGAAAATGGTCAAGCGTATGTTAATGCCCATACGAACAATAGCCAAAATCGTTACTGGCAATATCAAGATTCAGCAGCATGGACTCCAAATATTCGATATGATTTTTTTCACATCCGCTAAACCTACAATGCAGTGCTTGTAGGTTTTTTTGATCGACGCATAAGGTAATGGTCAATTAGGGTAGCAATTCCATTTGCATCATTGGAAGGAACTTCATGAGTGGCGTGTTTTTTAGCTAAAGGGTGAGCATTACGAACTGCCGCTGCTAAGGATGCAATTTGAAACATGGAAATATCATTGCAATGATCACCAATAACAGCAGTTTGATCCATAGTGAAATTTATCAATTGCAGCACTTTTTGAAGAGCTCTTCCTTTAGAGGCATGGTTCGGCAATATTTCAAAATATTCATCCGCTGTTTGGGTAAATTCTACATAATTAGCAAGTGGATGCGTATGTGACCATTCTTTCAGCATATCGATTTCTTCACATGTTCCGATGAGCTGAATTTTAAAAATAGGTTCAAGTAGCTTTAACCCCGGAGGAAATAATCGAATACGTATAGGGAGCTGATCCAGTACTTCTCTGGTGGATATACGCATTCTTCGCACATACATACTTGTAGGGCTATGGAGGAGGATATCTGCTGTTATTGGTAGCTTTCGAATATCCTGTAATAAAGTTTCCAATAGATCCGCAGGTAACGTGTATAAGGGAATAATACGATCTTCCAAGGGTAAATAGATAGCTGCCCCATTATAAATAATGACAGGTTCTTCTACTTGGAGTTCCTCCAAATATATTTTACATTCTGCTAAACTTCTACCAGTGGCAATGGAAAATCTTCCTCCATCACTCCGGAAATCATTTATCCTTTTTTTTACTATATGAGGTATTTGATTGGCGGAATTTAATAATGTTCCATCTAAATCGGTCACTAATAGAGGGTATAATGGGTACATAACGATCAACCTCACAATTCGTATGTTAGAATGGATCTGCGTTTTGTGGTAATAATCGTATGACTAAAAAAAGAAACATGCCGATGAGAGAGACAATCCCAAACAATAGATAGACATAGTGGATATTGCTATGTTCCAATACAATCCCACCTAACAAGGTAAAAAACCAGTTCCCAAGACCAAGACCTACTCCGCTATAAATTCCTACAGCAGTTGTTTGAAATGATTTGGGTGTAAGAGATTGTACATATTGGAGAGATACAGGGATGAATATTCCCAAAGAGAAGCCTTGAGCGATGTTGATAAGGTAAATAAAATTTGTAGAAGAGTGATAAAAAAATAACAAATATTGAATAGCTGAAACGAAGGAAGCTACAAATAAAATCGTAGCAATATTTATGTGTTTTAGTAGTTTTCCGGCGAGATTCATAAAAGGAACTTCACTGCCTACACTGATCAGAAAGCTGATGCCCAACCCTGAAATTGTTCCTCCTAAACTGATGTATAAAAGTCCATAAAAAGAATTATTAGACAGCATGGTTCCATAAACCAGAAAGCATGCGAGAAGAAAGAGTAAAAATCTTTTATGGGTCATCAATTTTTTTATTTGTCTTAGTGAGGGCTTGCTTTGCGTAATCTGTGATGGCTGAGATGGTAGTTTCCAAGCATAAAAAGCAGATAAGACTAAAAACAGGGAGAAGGTGTAAAAAATAATTTTAAGAGTATACAATTGGGCTAATTGCCCTAATGCCCAAATAGACAAACCATACCCAACAGCACCCCATAAACGAAAGTTACCAAAAGATAAATTGAATTTTTCAGTGTAACTTAAAATGATACTGGTAGATACTGGCTCAATTGCAGCTTGCAAAAAAGCAAGACAGATGGATAATAAAAGAAATAGAGAGAATCCACTAAGCATTGGGAATAAGAGCCCTAATCCAGCTGATAATAGGATAGTAATGATCAAAATCAAATGAAAACGTTTGGTTATGTCTGCTACATATCCCCAAAGAGGTTGGACAAAGAGTACAATAAGAGGATTGATGGATGCAATTATACCGATTTGTGATCCAGTAAATTTTAGATCTTGTAAATATAAACTAAAAAGAGGTGCAAAAGCCCCTAACGCGATAAAATACGTCAAAAAGAAACTAGAAATAATATAGTTATTTTTTTTGGTTGAGGAATAAATCAAAGGATAACTCCTTTTTCGTTTCTTTCATTATAAAATGATAATTTTTATATTGAAAGTGTAAAATAATACATTAATTTCTAATGATAAATGACAGGAGAATTAAATATGCCTTTTCATATTGTATTAGTTGAACCTGAGATTCCTCCTAATACTGGAAATGTTGTTCGTACCTGTTCGGTAACCGGAGCAAAATTGCACTTGGTAAAACCTCTTGGCTTTGCCATTGATGATACACAATTAAAGCGAGCTGGTTTGGATTACTGGCATGATTTAGATATTCAAATGTATGATTCTTTTCAAGAACTTCGCGAAAAGTATCCCGACCGCCGCTTTTTTTGTGCTACAACGAAAGCCAAACAGTCTTATACATCGTTTTCCTATCAAGAAGGTGATTTTTTTGTGTTTGGAAAAGAAACAAAAGGGTTAGATGCTTCCATCCTAGAAGCAAACAAAGACAGTTTGATCCGTGTTCCTATGATGCCAAAAGTAAGATCCCTTAATTTGGCAAACTCAGTAGCTATTGTGCTTTATGAAGGGTTACGTCAGCTCGATTTCCCAGGTTTGAAGTAGGAGAAATGGATATAAAGATCAGCCTAATATGCGAAAACAACAGCAAATTAGGCTTTCTTGATGTATAATGAATAGTAGAGAATAGAATTTCAAATTCATTCTTATGAATTAATGGCTTGTACAGTGGATTTTCTCTCATTTGCCTAGGAAATTTGGATATATTACTAACTCCCATTTTTCTAAAAGTTTAAAACTTATCGTATCCTTTTGCTATAGAAAAGCATATAGTAATATACACTTTTTCTCTATTTATAGGTTTTAAAGTAGGGGTATTGGTGGAATACGATAATAAACGGTTAAGCAAGTGAAGCTGGTTCTTACCGGAGAGGAGGCTTCCATTGGACATCTTAAAACGTATTTCCGACTACCGTGAAAATGAGTTGAATTTCCTGTGGGAAGGTACGTTTGCTGACTATCTGCAAATTGTGAAGGAATATCCGCAAGTGGCTGAGACTGCACATTCACGTGTTTACAATATGATCAAAAGCCACGGTGTAAAGACACATGCAGATGGTAGAAAAACGTATTTGTTTTTTAGTGAGGAGCTCTTTGGTCTCAATCATTCAATCGAGCGATTGGTAGAGGAGTACTTTCACTCAGCAGCACGTAGGTTAGACGTGAGAAAAAGAATTCTTCTCTTGATGGGGCCAGTAAGTGGAGGTAAATCAACAATTGTTGCCATGTTGAAGAAGGGATTAGAACAGTATTCTCGTACGGACGAAGGAGCGCTATATGCGATCAAAGGTTGTCCGATGCAAGAAGACCCACTAAACCTAATTCCAAGAGAGTTAAGAGCCGAAGCTGAAAAAGAGCTAGGGGTTCGCATTGAGGGTAACTTATGTCCATCTTGTCGTTTCCGTCTGAAAGAAGAGTTTGGTGGTCGTATTGAAAATATGACTATCGAGCGTATTTTACTCTCAGAAGATGAGCGGCAAGGAATTGGTACTTTTAGTCCCTCTGATCCAAAATCTCAAGACATTGCTGATTTGACTGGTAGTATTGATTTTGCGACTATTACTGACTACGGTTCAGAATCAGACCCGAGAGCTTACCGTTTTGATGGAGAACTAAATAAAGCAAATCGTGGATTGATGGAGTTCCAAGAAATGTTGAAATGTGACGAGAAGTTCTTATGGAACTTATTGTCTCTCACACAAGAAGGTAACTTCAAAGCAGGACGATTTGCCCTGATTTCTGCAGATGAGCTAATTGTTGCTCATACTAACGAATCCGAATACAAATCTTTTATTGCAAACAAGAAGAACGAGGCATTGCAGTCTCGGATGATCGTAATGCCGATACCATACAATCTGCAAGTAACAGCAGAAGAACGTATTTATGAAAAGTTAATCAAACAAAGTGACCTGTCTCATATCCACATTGCACCACATTCTTTCAGAGCTGCCGCTATTTTTTCAATCTTGACCCGTCTTAAAGATTCCAAAAAACAAGGTGTAGATCTACTCAAAAAGTTGAGACTCTATGATGGTGAGGCTGTCGAGGGTATGAAAGATATCGATGTCCAAGAACTGCAAAATGAGTTCTTAGACGAAGGTATGTCAGGTATTGACCCTCGTTATGTCATCAATCGGATATCCAGTGCCTTGATTCGTACTGATCAAGATTACATCAATGCATTAGATATCTTACGGTCACTAAAAGATGGACTAGATCAACATCCTTCGATCACAGCCGAACAGCGTGAGAAATATTTGCATTTTATTTCAGTAGCTCGAAAAGAGTACGATGAAATTGCAAAAAAAGAAGTTCAAAAAGCATTTGTTTACTCTTATGAAGAATCTGCCAAAACATTGATGGATAATTATTTGGACAATGTGGAGGCATATTGTAACTGGGGAAAAATTCGTGATCCACTTACTGGAGAAGAAATGGAACCAGATGAGAAATTGATGCGCTCGATAGAAGAGCAGATCGGTATCTCAGAAAATGCTAAAAAAGCATTCCGAGAAGAGATTCTCATCCGTATCTCTGCATTTGCAAGAAAAGGAAAGCGCTTCGATTACAACAGTCATGAACGTTTACGCGAAGCAATCCAGAAAAAACTGTTTGCTGATTTAAAAGATGTAGTGAAAATAACTACTTCTACAAAAACACCTGATGAAATACAACTGAAAAAAATGAATGAAGTTATTTCCCGATTGGTAGAAGATTATGGCTATACTCCTTCCAGTGCGAACGGACTACTGCGTTATGTAGGAAGTTTACTCAATCGATAACCTAACAAGGCGGGAGGTGAACCGAAAATGAAGAATCCCCTGTTTATTGTGTCAGAGGAAGATTGGTCCCTCCATCGCAAAGGCTATCAAGATCAGCTGCGCCATCAAGAAAAAGTCAAAGAAGCAATTAAGAAAAACTTGCCTGATCTGGTGAGTGAAGAGAGTATTATTATGTCAGATGGAAAACAGATGGTAAAGATTCCTATCCGTTCCATTGAGGAATATCGCATTCGCTACAACTTTAACAAAGGAAAACAAGTAGGTCAGGGAGATGGCGACAGTCAAGTAGGTGATGTGGTAGCTAGAGATCCTTCCGGCTCACCTGCTAAGGGGAAAGGCAAAGGTGCGGGGGACCAAGCAGGTGATGATTACTTTGAAGCTGAAGTTTCCATCGATGAATTGGAGAATATTTTGTTCTCTGAAATGGAACTTCCCAATTTGGAACGCAAAGAACAAGAAGATATTCAAATCGAGGAGATTCGTTTCACTGATATCCGCAAAAAAGGTTTGATGGGCAATATTGACAAAAAGCGTACGCTATTGGAAGCCATTAAACGAAATGCATTAGCAGGTTCGAGGGAAAAGACGCGAATCTCGATCGATGATCTTCGTTTTAAAACATGGGAAGAAAAAGTTCAGCCTCATTCCAACGCCGTTGTGATCGCGATGATGGATACTAGTGGCTCAATGGGTATCTTTGAAAAATATATTGCGCGAAGTTTCTTTTTCTGGATGGTACGCTTTTTGCGTACCAAGTATGAAAATGTAGAAATCGTGTTTATTGCACATCACACGGAAGCAAAAGAAGTAACAGAAGACCTGTTCTTTACCAAAGGAGAAAGTGGTGGAACCATCTGTTCCTCTGCTTATAGAAAAGCTATCGAGATAATCGATAGTCGTTATCCTACCAATCGTTACAACATTTATCCCTTTCACTTTTCCGATGGGGACAATTTGACCTCTGACAACGAAAGATGCGTGGGTTTAGTCAAAGCTTTGATGGAGAGAAGCAACATGTTTGGCTATGGTGAAGTAAACCAATACAACCGCCACAGCACACTAATGACGGCCTATCGTAATTTGGTAGATCCAAAATTTATGCACTTTGTAATTCGAGAAAAAAGCCAAGTGTACCATGCATTGAAGCACTTTTTTCAGGAGAAAGAAGTGGTGTAAAAGAAGATCGCCTTCTCATTTGAATTTGAGGAGGCGATTTTTTTATCATTTACAGATGAAACAAAAGAACGGTCCTTTTGTCTCATCTGTTAGCTCAACTCTACTGTCATAAATAAATATTATTTACCGTTTATGTCCTTTTCCCTTTACGAAATCTATTTTTTATTTCAGAGATAAATTTCGATATAATGTAACTATTGACACAAATAGGTAGGGATTCATGATTAAAAGTAATTTTCTCTTCCTTTCGAATAAATGGAATATTCTTGCTCATTTAGGGTTGACAGCTGAACGAAATGTGTTCATTGATCCCAATGCAACCACAAATGGCTTCATTTAGAGAAAATATGAAGAATTGATGGGTGAGGGGTGGTAACTGTGGAAAGAAAGGAAGCACAACAAATAGGAAAATTATTAGCGGAATATTTCGTTTATTCTTGTGGTGAAGGGGAACACTACATTGCCCTGATCGACCGGCTGCGCGCTGCCAATACCCGATCCAGCATCATCGAAGTGATCTATGTCCTGATTTGTTATGGAACTGCACATCTCAAATTCGAATTAGAAGACTTACAGGAACCAAAGTTAAAGCATTTATACCCATTTATCCAAACAAAAAGCAGGGAAGAGGTCACCCATTTTCACTCTTCCCTTAGTATGCATATCTGGAAGTATGAGGTGGAGAAGATACGGGAGCAGGATCGTTATTTGTTGGAGTTATTGAGTTGATGTATATGAGAACTGTTCCTGTGGTTTTCTTTACGGGTGTAATTATTCTGCTAAATATACAAGTAGTGGATTTATTTAGAGGAACTATCCCATAATTAATTCACTCTTTTTAGACTCTTTTTCACTTATAGAATTTAATCCAAAAGCAGTAAGGATAACTTCACTCCATTTTTTGGGGATATCTTCCCAACAATTCCATTTTGAAGTCACTTTATGAACCTGAAAAGGCTTGTTAGAACTGAGTGGCTCATAACCCAAACATTGTTCCAGACACTCTTCTAATAAGGAGATTGAATCAGGATTGTCAACTGCTTTCAATATAAAATCGTTGAAACTTTCAGCCTTTACCTTTCTTTTATCTTTGTCTCTGTCATGTATGACGTAAAATGATATATCTAAGGCTTTTAAATATTTGACAAGAGGGATGATTGTTGCTTTTCCTCGTGCATTCACCACTTGAATTTTGGATAATACATACTTTTTTTGTTCTTCAGGGAGATGTTTG
The DNA here is from genome assembly GCF_059510395.1 of Shimazuella sp. NTD248. NCBI lineage: Bacteria > Bacillati > Bacillota > Bacilli > Caryophanales > Thermoactinomycetaceae > Shimazuella > Shimazuella sp. NTD248. The sequence continues at coordinate 69,804 of NZ_JCAJZT010000006.1, read as the reverse complement.
ATCGTATTTTTAATGGCGATAATTTCCGAATCTCCTTCAACAATTACACAGTGCTCTGCAAAAAACACTTGAGATAGTTCGTTATCAAATGTCTTAATCATTTTGAGATGTTCTTTCTCATCACTCTGTAGAATTTCAGTTGCTTCTGACAACCCGTAATTGATTGCAAAACTGTATCCGTTATCATTTAAATTAAGTCTGGTCAAACTTTGCCAATCTTTAGACAAGTCGACCATCCATGGTGAATGGGTTGTACAAATAATCTGGTCAGATCTACCTAGGGAATAAAGAGTATCTTTTAACAAGTTTGCTGCTGCAGGATGTAAATAAATTTCAGGTTCTTCAAATGCAATAAGAAGAGGCCTTGTTTTAAATTCTTTATTTATTTGAGAGTGATATCGTAACATAGAAAAGATACCAGTTCGAATTAGTCCTGTTCCTTGTCGAGATGCATTCGTTTCTACATTCGAGAACATTTCCACTTTGTATTGTGGTTTCAGCACAGAAGCTAGGTCTTGAAGCGACGGTTGTATAGTTATCCCACATTCTGGGAAAACACTGCTGATCACATCATTAACATTGTTACAGATCTCATCTATCATAGATCCGTTTATACCAGGTGACATCTCTTTTTGTAGTTCATATAGTTTCAATTGTATTTCAGAAGCTAATTTACTACGTTTTAGTAAATCTCCAAATAGAAGATTCAAACATTCCCCTAGTTTTGACTTGGCTCCTTCCGCTTTACCAATATCATCCGCATTTGCAAATGATGGAATATGAACTAAGCGTGGTAACTTTGAAACGATAATACTTGGAAGACCTCCAGGATTTTCAACTTCTCTAAAGTCAGAATCTAAATCCCATTCAATCGCATCCTCAATACATAATTCCCATTCATTTGGTAATTTGTCATTTTTAGGTCTTTTCATATTCAGCAATTCTTTTAGTTTCTCTAGTACGTATCCTTTGTCAATAAGATGTTGCCAAGTAGTTACTTCTTTAAATTCATCAGTTCGTTTATGTGTATATTTTTTAGTAAATATTTGGGTCTTCACTTTGTTATCAGAATCGTTAATGGAAAAGCGTTTTATATAAGAAAAACATCCATCTACGACTCTTCCTTTGAAACCTTTACTATTTGCTGTGTCTCTAGGTATATCGGAAAAATAGCCACGTATCTCAATTATATTAGATCTTTTTCCTTCGGATAATATCCTGAAATCTTCTATACATAGATCTTCTTTGTTGGACAGTAGTAATTCGATTGCTCTGATAACTGTTGTTTTACCGACATTATTAGGACCAATAATAAACGACGCTGGACTAAACTGAATATCTGCATATTCGATTTTTCTCAAATTTTCGATTTCAATTCTTGTTAATCTCATGATCAACACTCTCCTATATTTTTGTTCGTACTGATTAAATTGGGACTGTGCTCTATATTATTAAAATTAAGAATAGTGTGTAAAGTAATTAGTATATCTAAAATTTGAATTTTCCAAACTGAATACTATATTTTTCAAGCGATATTCTATGTTTTCCTCTCTTTTTCAGAAACCATAATGAAGGTTGTTGTTGTAAAGGCAATAAATTCATTCATGTAACAGTAAAGAAGAACTGTCCTCTGTAACACTTGTAAGTATGGAATCTCCCAGACAAAAAAGCCAACGCTCAGATGAAGTTGAAGCTACTCGTTGCGGGAAATAGAGTGCAGGTAGTCAGGAAAAGAAGTAGAGGAACAATAGTAATGGTGTTTTGTTGTGAATTTTATTATTGGATTACAGAAAATAAAAAAACACCTGCTACCATTGAGTTGCAAGCGGTTTGACAGCGTGATCATCTATATGGTAAACCCGGATAATCAGATCCTTGGAACGTGAATGTCCGAGGTTTTTGACCTTCCTCCTTTTTTAGAGAAGAAGAAATCCAATGTTTGCTGTCTGGGATCTACTCCTCTTTCACGTTGAGGCCGGGGGTCAGAGGCTGGATTCCATTGAAAATAGAAAGTGAATCAGTCAAACGACGGAGGCATTCTGTATCCTAGATATACACAAATAAGTGTGGCTTTTTTCTATGCTCGTTATCTGTAGTGGGCGTCATTTAAAAAAATAGTTTGTTGTTTCTCATATGTACAATAATCGAATAAAAGAAAACTGCATGGTTGGAGTCCTGTTTTTGTTAGAATCCCATTTATGCAGCACAAAGTTAATTATTAGTTTAGTAAAGTGTTACAGATTTACCCAATAAAATTTTTGATTTTCTAATCCAATCTAACTCTTGTTTTTCATGTAATTTATTAATTTATCGATAATACTCAATTCTCTACCTACCACATCATCCAATGCAAACTCATTATAATACTTGATGCTTAGTTCTTTTGTATCAATCACTTGCGAAGTGGAATAATGTTCTTTCTTTCTAGCGTAAAAATAGTTACTTGCTTTTACGTTTAGGCGTTTCTCAAATAATGTTTTATTTCCGAGACGTTCAACATACGTTTGAACTTCTTTCCATGGTTTATCAAATAAAGTAGAATTTTTACCATTTCGAGGTATGATATGTTCGATTTCCAGATTGTTTTCTAAAATCTCTTGTTGTTTAGGATTTAAGATAGCAAGTATGTACAGAATTGTTGTAGTAATCCGCTTATTTTTAGATTTAGTATCGTTGGTTAGTTGTTTTATCTGTTCTCTGATAAATGGCTCTTCATGATCTTGCCATGAAATGCTGTACATCTGAGGTAAGTCATTTACAATTTCAATTGATTTTGCGATGGTCAAAGCATTAATTTTACCACTGGTTTCTTTTGTGAAAATTAATCTAAGTATGGATTGTACCCATGACAGAATGAATTTTCTAAGTTTATGAATGTCTAGATTCTCTCTGTAATGCAAATAGTACACAATAATTGGTGCAACATAATTGTCATTCAAAGCAGTTTTTGCGTTCATAATTAATCTTATATGGCTTTTTATAAAGTAATCCTCAAATGGCGAATACACATTGCTACTCTTATCTTGAATGAATGCAAAAATATCAGCAATTTGGATTAGATTTTGTAATGTATTATTTTGGATGAACTCATCGATACTGTGACGTTTAAAATATCCTTTTAATGCACCACCATATTTTTTCGCGTCGCGATGTCCTGCTTTTGCCATCAAATACGTGTTGTATATGGAAAAAATTAACTCAGGCGAGATGTTTCCATCTTCACAAGTTTCAATAAACACTCCCCAATCTTTGACAAATTCATTTCTGTCTTCATTTGAATTTAATCGTTCATACAGTTCTGCTTTCACAATATCAAGTTCACTTAAGGGAAGTCCTCTTGAATTCAAAGTGGAGAAAATCCGGAGTGACAGTTCAAAAGTATTACATTCAATGGGTAAAATGATGCATTTTTTGAGTAAGAATTCAACGAAGTCTGCAATATAACTAGCATTGGTACTTGTATATTGATCTAGAAAATCATTGAACCGCCTGAAGTTCTCGAAATATCTACTCTGATTATTCTCATATTCTTCTTCGGTGTAATTTCTTCTGAGGATTCTCTCCAAAATGGTATTGTCTTCTTGAATGAGCTCTGATGCTATTACGATGGGCGATTTCTTTTCGTCAATATCACCTGATAATCCCTTTGCTTTAAAAATAGTTGGCAAAACATTATCATATAGTGTAGATTTTGGGTTTAAGTGATTTAATATAGCACGTATAAACAATAGAAGAGTAATGGTTCTTTGTTGACCATCAATGATGTCAGCAAAACTTCTATTTTGGTATGTAACAATGGAGCCTAAAAAATATTCTGTTTCTGGGGCATCTTCAAAAGACTGTTTCACATCTTCCCATAGTTGATCAATTTCATTGATTTCCCAAGCATAAGGTCGTTGATATGGGGGTATTCGATAGATTTTTTCTCCTGTTTCTTTAAAATAGTGGTAGATAGTTGTCTTATTAACCATTAATTCTGCCATTCTGTCACCTGCTTTATTTGTCAAAGAATCAAAATTTTCAATTCCTATTTTATCATGAACTATTTTTTATTCGAATGAGAAATTCTTTTTTTATTTAGATTGAAATAGAATCATCAGTCTAAAAGGTTTATATTGAATGGTTAACAAATAAAATCTGAGACACTTGATTTAATACCGTATTGAAAGGCACTTTCTGTGTATAGATTGACAAACAAGATAGATATGATTCTACTTTAATTATTGGAGTTGAAGAATATAAAATACGAAAGATATAAGAGATGGAATTTTTATAGGAATGAAGAGATTAACCAAAAAGGTAATTTAGTGTGCGGGGGAGTGGATCATTATCTAGTATTCAATGCGACAAGAGAACCGTCCCGTTGAATACTGGCCGTTACAACATTTATCCCTTTCACTTTTCCGATGGGGACAATTTGACCTCTGACAACGAAAGATGCGTGGGTTTAGTCAAAGCTTTGATGGAGAGAAGTAACATGTTTGGCTATGGTGAAGTAAACCAATACAACCGCCACAGCACACTAATGACGGCCTATCGTAATTTGGTAGATCCAAAATTTATGCACTTTGTAATTCGAGAAAAAAGCCAAGTGTACCATGCATTGAAGCATTTCTTTCAGGAGAAAGAAGTGGTGTAAAAGAAGATCGCCTTCTCAATTGAGGAGGCGATTTTTTAATAAAAAGTTTCCACCAACCGTAGTTTGTGGGAACATAATAAAAGTAAAAATTTTTATACACAGTTGCTTTTCTCTTACATTTTCACTTTAAGTCTTTACCGTTCGATTCAATGACTTTTTTATACCAGTGATAGCTGTCTTTTAGTATTCGTTTCTTGCTGCCATTACCATAATCATCTTGATCTACATAGATAAATCCGTAGCGTTTGGACATTTCAGATGATGAACAGCTGATAATATCAATTGGTCCCCAAGCATAGTAGCCACGTAGGTCAACACCGTCTTTGATTGCTTCTTTCATTTGTTCAATGTGTGCGCGGTAGTAATCAATCCGGTAAGAGTCGTGAATTTCGTCATTTTCTAATTTGTCATAGTATCCAACACCGTTTTCCGTGATGTAAATTGGACATTGATAGCGGTCATAGAATAGGTTAAGAAACGTTCTTAACCCAACAGGATCAATAGACCAGCCCCAAGGGTTTGCATCCAACTGTGGATTGCGGTAAGTTTCATTCCCATTTGCAAAACTTTCAGTATCACAAATACGAGTATAGTAGTATGAGAATGACATGAAGTCAGCAGTGTTTCTCAATGCTTCTTCATCACCTCCGCCAAATTCTACGTCGATGCCAATATCGGCAAAGTATCTGAATGCGTAACCAGGATAGTACCCGCGCAATAATACATCGGAAAAGAAGTATTCCATTTGATTATGACGAACGGTAGCGAATACATCTTCCGGTTTTGGAGTCGCTGGATAAGCTGGTCCACCGCATAACATCATTCCGATTTGTAGATCAGGATAGTTTTCATGTGCGTATTTTGTTGCATACCCACAAGCAACCATTTCATTGTGGACGCCTTGATATTTTGCTTCTTGAAGGTTATCGACCTTATCTTCGGCAATTCCTAAATGGTTAAAGGATTCATGAACGATTAAGTTAATTTGGTTAATAATAATCCAATATTTCACTTTTTCGTGGTAACGGTCAAACAGGACTTTACAGAAACGAGTGAAGAATTCAATTAATTCACGAGAATACCAGCCCTTGTATGCGGTTGTTAAATATAAAGGCATTTCATAGTGTGAAATGGTAATCATCGGCACCATGCCGTTTTTGATGATTTCATCAAATAAGTCATCGTAGAATTGTAAACCTTCCTCATTTGGTTCTAATTCATCGCCGTTAGGAAAAATGCGTGCCCATGAAACGGATGTTCTAAATGTTTTTAAACCCATTTCTGCTAATAATTTCAAATCTTGTTTGTACGTATGATAGAAGTCAGTTCCCCAACGTTTCGGGAACACACGATCTTTGCTGTTTAAGGCATCTTTAATGTATTGCGTGTTAATTTCCCAGTTTGACTTTTTCTCAATCGGAATATCGTCACGGAATTCATTAATATCTGCTACACTTAATCCTTTTCCGTTCAAGTCATACGCGCCTTCTGCCTGGTTGGCGGCTATAGCGCCGCCCCATAGAAATTCTTTAGGAAAACCTGCGGGTACTTTACTCATGTTCATTCACCTTTTCTATCTTTTCTAATTTTGCTAAACGAGCATCATACGCTTCAAAAATCTTAATCATTCGTTTGGCGATGTTAATTTCACTATAAATGGTCATTAATGTATCTTGGGCATGGGCAAAGAGCACAGAGTATTTACCATCTTCACCTTGTGTTTCCGCTGAAATAGCATTTGTTTGAATACGATGGGCTTTGACGATTTCGACATTCGCACGTTCCATTTCTTCTTTCGCGTTTTCAAAATTACTATTCTCAATTGCTTTTAATGCATTCATGCAATGGGTGCGTGCATCGCCGGCATGGAGAATAATTTGCATGGCATTCTGAGCTGTTTTTTCATCAATCATTTTTAAAATCTCCTCAAAATCATTATTTCGCTTCTCATGAAGTGGTTGTACTTTCTTTTACTTCGTTTTCCATTTCTTGTTTTTCATACACTTTAAAAAATGGATACCAAATGAGAGATGCTACTGTCACACAGATAAGCATTAAAATTATCCCGCTTACAGCGCCTGTTGTAATCCAAGTTGAAATAGGGAACGGAACATACCATAAATCAAAGACAATTTTTGGGATAGGTGCAAAAGGAATGATTTTTGTTCCAGTCCAAATGATGATTGGCAATATAATGGAGATAATCCACATTGGTAACATCATAATTGGGTTCCATGCGATTGCCCCAAAGACAATTGGTTCATTAATGTTAAAAATACCAGGGGTAATACTAGCTCGTCCTAACGCTTTAAGTTTCGCATTTTTAGAGAAAGCCATCATTAAAACGAGCGGCAATGTTGTACCGATACCACCGACGAAAAGATAAGCTGAGAAGATTGTTTCAGAAGTAACTAGATAGTGTGCCCCAGCAGTAGCATTAGCGGTAATAGCAGCTAAATAAACCGGCTTTGTTACTGGAGTCAGCACCCAAGAAGAAATACCCAATGTGTATAAGAAACAGATAATAAAGCTCATAAGCGGGAATCCCCATGGTGATTCCATAATGTTTCCAAGTGGTTTAAAAAGTCTTAAAATCGTGTTGTATAAATCAAAGCCAGCGATATCCACTACTAACCAAGTGGCCACAATTACAACAGCAATCGGCAGCATAGCATCAAACCAGGCCCGGACAAAGTCAGGAATGACAGACTCTTCCTTAAAGAAAGAAAACTTCCCAAATAGACCCATGATGTATCCGGTTATTACACCTGCAACAATCGCTACAAACATACCCCCTGCGCCCAATGACTCATGGCTAAAGCCGATCGCTTTATCAGCGATGACTTGTGGAGTAATAATGATTAAAAACGTTATAAGACCTGTACATCCAGCGATAAAACGTTGTTTACGCAACCGTTTCTTTTCCATTAAGTTGAATGGAATTAAGAATGAAATGAATAGGGACAGCAGACCCATTGTCCAACCAAATAATGTCCAGAAATTAGGGTAGTTTTTAATATGGAGCACATCACCAGGGATGGTTAACAAACAAAATACAGAACCTAATAAAATAAAGGGAAGCAATTGCATGATGGAGTCTTTTAGCGTTGTAATCCATACATTACTGTTAATTTTCATCATTTTTGGTGAGAAATCATTTTCTAACCATCTCATCATTTTTTGCATTTTATTATACACCTCGACTAATCAGGTTTTAGAATTCCTTTAATAAATCTTCTAAAGCTGCATCACCGTCAAGAGTAGAATAGTAGGAAGGTTTCATAAGAATAACTTTTACGTCAGCATTGCCTATATATTCTTCGATATCTTCTAAAATATAGGCTAAGTGAGGGCCTACCATTAGGGCATCGATTTGATCAATATAGTTTTCAATTTCTGCTTCACCACGGGCTTTGACATCAATATCAAGTTTACGTTTTGCTGCTGCTTTGCGAATATTTGATGCCATAAAACCTGAGCTTGCCCCAGATCCACAAACTAATAATATGTTTAATTTTTTCATATGAATCACCTCAGCTTTTTTTACTTTTTTGATAGCGCTATCATTTATTACATCTCTACAATAAAATGAATCTCGACATCTCTCAAATATTCGTTTACACTAAGGTGGTGCAAAAAGATATTTTTGTAGTGCAAATATATGTATTTCATGGTGAAAATCCATATTTTAAAAAGAAATAGGGCTGAAAACCAATGAATTTAAAATACAGAAATATTCTTCGTCATCTAAGTACTCAAAATGGCTGGACTTCTTCAGCTCAGCTTGCCAGTGCATTAGGTATTTCAAAAAGAAGTGTGAAAACATATATTGCTGACATTAACTCATTGGAAAATGATTTAGTCATTTCTTCAAAAAAGGGTTATCAAGTTGACCTAGAAAAATTAAACCCATTTTTAACATCCATGAATAACACGATTCCACAAACACCAAAAGAACGTGTTGAATATATTTTAAAGTCTTTGGTTAATACAGACCGCGAGCTTAATATTTACGATTTAAGTGATGAATTATACATCAGTGAAGTCACCTTAAAAGGTGATTTACGTAAAGTCAAAAAACGTTTAGCAGACCATGATTTGGAACTAAGAATTTCCAGCGACACGATTCAAATTGTCGGGAATGAAAAAAATAAACGGAAATTAATGAGTTCTATTCTTTATAGTGAAACAAACGATAATTTCTTAGATATTGATAAGCTAAAAGCCTCTTTTGAGGGTTTTGATGTTGATTATATCCGTAATGTTATTTCGGAAGTCTTCTCAACTTATCATTATTTTACAAATGATTATTCGCAGATCAATGTCATACTGCATATCGCTATTGCCATTGATCGTATGAAAAATGGCTTTATTTTTTCGAAACAAGTGGATGGGGATGCGAATCAGGAAAAAGAATACAAAATTGCCAAGGAGATTGCCAAAAAACTTGAAGGGCACTTTGGTGTTGAGTATTCAGAAGGGGAAATACGCGATCTTGCTCTCCTTATTTCCAGTAGTGGAACCAGCATCAACTTCATGCACCTGCAGCTTTCCGAACTGCAGGACGTGGCAGGATTGCGATGTTTAAATCTAGTAGGGAAAATCCTTGATGACTTGCAAAGTAATTATTATTTATTGATTGAGGACGCAGAATTTTTGGTACGTTTCACCCTTCATATTAAAAATCTGCTTATGCGTTTGGAGAATAATTTTTCTAGCAAAAATCCGTTGACTTCTTCCATTAAGCTAAATTGTCCGTCCATTTATGATTGTGCCGTTCATGTTTCGTATACTATTAAGGAAGAAACAGGATACACGATGAATGATGATGAGATTGCCTATATTGCCTTTCATTTAGGTTATGCCTTAGAAATGCAAAAGCAGGCAGATTCAAAAATTACTTGTTCTATCCTTTTTCCTTTTTACTATAATTACAATGTGCAGCTGTCAGAAAAGTTAACGAAACAGTTTGGTGAAGATCTTCTTATTCAGCATATCGTAACAAATGAAAGCGATTTAAATGTACTAAATAGCGATTTAGTTATATCTACAGTGCAGCTTAATTCAGTGCCGAAAGCACCGTTTGTTTTAATTAATCCTTTTTTTACGAGTGCTGACAAAAACAAAGTGGCTTATAAAATTAGTGAACTAAAAGAAACGAAAAGGAAAGACTCCTTCAAGAGAAATATTGAGGCGATTACAGATGAAGATCTTTTTGAAATAGCTGATGCAACAGGAACGAAAGAGAAAACTCTGACCATGATGTGTAAAATTATGGAACAAAAGGGGTTTGTTGATTCTAATTTTCTTTCAAACGTAAAAGAACGTGAAGCTATGTCTTCAACCGCATATGGACGAATAGCTATTCCTCATGCTATCAAAATGAATGCGAAAAGGACCGGAATGTTTGCTTTAATCAATAACAAGGGCATAGAGTGGAATGATTTAACCGTTAACTTAGTCCTGCTTTTAGCTGTCAGTGCAGACGATAGGGGAATATTCCACGATGTATTTGATTCACTGGCAACCATTTTGACTGAGGATAGAAATGTTTCTCAAATTGTGACCGCAGTAAATTATCAGAGCTTTGTTGATTTACTTGTTTCATGTTACTAATTAGATTTAATGACAGATTGCAATATAAGCAGGGGAGTAGCTGCCGCCATGTGCTAGTCTCAAAATTATGCATTACATCATTCGAGAAAAGAGTCAAGTGTACCATACGTTAAAGCATTTCTTTAAGAGCAAAAAGAAGTGGTGTAAAAGAACTCGCCTCCAATAATTTGGAGGCGAGTTCTATATAATGAGATCGTTATAGTCACGAGAAAACCGTTGGATGACAGATGTCAACCATCAAGTCTCTAAGGCACTCGTGGAGCAAATGGGGAAAAATAGTTTGATCGTGCTGGAAGAATGAGAAGGCATTCGATCTGCAACCGAGAAGGTTCGTAAGATTCATTATATAGTTTCATTTCCCCTCAGTAGTCAGTTGCTGGTTCTACCCTTAAAGATAGAGTTTCTTGTTGATATACTTCAATAGACTGGAGCATGCCTGCATCTTCATTTTATTTTTCAAGACAACCAGCTAATGTCTCAAGCGCAATATCATACAAGAAAAGTTTTAAAGTAAATGATACATTTAGAAAAGTTATTACAGTATAGGAGGCTGGCTTGATGTTAAATGAAATCCGAACAGTTTATCTTGATTCTGATTTAAACATCGAAGCCTATCGATTTAAGGGGATCATGCAAAAGTTTCCTGCCCACTTTCATGAATATTATGTGATCGGTTTTATTGAAAAAGGGAAGCGTTATTTGGTTTGTAAAGGTGAAGAATACATTATTAATCCAGGAGATTTATTATTGTTCAACCCCTATGATACTCACAGTTGTGAACAAATAGACGGCAAAACATTAGATTATCGCTGCATCAATGTGAATCCAGAAGTCATGAAAAATGCAATATCGGAAATTAATAGTAATAAAAATCTTCCCTGCTTTAAGCAAAATGTTTTATATAATAGCGAGATTGTATCTAATTTAAAAGAGTTACATTTAAAAATTTCGCAGGGTGAGAATGACCTTAAAAAGGAAGAGTTATTTCTGTATTTATTGGAAGAGCTCATTCAGATGCATTCTGACCTTACGATCCTTCCGACAGCTTCTGAGACCTCTCACGAAATCAAAACTATATGTAGCTATTTGGAAGAAAATTATACAAAATCAATTACGCTTAATGAATTAAGTAACTTAACGGGATGGAGTAAGTATCACTTACTAAGATCCTTTACAAAACAAAAGGGTATCACTCCTTTCAGCTATCTAGAAACCATCCGAGTAAATCATGCAAAAAAACTTTTGGAACAAGGTGTAAAGCCCATAGAGGTAGTGTATTTAACAGGATTTAGTGATCAAAGTCATTTGACTAAGTTTTTTAAAAGACTGGTTGGGTTAACGCCAAAACAATATATGAGAATTTTTGAAAGTGAAGGAGAACCTAATGAGTAATTTTGAAACAAAATGTGTACTTGTTATTGATGAAAATTTACCTTTAGGATTGATTACCAATACAGCAGCAATCTTGGGTATAACTGTTGGAAAGTATGTTCCCGAGATGGTAGGCCGCAGTGTAACAGACCTTTCAGGGATCGAACATTTGGGAATAGTGAAAACACCAGTTCCAATCTTAAAAGGGAGTACTCACATTCTTCATGAGCTAAGAGATAGGACGATGACAGAAGCGTTTGCTGATCTCATTGTCGTAGGTTTTTCAGATACCGCACAAAGCTGTAAAACATACGAAGAGTACACAGCGAAACTACAGAAAATATCCAAAAACGATTATCGTTATTTTGGGATGGGAATCTATGGCGATAAGAAAAAAGTAAATCGATTAACGGGAGGTTTATCTCTGCTCAGGTAGACAGAAACGAGATTATAGTTTATGTGTGTTGTTACATAAGAGAAGGCAACTTGTAACTGCCGATTTGGACCAATAGATATAAAAAAGGAGGAGTATAATGGATCATTTGCTTGCATATATCTTAATGGCTCTTATGATGTCTATGTTACCTGGTACAGATACAGCACTTATTATTAAAAATACGCTCAACCATGGAGCAAAAGCTGGATGCTATACGATACTTGGGATAGCAACAGGTTTAACTTGCTGGACGATTATTGCTGTTCTCGGTCTGTCAGTTGTCGTTGCTCAGTCAGTAGTTCTTTTCAATGTAATCAAGTATTTGGGAGCGACGTACTTGTTTTATTTAGGTGTGAGGGCATTTTTTTCTAAAAGTACAATTTCATTAGAAGCTGTTCAAGGTGTGGACAAGTCAACACAACATCATTATTATAGAGAATCCTATTTGCAAGGAGCACTCAGTAATATCCTTAATCCTAAGACTGTTTTAGTCTATATAACTTTTATACCTCCATTCATTGATCTGAATGAAAATATAAATCAACAACTTATTGGATTGGGCTTAATTCTTACCATAATAGCAGTGGGATGGTTTTTAATCTTGATTTATCTTCTAGATCATGTGAAAAAGTGGTTGAAAAAACCTAAAATTCAAAAAGTATTTCAAAAATCTATTGGGGTAATGTTAATAGCATTTGGAGTAGAAACTTGTATTTGAATATGTAGACAAAGAATCGCCTCCAATTTTTTTGAGGCGATCCTTTTTCATTTAACATTGTTTGTTTGCTATACTTATATATCCACAAATAGACGAAGGTTAGCATAATGGATCAAATAGTGCAATTTGATGATATGATCTATAAATTTCCATCTGATCAAGAAGTCAGTCTCTAGAAGTATTAAATAATTTCCTTTATTTCGAGAGTAAGAATTCCAGTACTGTGCTCTGGAAATCGGAAGGGCGCTCTACATTTGATAAGTGGACTACAGGTAAAATGACTAGTTTTGAATTAGGTACTGTCGAATCAATCAATTCGCTGTGGCTGGGGAGAGTGACCGTATCATATTGCCCTGCGATCACCAATGTCGGACTATTAATAAGGGAGATCGTTCGACGCAAATCCATGTCACGAACTGCACACCAACATCCAGCAAGACCTTGTGGGTTGGTTGCGAGTACCATGCCACGAAACTTCGACACAATGTCATTCTCCGTCTCAAGCATACGTGATGGAAACCAATTTTTCATAAACATGTCAGCAAATTTGAAGAGCTCCTTGGCTTTCAAAGCAGATGCGATTAAATCTTCCCATTGATCGGCTGGTCCCAAGTATGAGGAAGTGTTGCACAGAATTAGCCGTTCGATTCTATCAGAATGATGGATTCCTAGCCATTGCCCAACCATTCCTCCTAATGAAAGCCCGCAAAAATGTACACGACTTATATGTAACGAGTCGAGTAACTCGATTACATCCCGTCCCAACCGGTCAAGTGAATAAGCACCAACTGAGGCCTCAGAGGCACCATGACCACGGAAGTCATATCGTAGGACGCGGAAATGTTTTGACAAACTCTGGATTTGTCCGTCCCACATATTCATTGTAGTTGCAATTGAATTTGCAAGGACCAACACAGGTTTGTTGGATTGACCATCAAATCGATAAGCAATGCGGCACCCATCACCAGTTGTAAAGAAGTTTAGTCTGTCATGTAGTATAGGTTCGTTTACTTTTGTTTTCATATTATTTTCTCCTTTTATTTGATAGTGACATTTTATAAGGGAAAATGTACAATTTACATATGATTATTAAGTTATAAAAGGGTAAATACTTAATTATTTATTTTAATTAAGAGATTATACTTTATAAATGGAGGTATCCTGTTTATGGATAAAATTGATTATGAAATTTTGTCTGTGTTACAGAACAACGCTCGTATTTCTGTTTCAGAAATGAGCCGACTGATCGCTATGTCGCAGCCAGCTGTAACGGAAAGAATTCGGAAATTGGAAGAGAAGAAGGTTATAACTGGCTATCATGCGAAACTCTCTACTCAGAAACTTGGTAAGCATACAACCGCATTTGTTTTGTTTAAAACTAGTAATTGCAAGGATTTCAATACATTTTGTGAAACATCCCTTGAGATTGTCGATCTTTATAGGATTAGTGGAGAGTATAATTTTTTAATGAAGGTACAGTCAGAAACGACTGAATCACTTGCGGAATTTCTTGACAGCTGCAACATATTTGGATTTTCAATACCATTAATCGTACTCTCGACGACGTTTGAGGATAAATGTATTGTAGGAAATCCGTCAACCATATGACATGGTCCCATTGCTCACACTTGGGCAGACACCAACACAAATGAGTATGAGTTCACCAGAAGTAACACAAATACACTGGTATGACTCTTATAAATTTCAATTGGGGCTATTGATAGTATTTCTTTTAGCTTTCGTAGGATATTATATTGGAACCATTGGCGGGTTCTTTAAGAAAAGAAAACAAGACTATTTCCCGTTCAAGTTACAAGCAAGATTACTAGCATTTGCTGGTACTATTTCTGTTCTTGGTTTTTGGGTATATACCTTTTTCGTTTTAACAGGAGGAGGGAAAAATGTCGGTCCAGTCATGATTGGACAACCATTGTTTTGGCTACTCATTCAACTAACCTCACTTGCAACACTAGTACTAACTGTATTCTTATTCATAAGTTGGATAAAAAGACGACATGCAAAACTGACAAATATTTATCGTATTCGTATCATTATGCTTATGATTGGAGGGATTTTTTTATCCCTTGGGCTATATACTGGAAACTTTTTTCTCTCTTTATGTAAATAAGTTAAGAAATTATAGTTTAAGAATAAGGCTTCTAGTATCAATTGGAATCATTAGCCGGGGAGTACAGATAGATTAATATGGAAAGTTTATTAAGTATAGATCTTGTTGTTCTATATCAATACAACCGTCACAGCACGCTCCTGACTGCTTATCGTTATTTGGTCGACCCAAAATTTATGCACTATGTAATCCATGCTTAAAGTACTTTTTCAAGTGAAAGAAAGTGGTATAAAAGGAAATCACCTTCTCTATCATTCAGAGGAGGCGATTCTTTATTTTATGGAATTATGAGGTTTTGCTAAATATATATGATTTAATATATTGGTATTGTTTCAATTGTTTCAATTCGTTCTATGTATGTTGTTTATGTGCGTTTAAATATAGTAATACGATGCAATGAAATAGTATATTTAAACCACGTCAATATGTAGAGCGAATTTTTGGCCTAAACACTTGAGGATCATAAGAAAATGCTCTTAAGGAGGGGGCAGCGGGTGATCTGGGTTACATGAAAAATAGGGTTAAGGGAAATTTACTCAGTGTTTTCGATTTTCTTTTTGTTCACGATACTAGCAATTTCCATTGTCAATTGTCAATATTGGTCTGGCTTTTGTGAATTCGTAAGGTTTGGATGGAATCTTAACCTTCGCATAACTGAGCTTGTCTTATCATGGGACTAACTGGATGAAGGGAGAAATGATATTGAAAATATTAGTAGTCGAGGATGATTTGTCAATACAACGATCAATCAGCATGGGCTTACAAAAATTCGGCGGGAGGACACAATATGTCGAGAATTCTTTCAATTATTCTAATGTTCATTGTACTTGCGACAGGAATTGGACTGGGGGCTCATCTTTTTCAGCCTCCGATGCAGCCGTCCAAATCTGATACCAATTATCTAGCATATGAGCAGATGATGGATAACCTAAAGGCGATGACTGTCGCACCACATCCATCCGGCTCGAAGGAACTGGAATCGGTTCGAGCCTATATACTGGAGCAAATCCGCAAAATGGGAGTGAAAGCGGAAGTCGAAAAAGTAACCTACACGGTCAAAGACGTGGAGGATGACCAATTTGAGCGCAAGGGACGGCCGGATTTCAAGAATATGCCAACTATTAACGGCATTCCTCCAGAGGAGGATCTCTTGAATTTCATTCGAGCAAAAGCCCATTTTGATAAGAATGATAAAGTGGTTCTGCAAAATATATTGGTGAAGTTGGACGCTCCCGGAACGGATCGCGGAATCTTGATGTCAGCCCATTACGACTCCAAACCGGAAACTCCAGGCGCGGCCGACGATATGCTCTCCGTAGTCGCCATGCTGGAAGCCATGCGCCAACAGGCGGGAAACCCGAATCTTAAATCAGATCTTTATTTTCTGTTTACTGATGGAGAAGAGATCGGGACATTGGGAGCGAAGTCATTTGTTCGATCACACCCGGAGTTGCAACATAAAATCGATCTAGCCGTCAATTTTGAAGCACGAGGTAATCGCGGACCACTGCTGATGTTCGAAACTTCCGATGACAATCTGGATGAAGTACACTACCTTCAGTCTGCAAGCTCGCGTCCGTTGTCCTTTTCGTTTCTGACTGCGTTGTACCACCAGATGCCAAATGATACAGATTTAACCCGTTTTTTGAAGGCAGGATACTCAGGTCTAAATTTCGCAGCAGCGGAAGGAGTGGAGAATTACCACAAAAAAACGGATAACTTCGAAAATTTAGATCGTGGTACGGCATACCATTTTTTATTAACAGCCTTGGAAGTTACAGGCCATGCCGCACAGGTACCTTTTAACGAAGGAAGTAACCAAGACAGCCTTTTCTTCTCCTTGTCACCTGACTATTTGATGATCATGAGCAGTTTTACGTCTTATATCCTGTCATTTATAGCGGTTGTGCTTGCCTTATGGTGGATGATCTCACAGATTCGAAATGGCAACTTTCGGCTTCATACAATCATGATAGGAACAGGCTGGTTGCTCGGAGCGATGGCTGGAGCGGCGTTATTGAGCTGGGGAATCGTATCTGGAGTAACGCAAGTGATGCAGCTGGGTAAGTCAACAAACAATGATGTGGTATTTTTAAGTATCCTATTCGTTGTAGAAGTGTGTATTCTCACTGCTGGAATTATCGGAGTTCGCAAATTGTCTCTGCATGAAATGCTTGCTGGCCTCTCACCTCTTCTCTTGCTTCTGATTATAGGCAGTGCTGTTCTGTTTCAAGAGATTAGTTATTTGTTTTCTCTCCCCACGCTAGGGCTTTTGATTGTTGCCCTATTGGATCAGTACCGAATCGGGAGATGGATTGTATCGGCAGTTGTCGGAGTAGGGATAGTGTTTTTGTATACGCCGGTATGCTGGTTGATTTATGTAATGTTCATGTTACCGTTTACCCCGTTAGCAGTCACGATAAGCGTCATTCCAATTGCGATAATTTCCGCATTGTTCGTAACAATATCAAAAGATGCTGAGCGATGGAACCTTTCTGAAGCTCAATAAGCTAGTGAGTGATATCAATACAACCGTTACAGCACTCTCATGACTGCTTGCCGGCATTTGGTAGAATCCTAATTTATGTATTCTGTAATCTGTGAAAATGGTCAATTATTATATGTGTTGAAGCATTTTTTCAAGTGAAAGAACTAATGTAAAAAGAAACCGCCTTCTCCGTGTATTGGAGGAGGCGGTTTCCTCTTTTTATGTCGTCCGTAATTAGGACTTCACTCTGCGAAGGAATGAGATATTAACCTAATAACATGGGGGTTTCTGTGGTCTCTCTTTAACCTTCAATAACTGAGTGCAATCGTGTTTCGTTGACTAAGAGTCAGCCTGCACTACTCTTTTCTTTCATTTTATTCACCGAAGCCAAATTAGTTTTTTTTCTTGACCCTATAAAAAAAAGAGCGATGATGACAATGGGTAAGGCATAAACAACAAGTTCATGAATCTGAGTCAGTTTCCCTATAATGATTCCAATGATTGCATAATCAGAGTCACCAAATGTGGTATTCACAGAATTCAGGGGACCAGTAAATGTAAAAAGCAGAGATGACAGAATGCTAATAATAAAGCCGTTAGCTAATGAGCCATAAATAGCTCCTTTTCTCCCACCTGTAGCATTTCCAAAAATACCAGCAGCAGACCCTGTAAAAAAATGAGAAGCTAGTCCAGGGATGACGATTTTCATTCCCAATATAGGGAGAATAAACATGCTGATTACGCCGGCAAGAGTACTAAAACTGAATCCTATCACAACAGCGTTTGGTGCATAGGGGAAAATACTAGGAGTATCCAGAGCCGGAATGGCATTTGGAACGATCTTTTCAGCGATTCCTTTAAATGCAGGAACAATTTCAGCATTCAACAAACGAACACCGGCTACTATTACATATACACCAGCAGCGAATGTAAGTGCTTGCATTGATGAAAATATAATGAAATGGGTACCTCCACTCAATTTACTCTCAACAAAAGATGGACCAGCTGCAAAAGCGACAATGAAAAACATCAACAGCATGATTAGGGAAATGGATATTGTGGTATCTCTTAAAAACCCTAAAGATTTTGGAATGTTTATCTCTTCCGTTGATTTCGTTTTATCTCCCCACAATTTTCCAATCGTACCTGATATCAAATATCCAAATGAACCAAAATGACCGACGGCTAAATCATTTGATCCGGTAATTTGTTTTACAAATGGTTGGAGGAGTGCAGGCAGCGATACCATAAGGATGCCGAGAATCAGTGAACCAATAAATATGAGTGAAATTCCTTCTATGCCTCCATTTGATAATACAACGCAGAGCAGGCAAGACATATAAAGAACAAGATGGCCGGATAAGAAAATATATTTAAAACGAGTAAAACGTGCCAAAAAAATATTAACGATCATCGCAAAAAACATTACTAAGGCAGTTTCAGTAGAGAACATTTTTTGAGCAATAACTACTATCGCTTCATTATTTGGAAGAACACCACGAATATGAAATCCTGCTTCAAACATTTTTCCGAAGATACCAATGGAGTTAATTAAAACACCAGCACCAACTTGGAGGATAATAAACCCTATGATCGTTTTGATCGTTCCCGAAATAGTATCAGCTACATTTTTTCTCTGTAATAAAAGACCTACGAGAGAAAATGATCCCATGAGTAGAGCAGGTGTATTGAGGATATCTTTCAAGAAGTTAAACAATGCCAACACATCCACATAGGTGAAATAAAAACACTTTACATTCTTGTATTTTAGGGCGTATTTGATAAATTACATTTTACCGTCTGCTGAGTAGATAGTTTGAGACTCCACACGACCCAAGTCGTAGGATTCTAAGGTAGTTCATACACGCAATCTATCTCTGGTTTTCAAATTCGGCAATTTTATTGATTCGGCGCAAATGACGTTCTCCAGCAAAGTTGGCATTTAACCATGCTTGTACGATTGATTTGGCTAATTCAGGTCCCACGACCCGTTCACCAATAGCTAAAATATTGGCATTATTATGTTCAGCACTCATACGAGCCGAATACTCATCGCTGACAAGCGCACAGCGAATTCCTTGTACTTTATTGGCTGCTATCGACATGCCAATCCCTGTACCACAGATAAGAATTCCTAAGTCATATTCTCCGCTAGCTATTTGCTCAGCAATAGGAATGGCGTAGTCTGGATAATCACTTATTCTCTCACTATCAAAACCATAGTCAGTAAAATCAATCTCTGATTTTTCTAAGAATTCTTGGATGTCCGATTTTAATTTTAGTCCACTATGATCAGAACCAATTAAAATTCGCATTGATGTATTCCCCCGTATTTTGATGTTTGTCATCAATTTTTTGTTTTTTAAATACATCACACTTTAGATTTACATGTATTTTACTAGTGAAGGAGGTCCCCACTAAGCGTTTTTTTGATTATAATCAAGTATCCATTCAGCTGCTTTAGCTACGGAAGAAACCACATGATTCGCACTGTTTTGTATATGAGGTTTTGCATGGCTCATAGCAAAACTGTGTGGCGTGTAAGCTAACATCGAGAGGTCGTTGTCTGAATCTCCGATGGTCACTACTTCGTTTGTTTTTATTCCTAAATGTTGAGCTAATTTATGAACACCTGTGCCTTTATTTACATTTTTAGGTAAAAAATCCAAACTATAAGGAGTACTCATAAAACTATCCAGCTTTTCAGGAAAAGTATGATGTATGAGTTGATCCAAAGAATTAAGTTCTTCCTGTGCGCCATAATAAACAAATTTACTAGGTAGAATACTATTTCCTATTTTGCTCTCTACACCTCGATCTTCTTCAAATATGATGCCTACTTTTTGGGAATATTCTCGTGCTAAATCGTGATTTTCTGGAGTGAGTATCTGTGTAGGAGTTCCAATAAAATGGAATAATTCATACTTTTTAGCAGTTTGATAAAGTTCACGTGCCAGATGAGGTTCAAAGGAGATCGTATCAACACAATTTCCTTCGTATGTGAAAACATCTGCCCCATTTTGGCAGATTCGATGATAACTGCCTCCAATATCTTGAACCACTTCATCAATCTCTAATTTATTTCTTCCAGATGCTAAACAAAGGTGGATACCGGCTTGGTGTAATTTTTTTAGGGCCTCTCGGTTTTCCGAATCAACTTGCTTTTTCTCATTGTACAAGGTGTCATCAATGTCACTAACAAATAATCGAATCATTTCTTTTCCCCTTCTTCAATAGAAATCATTCCCATCTTCTTGCACAATTTCTGCAAAATATAAACTTTAATTATCAATGATTGGGATTTATTTTATCAGAAATATATAGATAATTCTATATAGGAATAATGATAATTATATAAAGAAATATTAAAGATTGTAAATTATATTTAAACTTAATTTCTCAGTACATAACAGTTAGGTAAGTTTTGATATAGTTGGATAGTTCTACAAACGAAAACGAATCTTTGATACATTTGAGAGAGACAAAAAAATTCAAAGAAAATATGACTAAAATGGAAAGCCATTAGAGTTTTGAATAAATTTTAGACTCTATTCTTTTGAACAAGAATAGAGTCTAGTAGAAAATTGGGCGATTGAATTTATATATTTATATAATAGTTGAAGGTTAGCTTGATGGATCAAATAGACAAACAGATTCTTATCTTATTACACGATTTTTAATAGGAGTAGATTGTAAAAAAAATAGATTGTTTGCGCTATCAAAAGAGTTTCGTTTTATATAAAAACATTCCTTATGGGATTTATGTTTTCTTAGTGACTATTTCAAGGAATTCGCCTAAGGGGCAGCTGCTCATTTTATGACTTTTTCGTTATAATAGATATATCGAAACCCTGGAGGTAAAGATGTCCGATGGACTTTCTTCCGAAGCACTTGAGTTGACCGATCAATACTATCTGTGGCAGAGGAAGTTTCTCTTTCACATGATGGCTGCCGTAGTTCCCAGAACACAGGAGGTAATCTACGAATCACTTCTGAAGCCCTGCTCCGAGGAAGATTCCCGTGAGTTGTCCCATCTGGAGAAAGATCGTCTCACCATCGTTGATTCCAAGGTGTACCAACTTGCAACAAGGTGGTATCCCGTGATGATCGGTTACGACTTCACTTTGGTGGGAGATCGAATCTGGTATCTGATGAGACTGACGGACAATCGCCCTACGTGGCAAAAAGGATTTCGACCTAACTTCTCTTTTCGAGGCTATGAAGGAGAAGAGGACTACTTGGCTCGAATGCTACCACTGGGTGAAAAATTGATCGGGATTCTGAAAGAGTACGTTCTGCTCAATGATGCCTTGGCTGAATGTGGGATCCCAGAGGGATACCACCATTATGGCCGGAGAAGGTCTGGAAAGGACCTCAGGAGTCTCCTGAGCGAATAACTGAATTTCCAGGGAGGCTGGACGAGGACGAGGCATCGCCTCAGTGATCTCGCCCAGCCACCAAAAATATGTAAGTTATATGAGTGGTTTATTAATCGAAATTTAATTATTAACAATTTTTAATAAAGTAATGGATAAAATCGTCTTCTCTTAGTTTGAAATAGACGGTTTTTGTTGATTTATTGTTATTCTTATTATTTTTCCTTTACTTCGTTTGGTAAATTCTATATTTTATATATAAAACTTTTAAAAAAAGGAGAATTAAAATGAATAATCCATCTGTTGCACGTGCGGTAAAAATCCTACAAGAAAACAGGTATTTAACTTTAGGAACCAATTCAAACGGAGAAGCTTGGGTTGCACCTGTCAATTATGTTATCGGACCTGAAGGTCATCTGTATTTTTATTCTGCAACAGAAGCACATCACTCTCAAGATATAATAAAGCATCCAAGGGTTATGTGTGCTGTCTATAACTCTACAGCTATTGGTGAGCAAGTAGATGGTATGCAATTCATTGGAAATTGCTCCGTTGTATCTGGCAAAGAATTAGAGGAAGTAT
Source organism: Shimazuella sp. NTD248 (assembly GCF_059510395.1). Lineage (NCBI taxonomy): Bacteria > Bacillati > Bacillota > Bacilli > Caryophanales > Thermoactinomycetaceae > Shimazuella > Shimazuella sp. NTD248. The sequence goes on along the minus strand of NZ_JCAJZT010000006.1, from coordinate 47,450 downwards.
CCGAATATTATTTTAAAGTTAACTTTCCTGACTCAAAAGAGCGAGAATGGTGGTACCGTCCTTCTACTTCATTTGAAGGAAATGCTCCATGGAGATTTTTTAAGATTGAATTAGAGAAAATATACATTATAGATATCGAATCTGTTATGAAAACACAAATTGATCGTCGTTTAGAAGTAGAGGTTGATCGTGTGTTGGAAAACTTAAAAGGATCACAACTATAGCCTCTTTTTTCTGAGCAACGTCTTCACTAATTCCAAAATTGGAGAAGACGTTTAAGTAGCTCTTCTCTATCCTGAAATGATTTGCTTTTATATAAAACTGACTAATGTAGAAATCGGTGTGATATCCAGAGTTTGCGGTTTTCCTTTTCGGTCAAAAGACTATAAATGAAATGTCTTTTCTTTATGTAAAAATAAACGACTTGAATCGGAAATGATTCAAGTCGTTTATTTTTTGTCAGGAACCTATGAAAATGCCAATAAAGCATGGATAAGGGATGAGCTTAAAGATCATCTTCTCCAATTCATGATAGAAGATGATGGAATAGGTTGTGAGTCAGTAAAAATGGGGTTTGGTTTAAAGAATATACAAAATCGTGCAAAAGAATTGAACGGAATATGTTCATTTTTATCTGAAAAAGGGAATGGATTTAAAACAAGAGTTGTTATTCCCATCGTCTAATGAGAGGGGAATAGTCATGCAAGAAGACGTAACAGGAGAGATTATGGAAGAGCTCTGATAAAAATAGAAAAAATGAGAATACACTAGATGATGAAGGACAAAAAAGATTAGATCAGATCAGATCAGCTTACTAGTAGAGAGAAGAAAGTTCTCGATTTTTTGGGATGTGGTCTTCATCACAAAGAAGTAGCGAGTAAGTTGTATATCAGTGAAGGTACCGTTTAAAATTATCTCTCTTCTACATTAAAAAAATTGAAAATTCGAGATCGTACACAAGCAGCTTTATTTGCTTTGAAAGCAGGTTTAACGGAAAATGTAGAAGAGAAAAATGGAAGGGAAAAGAGGGTGTTATATGATTAAAGTAGGGCTTATTGGATATGGATTTTCAGGGGCTACCTTTCATGCACCTCTGCTAGAAGTTTTGGAAAACTTTAAGATCACTAAGGTACTGTCATCCAACCCAGAGAAGGTACATCAAGATCTTGGTAATGTTGAAGTAGTATCTGATCTTCAACTAATTTTAGATGATTCAAGCATACAATTGGTAGTCGTTACTACCCCTAACATATTTCACTTTGAGATGGCCAAACAATCGTTGCTGGCTGGAAAACATGTAGTTTTGGAAAAACCGATGGTGAATACGGTTGAAGAAGCTGAGCAGTTATTGGAAATAGCAAAAGAGAGAAATGTAATGCTCAGTGTCTATCAAAATAGAAGATGGGACAACGATTTTTTGACGGTAAAACATCTTATAACCGAAGGAGTATTGGGAGAAGTTCGTATGTATGAAGCTCACTTTGATCGATATCGGCCGGATGTGCAAGCGCGTTGGAGAGAGCAAGAAGGCGTAGGTTCAGGAATTCTTTATGATCTTGGGTCTCATTTAATCGATCAAGCACTCCATCTATTTGGACCTCCTCAGTTTATACAGGCTGATCTCCTTCACCAACGAGATCAGGCAGTAACAGATGATTATTTTCATTTGGTGCTAGGTTACGATACATTGCGTGTGATTTTACATGCAGGTTCCGTCGTTTCAGCACATGATTTAAAATATATTGTTCATGGAGACAAAGGCAGTTTTATTAAATATGGACTGGACTGTCAAGAAGAAGCATTAAAAGCAGGGAAGAAACCGATCAGCAGTGATTGGGGAGAAGATGATCCTACAAAATATGGGGAATTAACCGTTGAAAAAGAAGGCAAATCAGTGACGCAAAGAGTGAAAACGATTCCAGGTTCTTATCTAGCCTACTATCAAAAAGTATATGAGCATATAAAAGAAGGCAAAGCCTCTCCCGTCCCAGCAGAGGAAGGTTTGTTAACCATAAAGTTGATTGAGCTGGCAAAATTAAGCAGTGAGCAGAAAAAAGCAATTTATTTGTCAGAGTAGAAACGGAAACTCCCTAGAAAAGAGGGAGTTTTTTCTTTTTATTATGCAAGATGTGATTCTCGGACAAGCACCAATATGTATTCTGAAGTTAATCCAAACTAAAGATCAAAGGTAATCATCTATAGCCGGTGATTACCTTTGATCTTTTTGCAAAATATACTTTGGTGGTACATGTTCGGTTAGCCAGACTCCATTTTCTGATACATAGAAGAGATGATCGTCTTGTGCCATTTGGTAAGCATTAACGGTGAGTATAACAGGAACGCCATGTCGTTTTCCAACATCCCTGGCTGTTTCCGGAGATAACGATAAGTGGACATGATGGCGGGATTTTTTATTTAAACCTGTTTTTAAAATTTGTTCTAAATAATGTTTTGCAGTTCCATGGTACAGCAGATCTGGTGGGGACTTGGGTTCATAGCCTAGATCTATGTTTATCGAATGCCCTTGATTTGCACGTATTCGAAGCTTTTGTATATCAAAGGAAAACCGTTTTTTGTTGTTCGTTTCTACGATAAATTCTAATTCTTCCATCGTGATGGACTTGTTTTTGGTTTTACATGCAGTTAGAAGCTTGGAAACAGAGGCCCATCCATTTTGGTCTAATTCAATTCCAATTAATTCTGGTTGGTGTCGCAAGATTAAACTGAGGAACTTACTGGTACTTTTTAGTTTGCTTTCATTCATTTCCATCACTTCTTTGTTTTATATCCAAATTACAAGCCAAAGCCACCTAATGTTTTTAGCTCTACTTTATCAACTTGTTTGATAAGAGGTAAACTAGCAGCGATATATTTTTTGCTTCCTTCTAAGGTGAGAGAGGCTTGATGAGCTTCCTTATTTGACCATATCTCTGTAACCCATAATGCATTTTCATCTTCAATAGATATATTGATAACATAAAGTTCACAACCTTCTACTATATGCATGTGCTCAACCACCTGTAGTAGATTTTGAGCCAGCTCATCTCTTTTCCCTTCATGAGTAATGAACTTCACATACTGACCGAATTTGTCCATGTCACTTGGCTCCTCTTAAATTGGAGGTGTTTCTCCTTGTTCTATCCAATCATCACTTGTCGGACCATATAATCCTGGGATACGTAAACCTGCTTGTCTCATCAATACGGTCATTTGCCCGCAATGATGGATGGAATGATTGATGATAAATCGAAGTGCTGCACCGTTCTGTAATTCTTCTCCCATTATGTTTACTTGCTTTTTTAATTTTTTATCTTTCCATTCCGTTACAACAGCTCGTAACACTGCATTTATCATTTTATTATACTCTGTTTGAATGTATTCAGCAGATAACCTAATATCATCTAGTTCAAATGTTGGTACAGATAATCCGAGTAAACCGACGAAATTATAAGAAGCGATAACATGCAAAGCGAGTTCTCCTAGCGAGCGGTGATCCTCTGTTATTCTTTGATCGAGAGATTCGTCTGTCAGGGCATTAAACAGATTTTGTGTATTGGTGGCGTGTTCAATAAACTCGGCTTCAAATTGCTTTATAGTAATAAACATGCATATAAACTCCCCTAACTATTTTCTTTTATTATACAATCACCCTGACAAAATATGGTCAGGGTGATTGATTTATTGAAATATTTTTTGAAGTTCTTGTATTTCCGTTTGGACCTTTTTTATTTTGTTGGTATAGACATTTGTTTGGTTTTGCTCATCAAATAGTGTAGCTAATCTTAACATTTCTTGTTTGATGTCTTCTAGTTTCATGGAATCGGGTAACTGGATCGTTTTAGAGTCTTGTTCTTCTAATATATCCAAAATGGTTGCTGCAACAATATAAAAATCAAATTTGACAATAGATTCATCTGTTTCATATGCATCTTTAAAGTATTTTTCTAAAAATGCTACTGCTTTTGCTGTATCGGTAATGGCCAGATATGTAAATAGTTTTATAGATGTATCTAGAAATCCAGTTTGATTATAGATCAGTTCATAGCATTTTTGATAATAAGTATCAGCTTCTGCTTTGCGATTCGCCTTTAAAAGAGGAAGTAATAAATCAGCATAGGTTCGATGTGGAACGCTATGACAAGAAACCTTTCCTGTTAAAATAGGCTGTGCGACGGTTAAGGCTTCCTCTAATTTTCCCAGATAAAGAAGCGTCTGTGTTTTGTTTGCTAATGTACAAGCATGACAATCAGACAGTGAATCACTTGGTTCTGCTATCCATTTTTCATAATAGTGTTTTACTTCTTCTGTTTTCTCTAAGTTCATCGCTAAGACATGTTTGAGATAATAATAGTAGTGTGGCCCATGACCAGTCTGGGAAAATCTTTCTCTTAAATCTTCGAGTGTCGATTCCACTTTGGCAAGTTCGATATCTGGGAACAAAAGGAGACGATCGGCAACCCATTTGTAGTTCCACATCATTTGATGGTTGTTTGCCATCTCTGGATGTTTATCATAATAAGCCAGACACCAAGCGAATGCTACGATGGCCTTCTCGCCATGCCCAGAGAAAATAGCAGTATCGACTAATAACATTCTCGCATCAAATTGATATTCTGGACCTAAATGTACATCTGCGATTCGGATCGCTTCTTCCAAGATACCGATTTTTGCTCTGCCATGAGGAGCATCATATGATTGCTCCAAAAGGTCTTCAAATTTTTCTATCATCGCTATTCTCCTAACCCTCGCTCGATAAATGAGATTAATCCTTTGTTCAGTAATTGAAATTCTTGTTTTTTCAGTGGATAATTCCCTAGCAGTAACGCTTGTACATATAACATTTCTACGATCAACTCATTGAGTGATGTATTGGTAGATTGGATCACTTTTTGGATCGTTGGATTTTGAAAGTTAAAGCACAATTGAGCAAAACTAGGTTTTACTTTGTTATTGGTCAGTTGAGTGATAATCGAAGAAAATAAATCGTTCGCTTCTTCTTTTGTCTGTTCGGTCGTACGAATAAAAAGTGCTTCTTCATTTGTTGTATAAAGTGCTGGGAGATCATCAGGTTGGTAATTTCTCATCTCTGCTGTACATTGGTAGGGCTGTAGAACTTTGTTTGCTAATTCAACAAAATCATATGCTTTTCTTCGGTCTTCCAGTGATAACTCTGTGAAATTATACATGAAAGAACTAGAATTGATGTGTTTCACTTTATAATCAGAAAATACGTTTGGCAGTTTTTCCAATAGCTCTGTGTCGTACATATAAGAACCATTTACAACGCAGATCGATTGAGCTTTCGCTACTTGGTGGATTTGTCGAAATTCATCCATATTCGAGGTATATAAGACGGTATTGGAATGATCTCGGATTTCTTTCATGGCCAGTCGTCCAAAAGAAGTGTTGAATGGTAGCCAATCGATGAAAAGTGTATATAATTCATCATCTTCTTGCGCCAAAAACTTAAGGGATTCATAATGAATTTCAATGATTTTTTTAAATCGATTTAAGTTTGTTTTGCTCAGTTGAATGAGGTATCGTTTGATACATTTTCCTAATTCTTGTTGAACCAATTTTAGGCGTTCGTCATTGGAGAATTCTTCACGAGACGCTGTCGGTTTTAGTAAATTGACATTGAGAATACTTGTGACAAAAAATGCCCAGTCTGGGAGTATTCCTTCTACTTTTTCGGATAATAACATTTGCTTCACATAGACAAGATGCTGTTTTTTAGCGTTGACCCTTATAGGATAGGGAAGAATGTAGGCAACACCACTAGCATCCCCGGCAGGTGAATATAACGGAATTGCATCGAGATAATCGATTTGCATTTTTTTCTTTCCATAAGAAAGTGCTTCTTCAGTCGTCATTTCCCATGGGGTTTTATCGCTGTTCAATCGAATTGGCTTATCATCATAAAAGTGAATGGGGAAAGGAAGAAACTCCCCATAGTGTCGAACCATTTCTTGTATTTTTTCCTTTGTAAAGTAGGATTCAAAGCCGCGTTTGCTCTGGAGGTAAATCTTTGTGCCTACTTCCATTTCCTGTTCCAACACTTGGATTGTATAGCTTCCATCAGGCTTACCGCGCCATTCAATCGTTTTGTTTTCCTTAGCAGAACGAGTGAGCAGCACAATTTCATCACTCACGATAAAACAAGATAACAACCCAACACCAAAGCGACCGATGAAATCTTGTTCTTCTTCCCGGTTTTTGGATGTTTGTCCAATCTGTGCAAGGAAATGATGTACTTCTTCTTCTGTTAATCCAATACCGTTATCTTCAATATATAAAGTGGGGAGAGTATCAGGAGAAGAGAACAACTCTAATCCTATCTTCCCTTGATGAGAAGCTTCTATTTTTTGACGTGCTGTGATCGCATCCACTGCATTTTGTATCAATTCACGGGCGAATACTTGTGGGGTGCTGTATAGATGATTGGAAAGCAGATCAATCATCCCTTTGAGGTTTACTTTAAAATGAAATTGATCCATTTTATATCTCCCTTGTGATTTGCAAATAAATATTGATTTTAATTTTATTATAAATACTTAGATCAAACCAGTAATTTCATTAATTTTATGGCAATTGGATGTTTTTTCTAGGGCATTTTGGGAAAAATAGAATTAGTTTTTAGTCATCATAAACCTTTCCTTGACAAGAAGAATAGAACATGATATTTTAATTGTGCACAATCAAATTGCTTAAAATTGAATTTGAAGAAGGTGGCTGTTTTGCTGGTAGAAAGAAACTACGAAGCAGTTTCTGGAGGATAGGAAGAATGAACAAAGAAGATATGCTGCGGCTTGATTCACAACTTTGTTTTTCGATATATGCTTGCTCTCGGGAAGTTATCGGGCTCTACCGCCCTTTGTTGGATGCTTTAGAGATAACGTATCCCCAGTACTTGGTGCTGCTTGTATTATGGGAGCAAAAACAAGCAACTGTTAAAGAACTTGGAAAGAAACTTTACTTAGATTCTGGTACTCTTACCCCGATGTTAAAGCGAATGGAAGCAAATGGGTTAGTGAAACGCTTTCGATCGAAGGAAGATGAACGAACGGTTTTAGTAAGTTTGACGGAAAAAGGGGAAGCTTTAAAGGAGAGAGCTTATTGCATACCTGAGGAATTGCTCGAAAAAAGTGGATGGACAGCAGAAGAAATCATGGAGATGCTCAGCCGCTTACAAGCATTACTTGGGCAATTGCATGGGTTAAAAGATAAATAAATGAAAAGAGGTAAACAATATGGAATCTCTATACACAGCGCATGTGACTGCTGAAGGCGGTCGTAATGGTCGAGTAGTATCAAGTGATGGTGTGATTGATTTGGAAGTGAAAATGCCTAAGTCTTTAGGCGGACCGGGTGGAGAAGCAACAAACCCTGAGCAGTTATTTGCAGCTGGTTATTCTGCTTGCTTTGATAGCGCACTTAACCTTGTGATACGAAAAAAACGTTTAAAAGAAGTAGAGAGTACAAAAGTCACAGCTAACGTTTCAATTGGCAAAGATACAGATGGTGGATTTGGACTTGCTGTTCAGCTGGATGTACAAATTGTTGGAGTAGATAAAGAGACAGCACAAGAGTTGTTAGAAGCAGCACATCAGGTATGTCCTTATTCCAAAGCCACTCGTGGCAATATTGATGTTGTGTTGAATGTAGTAGAATAAACCATAAACAAAACAGGCTATAGATCAAACGAGATCTATAGCCTGTTTTTTCTAGATGAAACAAGTAACTTCACAAAAGTAAGTGAATGTTATATACTAAATTAAAGTAAGTGATTGAACTAATAAAATTTTTTATAAAAATGATGAGGTGTCATGATGGGTATAAGCGTTTATCAACCATCTCAACAAGCTGTTGGCAGTTTTGATGGCGGTAAAATTACAGAACAAAAACCCATTGGTTTTTCAGGGGAAAGATCAGGAGTTAAACGAATTGGCCCTTTGTTTTATTGGGCATGGGCTCATGCAGAGCAAGAAGGCTATATTCCGTTACATCCCCACCAAGCATTTGAGATTATCACCTATGTGATACATGGTCAGGCAGAACATGGGGATACGTTGGGCACGAAAAGTGTTGTTGGCGCTGGTGGATTACAAGTGATGCAGACAGGATCAGGAGTGTCTCATGAAGAAAGATTCATCGGACCTAATATGGAAGCATTTCAAATATGGTTTGAACCTTTTATTCAAGAAGCAATGAAAAGGAAACCAACTTATCATCAATTTGAAACAACAGAGTTTCCTGTTGTGGAGCAAGATGGTGTGCAGATTAAAAATATTATTGGCAGCGGTTCCCCTGTTTTTTTGACTACTGATGTACAGATGTGGGATGTACAATTAGCTGGCAACAGTACTTATGAACATCTTCTTCCGGCAGGATATGTCTTAGCGGCATTAGCCCTGCGAGGAACGGGTAGTTGGAAAGAGGATGACTGGACTTCTTTTCAAGAGAGAGATTTTATTGTTTTGGAAGCAGATGAGCAACACATATATCAACTGAAATCAGATTCCGAGTTACGAATGTTACTCATTCAAGTACCCAGTAAAACAGATTATAAACTGTATCCAAAATGGTAAGATGTTTGTATGTAAGTAGTGTGGAGACTTAGCATTACTAAATGCGATTTTCCTTATATCAATAAAATGAGCGACCGACCGAATCTATCCGAGATGATTCAGGTCGGTCGCTTCTGTTTGCGGACGCAGTTAATCCGTGGGTTCACCAGCGGCTAGCCGTTTGACTTTTGCCAGTTCCTCTTCAACATCAGAATCCCCTTCCAGAGATTCAATGAGGTCTTTGTCCAGCTCCTTCAGAGTTTCCTTGAGTTGCTCATCATCCATAACTGCTCCCAAACAGAAGGAAGAGTGATGCTTATGCTTACACTTATCATTGTATCTGCTCGGTAATATGAATCCAAGTACGAAAAATTTTCCTTAATAAGTTATTCTCCTGTTCTCTTTCGGAACAGATTGATGATGGAAAGCAAGAGTGCTAGTGCAGCAAGGACGATGGCTATCCATTGATAGGAAGATGAAGACTTGTCGGTTGCTGGAGGATTCATATTCATCGTATGATCCATTGCATTCATTTCCACTTTAGGACTAATGGTGGTGACAGATGCAGGTGATTCACTCTCAGGAGCACCAGTCCAGTCAACTACAGTGCCATCTGCATACGTTTGATGAGCTTTCCATGAGACAGATGTTGCTTGTTTTGGGTTTGCTCCGATAAACGGAAACTCAAAAAATTCATGGGCTTTGATCCCATCACCTGTAGCCGTCCAGATGATACCGGTATTGCGGCCATCGGAACCTTTGACAAATTGATAGTTCCAACCGGGAACAGGTTCTACGGTTTCTACCTGCACGTCTTTTGGAAATTCTAATTGTACTTTCGTCGTGCTGCTGTCTTTTTCAGATGGTACACGTACGGTGTATTTTTCATAAGCTCCAACCGTTGATTCTTTAGGCCAAACGGTAACATGTGCATCGACGATGCTTGTAAATCCAAAAAAGGTAAATAAAACGAATAACGTCATAGGGATATGATATTTTTTCAATGAAATAAACTCCTTTTTCATTAGATGGGATAAGCGATTTGACTCATCCAGACACCAAGTAATAATGCGATGAAACCAAGTATGATTTCTGTTCGCAGGGAATCACGCTCAAGCAGCATAGTGGATTTCCAATGACGATTTTGCAGTCCTGCATATAAGAGCATTCCGATGACAAGTAATATTTTTATGATCAGAAAACGACTCCAAAATGTCTGGAATGTCCAAACAAGAGACCAATCGGTTTGAACCGTAACAAGTAATAGGCCGCTTGAAATCAATAAACTAGCAGCTATCAATGCTGTTCGAGAGAAAAAAGGTTGAAACTTTCGCAGCGTTTCCCCGATTTTTGTTTGATAGTGGATGCAAACCCATAGTAAATAAGCGAGCCCTCCGAGCCATAGTGCTCCAGACCAAATATGAAGAAGTCTAGCGATCAAGGCTAAACCGACCGATTGGCTAGACCAAGCATGCCCGCTAAAAGCAAAAGTTGCTGTAATCAATACCCATAGGGTCAGATACCAGCCTTTGACCATGTTTGGAAGGCACAGCAAGATATAAAGAAATGCCTGAAGCAGTAAGACGATTGCAAATGGAACAAGCACAAGGGAAGCAAACTGCCCTTGCCATAACCATTTGTTTAACAAGTTTTGAGGCAGTTCCGATGCATACAAAAACCAGATAGTGATTTGAAACCCAAACCAAAGAAGAGCCGAAGTCCATTTGACAAGACGGTTGGATTTTCCTGTCCAGACGGGTAACTGATATTTTTTCGCAAAAAAAGAAACCCAGACAAATCCTGCACCGATCAGCAGCCATCCTTCATTAAGGAAACGGAGCAGAATGAGCAGTGATGTCGAGATGGGATGTGAAGTTTCATTTCCCCCTGCTGTTGTGGCTGCTTTCTCTCCAAAAGCAAAAGAATAGCTTCCATTCACTGGATGACCATCTTCAGAAACTACTGACCAGTTGACGGTATACGTACCTTTACTAATACTTGGGAGGGACGCGATTACTCGGGATGGATCAGTTGGGGCAAGTTTTAGCGATATGGGAAGGGACTGTCCCCTTGGATTTTTCACAGTAATACTCAGCACATCCGGTGTTATTTGTTCGCTGAAATGTAACTGAATCTCTTTGGGAGCTAGTTTTACTGTTTCTCCTTGTTTGGGACTGCTATCGAGTAAATATGCATGTGCAAATACACGGCTAGGTATAAGGCATCCAAGGAAACAAATAAATAAGGATAATAGAAAAGCTGATTTTTTTGGCATGAAAAGACCACCTAAATGTAAAAACTTGTCTTCTCTATTATAGAAGATCATCTTATTTTTGATATGACTCAAAAGGACTATCCTTTCACAAAAAAATACGAACCTATTTTATAAAAGGTTCGTATTTGCAGGCTCTTATTCGGATAAAATTTGATGTAATTTTTGAGCAAAAGCTTGAGGCTGAAAGACATAACCGATGTGATCACCAGGAAATTCAGTAACTTGCTTTTGTAATAGCCCGGCAAGCAATACGGAACTTGTAAATGGGAAGTAATCTTTTGAGCTTTCTCCACCAGCAGGTAATACCGACAGAGCGTTGTTTTCTTCGATGGATGATAAAAGATTTTTATTAAATTGGTATTCCACAACACCCGGTGCTTCTTTGGTAATAAAATAAACCACATTCTTGTCTGATTCTCTTTCTGGAGGGGCTTGATCACCGTGATGCATACCTAGCACTTGTCCAAACCGATTCATTGCATAAAATGCGCCTTTTTGTTGGAGATCGATTTGCAAATCAATGATTAAGTTTCTTGCAAATTCTCCTTCTTTGCCAGAGAGAAGTTGAAACAAAGGTGGCTCATGGGCTATAAGGGTTTTTATTTGCTCAGGGTGATGAAGAGCTAGATCGAGTCCAATCACGGCTCCAGAACTACTTCCAAATATATAGGCAGGTTCATCAGTGATATGGGACAAGAGTAAATGAGCATCATTGCTGTGTGTGGAGATATGAAAGGATTCTGATGGGTCTATTAAGCTACTGCGAGAATGTCCTCTGCGGTCATAAGTTACAACAGTATACCAATTGGCGAGTTGATCAACGATAAAATGAAATACATTTGTGTCTCCTCCTCCACCATGAATCAAAAGGAGAATAGGGCCAGAACCTCTGACTTCGTAGTACAAGTTAGCTCCAGGAACAGGTAAAATATTTGTTTTCATACTCAATTTTTGCTTCCTTTCTCTTAGGGAGTGGATATTATTATGTTTATTTTAGGTTTTGAGTATGAACACAAAATGAATTAGTAACACTGTCGAGAGCTTTTTTCTATAAACTACACTCAATCATAATATTTTACCCAAGTACTTTCGTAGCCGGTGACATAAAATTCTGCTCGCTCATTGTCCCCGTCGACATATTTGGAAATACCGCGCCAAATGGAACACCAGCCGCCATAAGTAGGATTCCATAGAGGATACTGAGAACCGACATAATCATCAGCATTGTCCGGATCATATTCCCACAATTTAATGGTTTCACGGTGGGAGGTACAAGCCATAAAGTCTCCGCCTGTAGAGTATACATACGTATGCATATCATACTTACCTAGATAATCCCATGTTCCAGCATGTATCACTCCAGATGGAAGAACAGAAGCACAAGCTAAAGTGAGAAATAGCACAAATAAATGACTGAACCTTTTTCGTTTCACGGCGATTCCCCCTATTTCGCTAATTGAATTTTAGTATAAATCAATATATCAGAAGTATAAATGCATAAAATTTAGGAATGTAATGAGATAAGCTAATGACAGCCTACTTTGAAAAGATTGTTAACACTGAACCTATCTCCTAAGAGGGTACTGTGTGAATGGTATGAGCGTACGAAAAAAGACTAGTATTCCTACCAGCCCTTTTCCTCTCTTATATAAAACACATAAAGTGTTTGCTTTTGCTCGCCCGCACTCTCATCATTACCAAATCAATGTATTGATGAGAGTGCGGACTTGTGCTAGGATGATCGTCCATCCTAATCTACCGATCCCTTCGGACTAGCGGTCACGACCGCCGTGGTTGCAGCCCGCGCCCTGTCCCTGCGGCTTTCCGCAGGAGCAGACGTTGTGCTCTGCCACGATGACGATGACCTTGATGACCTTGACGAAAGTGGTGTTCGCCATGAGTTCCTCCTAAGAGGTCCAAACTATGAGCCTCAGCTCCTAAGTTTCCGGGTAACTCCACGGTTGTGAAGTCATCTTTATTATAGACCAACCACCAAAATTATGCTACCCCTTTTTCGTAAATTTTCAAAAAAACTGCCGATTGGATATTTTCTTTTTATGATGATTTCATTCTTTACATAAAAGATATCGCTTTCAAAATAAGGAGATTTTTTGCTTTACCGTACTAACAAGCCAGAGAATTATTGATTTTTTGTAAAGATGCGAGTTTAAAATTTAAAAAATAAATAATAATCTTAATAAAAAATCAATAAAGGTGTTTTATTATTTTTAATAAAAATTTATGAATTTTATACAGCTTAGATGAGGAAAAGGTGCTTTTTTTTGCAATTCTCCACAATTATAATGAAATAACATGGATTTATTTTTTTGTCAAGAAAAAAAGTATTAATGTAAGGGAAAGGATTGGTCATTTGACTGGATATATTTTGTCCTTATTGTTGATTTCGGCATTGGGTCATGCAGGATGGAATGCTATCTCGAAGCAAGTAACAGAAAAAGATACATTTTTCACTATTATCGTAGGTCTCGCTGTTTTTCTTTACTTGCCACTAGCCATTTATCTCTTGTTACAACAACCCATCCCACCAGCAGCATATCTCTATATGGCAGGCAGCATTGTTTGTGAGCTCATCTATTTTTGGGGTTTGGCTCATGCTTATCGACAATTGCCATTTAGTTATGCTTATCCGATCGTTCGAGGATTAGGGCCGTTGGTGTCTACTTTTTTATCCTTTTTTCTCGGAGTAACTCTTACATGGATTGGTTTTGGCGGCATTCTCCTCGTTGTCGCGGGTATTTTATTGATGCAGTTTAGCGGAAAGTTTACTTTGCAAACGGGAGCAGGCTGGGCTTTTCTCGCTGGCGCGATCAATGGAGGTGCGATCACATTTGACAGCATGGGTGCTGCTATGATGTCTGGTGTGTTATTCAAATACATTGTATTTATTGGCATCTGGCTAGGGAAAATGATGATGGATCGTATTTCATTGCGTGAATATAAACGGGTTTTTCTTTTAAATAAGGGCAAAGCGGTGGTTGGCGCATTGCTGACTTTCGGAGCAAATGCCTCTACGCAATATGCCTTGCAATCTACTCCAGTAGGTTATGTCTCTGCTACCAGAGAGCTGAGCATTGCTTTTGGGACGTTGATTGGCTGGTTATTTTTTAAAGAAGAATTGAAGAAAAACCACTATATTGGCATTGGGATTTTGATCGTGGGGATTCTTTTGATCAAGTTGGGTGGATAGGTTTGTTCGATGTTATGCTTTAGAGTCTTTCTTATCTGTTAACTTAATGAAACATGATTGAAATTTAGTAACATTTTCAATATGTTATGATAAGGAAAAAATTTTGGAGGGGTTTCATGAGACAATTATCCATACAGATTGACAACATGGAAAATCTTACACACGACAACTGGAAAAAGCTAGGCACTATATTGCTCCCTACCGGACGCATTGTAGCTTGTGATCCATACATATATCCTTTAGGTCCTGAATACGAGCCATTTGTACAAGTTGTTCCTCAAGGCAGATACCCTGTGTATATGAATCGCATCTCTTCTGAAGATGAAAATAATGGTCGTGTTGCTCATGCCATGTTGCGTTTTGGTGATGGGAACGTAGCTCATTGGGAGCTAGCCACTACCAAAGGGCAAGATATCAGAGAGCTAAAAGAAAACGAGATATTTGGTTATGCAGTAGACGCTGGAGTAGGTTGTTTTATGGATTTAGAAACAGCAAATCTACTGCGGTTCCGTCGTGATGAAGTAGAAGATGGCGGGGATTGGATGAAGTTAATCAGTAAGGATGATATGACTTGGGGAGAGAGAATGCTCAATCAAGTGGGCTACAATGTATTTAGTTTTCAGGCTGGCAATGGGCACGGTATTTATCCTACTTACTGGGGATATGACGAAGACGGCGACCCTGTCTGTTTAGTCACGGAGTTTATAAAAACATAAGAAAAAGAGTGGTTCTATTTTAAGAACCACTCTTTTTTATGTCTTTCGAGTCCATTTCTGTGATATAGGCATCTTGTATATTTTTTATATCTGTTTGTTTCAGTTCATCCAACTGGACTTGTGCTTCGTTTTTATCGGAATAAGTACCTAAATAAACACTGTAATATTTAGTTCCATTTACTATTTTCGGAGTAATCATTGCGTCGAATTGTTGATTATCTAATTTTTTTACCAACTTTTCTGCGTTGGTACGATGCTGAAATAGTCCAACTACTACAATATAAGATGATTGCGATGGTGGTGATTGTTCCGTCTTTGGCGGTTTGGTCTCATCTGCGTTTGGTTCCCCTGGCGACCAGAAAAAGTAACCTAAACCGACAATGATTAAAATACATAAACCGATAATGGTATATTTCCGACGATTGCTCTTTGGAGGATATTCCGGGTTTTTGTCCGTCCATCCTGCTTGATTGTCGTTTGTCCAAGCGACCTCTTGGTCCCCAGTAGGCTGGTAATGTACTTCGGTACGAAGGGGAATTTCGGGTTCTGGGTTATTGGAAAATGATTGAAGTAATGCTGTTTTAAATTCTTCGGATGACTGATAGCGTTCTTCCGGTTTTTTGGCTAATACACGGTTTAATACTTGAGTGAAACTTTCTGGCAAGTCTTCTTGCACCAATCTTGGATCAGGTACTTCATCATGAAGATGCATCATCGCAACTAAAATATGTTCTTTAGCATCAAATGGAACAGAGCCAGTTAACATTTCAAATAGTACTACGCCTAGCGAATAGAGATCAGAAGGGTAGGAGATGTTGAGTCCGCTAGCTTGTTCTGGTGAAAAATAATGGACAGACCCCATTACCGTTCCAGTTTTGGTCAGATGTGTAGCTGCGTCCACTAAACGGGCAATTCCAAAGTCAGTCAACTTGTATCTTCCATCTGGAGTACACAATATATTTTGCGGTTTGATGTCACGATGAATGATGCCTTGTTTGTGTGCGTGTGCTAAACCATCACAGATTTGAGCACTAATTTCCGCTGCTTCTCTTGCGGAAAGAAAACCTTTTTCTATAATATATTCTTTCAGTGTGATGCCCTCTACAAACTCCATTACCATGTAGTAGATGCCATTTTCTTCTCCAGCATCGTACACATTTACAATGTTAGGGTGGGATAACCTCCCGGTTGCTTGGGCTTCTAGAATAAACCTTTTCACAAATTCATCGTCTTGCCCCAGTTGGGGGTCCATCACTTTTACTGCCACGATGCGATCTAAAACATTGTCTCTTCCTTGATAGACAGCTGCCATTCCGCCACCAGCGATATGTTCTAGTATTTCGTACCTGCCAGCGATAATCTTACCTAACATGGTATCCACCTTTGTCTATTATCATAAGGATTTAGTCCATTGCTTATTATATCAGGTATGCTGAGATTTGTGTTCGAATACGTGTCATAAGCGTGAATCTTTTGAGATCATAGGAAAACGTTGTATCTCCTCTATAATTATGAAGTCTATCACAGGATAACACTCCAAGAGAATATTAATTATTTTTAAAGGTTAAGTGACGTTTGAGTGAAGGTAACGGATGTATAATGTTAGACTGTTTTGCTAGGAATAAATCGAGGGACTTCTGAAGCAAAATCTGATAAACTAATTTCTACTATGAGAAAAAGGATGTGGGGGATTTGTCGAGAGGTTATGAAGCTCTCCAGAAATTATTCTCTGTCGCTGAAATCCCTTCTGAATGGTATCAAGCTTATTTTACACAATCATTCATAACAAACGTAAACGTTCAACTTCAAAAGAAATCTTGGATGATACATATCCATTTACCAGAGCTGGTACCTGTAGAGGTATGGGAAGGAGTTCAAGAGAAGATTCAGCGTTACTTGGCTCCGAGTATCGATGCCACGGTACAGTTCATATATGATCCGCTGGAAACTAAAGTAGTCATGGAAAAATACTGGCATTGGATAAAAAGACAAATAGCAGAAAAGTCTGCTGTCGCAGCGAGTGGATGGCTTGGAAAAGCAAAGTGGAAAATGGTTTCTGGCAGTTTAGAAGTTGCTTTTCCCAATGTGCTAATGGAGAAAATGGCGAGACAAAAAGAATTGGATTTTCTCGTCCAGGGATATTATCGAAGATTAACGGGGCAAGAGATACGGGTTATTTTGAAAACAGATGGACAAACGATGGATTCAACAGAACGAGAAGAAAAAAAGCAGAAAGAAGAACAAGTACTTCGCCGCGAGTTGTATCAGACTCAGATGCAAGAAGCAAAAGTAAAAGAAAGAATAGAAGAAAAAGAGACGGTTGATAGCAAAATTCAACTTGGAAATCAAATTCAAGATTCCCCTGTTCCCATTGATACGATTCAAGATGAAGAAAAGCGGATCACTGTAGCTGGAGAAGTATTTGGAATAGACTGGAAAGATTTAAAGAGTGGAAGGACATTGTTCACGTGTTATTTGACGGATTATTCCAATTCTATTTCCATGAAAATGTTTGTGAACAAAGAAGATATGCCAGTTTTAAGACGGATTAAAAATGGAGTTTGGCTGAAAGTTCGCGGTCCTGTTCAATACGACACTTTTTCTCGCGACTTGGTTTTAACTGCTAGAGACATAGTAGAAGTGCCAAAAGTGGAAGAATATCGGATGGATGAATCAGAGGAGAAGCGAGTAGAACTTCACTTTCATACCGCAATGTCAGCGATGGATGGATTATATGGCTTTGAAAAAGAAGGTTTCTCCCAGTTTTCCAAAGTATGCAAAAGGTTAAAAGAGTGGGGACATACCGCTTTAGCGATAACCGATCATGGCGTGATTCAAGCATTTCCAGAGGCATATGATGTTGGGAAAAGTCATGGTATAAAGATGCTTTTGGGGATGGAAGCCAACGTTGTCGATGATGGGGTCTCCATCGTGATGAATCCAGAAGAACGAAAGCTTGAAGATGATATTTATGTTGTGTTTGACGTGGAGACTACTGGTCTTTCTGTCAATCACGATGTGATGATTGAGTTAGCTGCGGTTAAGATGAAAGCAGGCAAAATCATCGATCGATATGAAACATTTATCAACCCGCACCGCCCTCTATCTGCTTTTACAACAGAACTGACAGGGATTACCGATGATATGGTGCAGGATGCTCCAGAATTACACGAAATTTTACCTGATTTTATTCAGTTTATCGAGGGCAGTGTTATTGTTGCGCACAATGCTCGATTTGATATGGGCTTTATTCAAGCAGCTTTTCAGAAGAATGGGCATCCGAGCGCTGCGAATCCGGTAATGGATACATTGGAAATGGCTCGTTTTCTCTTTCCTGACTTGAAAAACCATCGCTTAAATACATTAGCAAAAAAATTCGATGTAACCTTAGAACAGCATCACCGAGCGATCTATGATACAGAAGCTACTGGTTATGTTCATTGGAAACTAATCGAATTACTATTAAAACGAGATATCACTGAGTTAAATGAATTAAATGAAGCCAGCAAGAACAGAGATCTCAGCAGACTTCGTCCTTTTCATGCTATTATTTTTGCCAAAAATAAAACAGGACTTAAAAATTTATATGAACTCGTTTCTTTATCTCATATCGAACATTTTTACCGAGTACCAAGGATTCCAAAAAGCTTATTAGAAGAATATCGAGAAGGATTGATTATCGGTTCAGGATGTGAGAAAGGAGAATTGTATGAGACAGTTCTCAACAAGACACCAGAAGATGCAGAAGAAGTGGCTAAGTATTATGATTACCTAGAGATTCAACCGCTGGAAATCAATCAACATTTGGTGGAAAAGGGATTAGTGGATAGCATTGATCGGATTAAAGAAGCAAATAAGCTGATTGTCCGCATTGGGGAAAAGCTGGGTAAACCCGTTGTTGCAACAGGCAATGCGCATTACTTGGATGAAAAAGATGCCATTTATCGAGAGATTGTCTCCAGTAACCAGATGGGTGGTGCACGCTTTACAGGGACATTACCCCGAACACATCTGCGGACAACGGATGAGATGTTAGAGGAGTTTGCTTATCTCGGTTCCCAAAAGGCAAGGGAAGTAGTTATTACCAATACCCAATTGATTGCAGATCAGATCGAAGAAATCAATCCGTTCCCAGAAGGTACTTACACTCCAGAAATTGAGGGCGTAGAAGATGAGCTGCGAAATATTTGTTATGAAACCGCTCATGCATGGTATGGAAACCCATTGCCAGATATCGTAGCAGAACGCTTAGATACCGAATTGAACGGGATTATCAGTAATGGATATGCTGTTATTTATATGATCTCCAGTAAATTGGTTGTTAAATCGATCGAAGACGGATATCTGGTAGGATCGAGGGGTTCTGTGGGTTCTTCCTTTGTCGCTACCATGTCACGAGTTTCCGAGGTGAACCCTCTCCCGCCGCACTATCGTTGTCAAGACTGCTTTGTCACCGAGTTTGTCACTGATGGTTCAGTCGAGACGGGATTTGACTTACCTGATCGTGCTTGTCCAAAATGTGGAGCACAGATGAAAAAAGACGGTCACGATATCCCGTTTGCAACCTTCCTTGGGTTTGAAGGAGACAAAACACCTGATATTGACTTGAACTTTGCCAGCGATTATCAAGCGAGATGTCACTCTTATACAGAGGATCTACTAGGCAAAGAATGTATTTTCCGTGCAGGCTCTGTAGGTACCGTCAAAGAGAAGACAGCTTTTGGCTATGTGAAAAAGTATGCAGAAGAAAATAATCGTACGTTCCGTCAAGCAGAAATAGCGCGAATTGCCAATGGCTGTATCGGGGTAAAACGTACAACAGGTCAGCATCCTGGTGGATTGATGGTTGTACCGAAAACGATGGTTGTTGAAGATTTCACTCCGATCCAACGGCCAGCAAATAACATGAAGTCCACCGTGACGACAACACACTTTGATTACAATGCTATCGGCGGTAAAATTTTGAAGCTCGATTTGCTGGGACACACAGCACCAGCGATGCTCAGAATGCTAAAAGATATGACAGGTGTTGATCCTGTTACACTGCCTACCAATGATTCGAAAGTAATCGAATTGTTTAAAAGTACAGAGTCGTTAGGGATAAAGCCGGAAGATATCAGTGGTGTGTCGCTTGGAACCCTTGGAATACCAGAGTTTGGAACCGCATTTGCCCAAGGTATTTTGGAAATTGCCCGTCCGAGAACGATTGGGGAGTTTACCCGTGTATCTGGCTTATCCCATGGGACAGATGTTTGGGCTGGAAATGCGCGGGAGTTAATCCAAAATGGGGTTTGTACCCTGTCAGAAGCCATTTGTAACCGTGACGATATCATGCTGTACTTGATTCGCAGAGGATTGCCGAATAAAACGTCCTTTAAGATCATGGAAGCAGTTCGGAAAGGAAAAGGCCTCACGGAGGAGCAAACTGCTCTTATGCGTGAACATGATGTCCCAGAGTGGTATATCGAGTCCTGTAAAAAGATCAAGTATATGTTCCCAAGGGCACACGCAGCAGCGTATGTTATCTCTGCCATTTGGATTGCTTATTATAAGGTGTATCATCCAGAAGCTTTTTATGCTGCTTACTTTAGCAAAGCAATCAATAACTTTGATATCGAATTGATGGGGAAAGGCTATCAAGCGATCACCAATGCGATGAAAGAAATCAAAGAAAAAGGGTATGGAGTAACCCAAAAAGAGAAAAACTTTCTGACTAATTTGGAACTGGCTCAAGAAATGTATGCACGAGGAATTAAATTTCTTCCCATCGATATTCATCAGTCTCATTCCGATAAATTTTTAATCAGCGATGGCGGTTTACTTCCACCTTTTGCCTCGATTGCAGGAGTGGGAGAGAGTGCAGCAGATGGAATTGCCGAAGCTCAAGAAGCTGGTGAATTTTTATCGATTGAAGACTTACAACGACGTGGTCGTATTTCCAGTACCGTCGTTGAGAGCTTGCAGCGCATGGGCTGTTTGAAAGGTTTACCAGAAAGCAACCAGCTCAGTTTGTTTGCATAGAGTTGCAAATTTAGCACAAACTCTTAAGGAGAAAGAAATGGAGGTTGTGACATAATATGTACTATAGTTATAGACGTAGATCATCTGGCAGTTCTTTTTTGATATTCCTAGTCATTTCCGCAGTTATTATCTTGTTCATATCTCCGCGAGCACGCAGAAAAGTTGGAAACTGGTTAGGTTCCCTTTCCTCTTTACTGATGGGTGTCGGAAAAGAAGTAGGTCGTAAAGTTAACCAGGTGGGGATTAATATTACCGATAAGTTTCGTACGTATAAGCTTTCTGATCTAACAGGAGGCTTCATGCGGACATATACAGCTTCGAAAGGCAGCAAAGTGGATTCTAATGAGGAAGAAGAGGAAGATAAGATTTATTTCCATGATCTCACTTCACGTGAAAATCAGACAGATGAAGAAGATGAGTATCATGAAGATGATAAGGATGGAAAAGATGATACGAAGAAGTATCGTGAGTAAGTAATGGTTCAGATCTCTCCAGAGGGAGGGATCTTTTTTTGAAATGAAAAAAGCACCTAGTATTAGGTGCTTTTCTTTATGGATATATCGTTATTTGTTGAGTCCCACACGGTGTTGCTGTGCGGGATGTGTGCGCATAAAGTAATTGTGCACTGCTGGTTCAGCTTGGTGTTGCTGGTACTGCTTGTACTTCTCCACAGAAGTGCCGTCCCGTCAAGGACGACACGAAGCGCTCGTAAAGAGCGAAACATGATTCATCGACTTGCGGGTAATGCTCTGCTTACTTCTACGGAATGGTACTGCTGGTACTGCTAAACCAATGTATGGGAGACAACTGCTCTCTCCTTATTTAAATATATCAGACTATTCTATAGAGAACAATAACATTTTTATTTTGGGCAATGTCTTTAACACAAATGTAGGAGAGACATCTATTTGAGACGTTTCTCCAGTGCAAACGACTCTCCAAGTGATGCATAATTATTTCCTGCCAGTCGGCTGATAGGTTGGAGTTTTTCGGAGTAAATATACTTCTTTTCAGGATCATATACTTGTTCACTAAAATGATAACAAACAATCCGAACAAGCAGAAAATCTATCACAATTTCTCCATGATCGTTCTGAATTGGCAGATGTTGATGGAGTTTACATTCATAACGTATGCGTGCTTCTTTGATACCTGGTACGGAAACTCTGTCGCTTTGGATGGTAGTGAGACTTGTCAAAGTTAACTCACTTTGATCTGCTTTCAGTGGAGTACCAGTTTTATCTACATCACCTATGATTTGTTCATCACAAATATGAACGACAAGTTCCTTATTTTCAATGGCATTCCGGGCTGTATCTTTCATTTGACCTTGACTGCGTCCAATAGATATAGAAAGTAAGGGAGGATCAGAAGAGACGGCATTAAAGTAACTAAAAGGAGCTGCATTTACAACTCCATTGACAGTTGACAATGTGGTAACAAATGCGATAGGTCGAGGGATAACGGAACCACTCATTAATTTATAATTTTCGTTAATGGACAGGTCATCAGGATAAATTTTATACATATACACGCCTTCTTCTCTATTTGATATACGCTATTTCGCAGTGTACAAATATCGTTTTGATCGCTCTTTGAGCATCAATGGCATACATACAAACGAAACAGAGATGACACATAACACTTTCAGCTTATGCTAGTTAGCAGTTGAGTTTGTTTGATTAGACAATTTTCATATTTTTAAGGGATAGCGAAACTGGGTAGAAGTTGGGTCATGACACGTCTTAAAAAAGTAGCATGTGTTTTGAATTCTTGAGCAATTACAGAACTAGAACAAGCTCCGTCTGTTTCGGCAATTACGACTAATGCTTGCACAGCAATATGAAACCTTCCAGGAATAGTTAAAAAATGCGATTTCAAATGATCTACCTCCAAATTAAATTTAACCAAATAGAGTCTCGTTCTTCAAGCGTAAGAACCTATTCATTCAATAGATAGTTGTAAAAACTGAATAAGGACTTAAAAAACGAATTTTATCAAGTTCTTGAACCGATTATCGCTTTCATTCTCAAAGAAACAGATATTAGAAAAAAGTTATTAGAAAATGTCACAAATCCACACCCTTCCCCATCTTAGTTATGAAAGACAAAAAAGCGAAGGGAGGTCTCAATAATGAAACAGTTTGATGTGGCAGTCATCGGTGGAGGTATTGCAGGCTTGGTGGCTGCAATTGACTTAGCTCAGGCAGGGAAGTCTGTTGTCCTGTTGGAGAAGGCCAGCCAATTTGGTGGTCGGGCTATATCTGTCAAGCAAAACGGGGCTACCTTTGATCTAGGCGCTCATGCAATAATCAGGGGAGGGGCAGTAGATGAAATCTTTCAAGATTTAGGTATAAGAATGGAAGGGAGATCCCCCTCGGCTAATATATCGTTTCTCTGGAACAATCAAGTATCTCATATATTTCGATTTATTTTCTCTCAAAACTTGAGCTGGTTAGGCAAAATAGAGTTTTTTAAGTTCTATAATAAGTTGACAAAAATCGATGCCGATTCCGTGCCGGCTATCAGCCTGCGGAGTTGGCTGGAACATGAAATTCGCGACCCAATGACTCGTCATATTGCTTACGCCATGTTCCGGGTAAGTTCGTATTCACATGCTCCTGATCACCAATTAGCGGGTCCTGCCTTACGTTCGATAGCACGCACGACGAAAAAGAATAGTATTGTCTATGTGCAGGATGGCTGGCAAACTCTAATGGATCAACTTTACGAAAAGGCAGTTCGATCAGGCGTAGCCATGATGATAAGAAAAAACGTAACGGAAATCAAGCATGATGGAGCCGTTCGTAAAATAAGGTTTGCTGACGGTCAGGAGATGGACATCTCGCATGTGATTTCCTCCACCCCACCAGCAGTAACTTCTCGACTTTTAGGGGATGTGGGAAGTAAGTCGGTTTTACGTTGGAAAGAACAGGCTCGTGTCATTAAGGCGGCAAGCTTGACGCTTTCTTTGAAGCGGCTTTCCGCACCAACTCATTTTGCGGTTTTGGGTGTGGATGAACCCATATACTTCGTGAATCAATCGAAATTTATTCGACTAAGTGAAGATGACACTTCAGTGGTGAACATTGTTAAATATAATGGCGCTGGTGGAACAGATCCAAAGGCTGACGAACGATTTCTCGAACAGATGTTGGACGTGATCCAACCGGGCTGGCAGAAGGAAGTCGTCGCCAAACAGTACCTCCCCAATATGGTGGTAGCCTACGACTATATGCATTTAGGCAGGGAAGATCGATTTCCCGGTCCAGCCGTACCTGAAATTGCAGGGCTTTACGTCGCAGGAGAGTGGGCTACTCATGGAGAAAATTTGGCAGATGCTGCGGCGGCAAGCGGAAGACGTGCGGCACAGTGCGTGTTAAAAGATATGGAGATAGACCGTAAAGGTGATCGGGAAACTATTGTAGTCTGAATAAAAGGAAGAAAGCAGGTGGCTAACATCTTGGAAAACATAAAAACAGAACAATTCTATATTGAATACAAACCACTATTATTCTCTCTTGCTTACCGTATGCTTGGAAGTGTCACAGATGCGGAAGATATAGTCCAGGAAGCCTTTTTAACCTTATATAAATCTGGTTCTGATCACATTCGAAATATGAAAGCATACCTGTGCAAAATCGTAACGAACGCTTGTCTCGGTCTGCTTCGTTCTACGAGCAAACAACGGGAAAACTACATTGGGACATGGCTGCCTGAACCACTCGTGACTACAGCGAGTGAGGAAACAGATCCGATGCAATCTTATTTACAGAAGGAATCGGTATCCACCGCTTACTTGCTGTTGTTGCAGCAATTATCTTACGTGGAGCGGGCTGTATTCTTGCTGCGTGAGGTGATGCAGTATGATTATAAAGAAATTGCTGACATCGTTGGCAAGAGCAGTGCGAACTGCCGGCAAATCTTTCATCGAGCGAAACGCAGTCTTCATCTAAAAGATGGTCCGGATCATTTGGATCGCTTCGATCAAGAGCAAACCACCAACTTGGTGGAGCAATTTATGAATGCTCTTGCTTCCGGTGACGCGGCCCAAATCTTGAAACTCCTATCGGCTGATGCAGTACTCGTCACAGATGGGGGAGGAAAAGTAAGAGCACAACTGCAACCCCTTCATGGGCATATACCAATTTCCCATTTGACATCGAATTTTTTGAAAAAATTGCCTGGAAACGTAACTTATCGTCTCACCATGGTAAATGGCCTGCCTGGAATCGTCGTATATTTGGATGGGAAAACGTTGACTGTCCTTTCGTTTCAGATTCAAGATGGCCACATCGCTAATCTTTACTTCGTTATAAATCCAGATAAATTGACACATGTGTTTTAAGATGAATGAATTCATATATTTAATAGGTTATTTAAACCCGCTTATATTAACTATTCTATGTTCTATATAGATTTTTATAGAAAAAAAGTTATTAAAAAATGTCACAAAACTACATCCTTCTTCATCTTAGTTTATGAAAGACAAAAAAGCGAAGGAAGGTCGGAATGAGGAAGAGCAACACTCGATCGTCTGAAAGCGCATTTGAAAAATAACAATATAAATTTTAGGGGGAACCATCATGTCCAAAAAAGTAGAATTCATTATTACGCGTACCGTTAATGCACCTAGTGAGCTTGTATTTCAAATTTTTACGAAGCCTGAGCATCTGAAAAATTGGTGGGGGAATAAAGGGTTTGAGATGAATGTCGCCAAGTTAGATCATCTTCGTCCTGGAGGTCGTTTTCATTTCTGCCAAAAATCTCCTGATGGCAAAGAAATGTGGGGAAAGTTTGTTTATCGTGAGGTGGACGAGCCAGAAAATCTTGTGTTCATCAATTCTTTTTCTGATGAAGAAGGTAATACGATCCGTGCGCCATTTCCCAACTATCCATTAGAAATCCTCAATACCTTGTCGTTTACTGAACAGGAAAGTAAGACTACCATCACCATGCGTGTGGGTCCTTGGTCCTCTGCTACAGAAAAGGAGCTCAAAACCTTTGAGGGTGGAATGGAGTCAGCTCAACAAGCATTTGCTGTACTCTTTGATCAGCTTGAAAATTACTTAGCAAGTGTGGTTTCGATTTAAAACAAACAGACCAACATCAATACAAAAACAGTTGGTGTTGGTCGTTTATTCTACTGGAAAAAAGAGTTTAGAATATAAGTTTATGTTTTCGTTTTAGTGTATCTGCATATTTATGTTGAGACTTGAAGAGAAAGGTTACAATTTCCAAATATAATAAGAAATTATATACGATATAGTTTGAGCTTTCGAAATCTGGCAGAGTATTAGAAAGATCAATTATTGTATGCCCCAATTGGAGGACATATCATGAAAAACATTGTTATTGTTGGCAGTGGATTTGCTGGTACTTGGAGCGCACTTAGTGCTGCTAGACAATTGAACCGGTTAAATATAAGTTCGGATGAAGTAAAAATACAGGTTGTGAATCGGGATGCCTATCTAGGCATTCGCCCGCGTTTTTATGAAAAGGATCCGCAAAACTACCGATTTCCGTTAGAAAAAGTTTTCAGACCCACAGGGGTTGATTTTATCCAAGGAGAAGTGGAAAAAATCAATACGAAATCCCAAGTAGTAACGATTCATCAACAAGAAAAGGTAAATATACATTATGACCGCTTGATTTATACCGCAGGTAGTCAATTAATTCGTCCAAATATCCAAGGGTTTCATCACTCCTTCTCTGTTGATACACTGCAAGATGCAGTAAAACTGGATCAACATATACACCAGTTACCTTCCTTATCTATCGCAGACGGAAAATATACAGTAGTAGTGGTTGGAGCAGGATTTACGGGACTGGAGATTGCTACTGAAATGGTGTCCCGTATCCAAGAAGTCGCAAAAAGGGAAAAGAAAGAATCCGAAGCAAAAGTGATTTTAATAGAAAGAGCATCTGTTGTAGGACCAGAATTAGGAGCTAATCCTCGACCCATCATTAAACAAGCATTACAGGAATTAAATATAGAAATTTATACGAATGAGACAGTCAGTGAAATGACGGAACAAGGTATCCTTTTACAGGACGGAACACGAATTCCTGCTGCTACTACTATCTGGACTGCTGGTTTACAAGCTAGTCCATTGGCTAAATGGTTTCCTGTAGAAAAAGATCATTTGGGACGATTGTCCGTTGATTCTTACCTACAGGTCGAAGGGATCAACTCTGTTTTTGCTGCTGGAGATGCAGTAAAAGCGAAAACAGATGATCATCATTTTTCACTCATGTCTTGCCAGCATGCAAATCCTCAAGGCAGAGTTGCTGGGCATAATGCGGTTTGTGATTTATTAGGCATAGACGAAAAAATTCCATACAGACAGGAAAGATATAACACTGCAATAGATTTAGGAGCATGGGGAGCACTTGTAACTCGAGGATGGGACAGAGTTCCGGTTATTCAAAAAGAAGAAGCGAAACAAGCGAAAAGAGGCGTTAACTTAGCGATCTATCCACCTAGTTCTGAAAATCGGGATGAGATTTTTGCAGCAGCAGAACTAGCATAAGGAAATGTCATATCAAAATGAAATTTGAAGTGATAAAACAAGTAGTCTCAGTTTATATAATGAATAGGAGATGAACAGATGTTTAATGTACTGTTCGTGAAAGTAAATGATCGCCCCTTTGAACAAGCTATAAGCGTCCAAATGTATGCAACATTTTTACATGCATATCAGGAAGCAAATCCGTCAGACACGCTGATGGAGATTGATTTGTTCAAAGACAATATCCCTTATTATGGGAATGATGCTATAACAGGTCTGCATAAAGCTTCCCAACGAGAATCATTAACAGAAGCCGAAGAGCAAATGGTGAATGTTATTAATAAATACATGGATCAGTTTTTAGCCGCTGATAAAATCGTCATCGCTTTCCCGACGTGGAATCTTACTGTGCCTGCTCCGTTAATGACTTATATATCTTATCTTGCTCAGACTGGAAAAACGTTTAAGTATACCGCAGAAGGTCCTGTTGGGCTTCTGACCAATAAAAAGATTCTGTTGCTTAATGCCCGCGGAGGTGATTATTCTTCAGAATCCACACAACTTATGGAGTTTGCAGTCAAACCAACAAAGTCTGTTTTCTCCGGATTAATGGGAGCACCAGTAGAAGAAATAATAATTGAGGGCCATCAACAATATCCAAATCGTACTTCCGAAATCATTCAATCAGGGTTAGAGAAAACTAAGAAAGTCGCAGCAAGTTTCTGAGGTTACGAAAGGTAGACTACGTAAATCTGATACAGGCCTAGAACAGTGGTTTTACATATCACTGTTCTAGGCCTGTATCACTTATTCCATTTTGTGTTCGTCTGCTCCCTAAACTCCTCTTAGGAGTTCGCCATCTTAAAACTGTTTCTAACAAATCCCACTCGTGTTTTTAGTAAATCGAAAATTTTCTAAACCGTCTGACAGAAAGATAGTATGGCTGATGACAATGCCGTTATGGTGCATATCAATCGACTCAGAGCGAAGATAGAGCCAGATCCGTCCAATCCTGTTTATATTCAAACGGTGTGGGGCTTTGGTTATAAACTGGGTGAGGGGTGTTAGTATGCTGAGCATAACTCTTGTACTCCTATGTTTTATCCTAGTTCTTTTGTTTCGATACTTCCAGGTCATTCGGGAAATAAAAATAATCATCCAGATTACACGGGAAATTCAAGCTGGAAATCTTAATTTACGTTATCGATTACGTACTTCGCAAAAAGGCATGGAAAATTTAGGAGGAGAGTTAAACCGACTTGTAGACTACTTCTAATATCAATCGTTCTACTTCGATCGTTGGTGTGTTTACTTTTCTCACTTATTACACTCTCCATTCCAATCATTTTGGAGGCTAATTCATTTTACTTGTACCTGCTCCCCAGACTTCAACGGCTTGACCATTTTCCACACGAAATATCTCCATAATCATTGGCTGTGGTTCATGTGAATCCAATGGAATCCCGTGAACAGTCACACGTATAGCAAACTTATTGCCGTCTTCCACCAAATCTTCTACAACAAAACGCTTGTTTGGAGAGGTTTTATATAACCCAGTCAAATAATTTTTTATACTTTCGGTTCCTTTTATTCCAGATGCATGACTATAAAAATTGGGGGAGAAAAGTTCATCTATCGCCTCTAAGTTTCTTGTGTTAAATGCTTCGTAAATCCGGTACCCTAAAGCCTTTTTATTTATTTCTGTCATATGAATATCCCCTTCGCTTTTTCTTGAAAATTAGCCCCTACTTATCCTGAATAGTAGATATATTACTTCGCATTCTCTCCAGCACACTCACCATGATTTCCTGCTCTTCTTTGGTGATTCCAGAAAGAAGCTTTTCTTGAAATGCACCGTGAGCTTCGATGGATTTAGAAACAAGTTGTTTTCCAGACGTGGTCAAAGAAACGAGCGTATAGCGATTATTTTGCGGATCGATTCGTCGGCTGAGGACTCCTTCAGATTCAAACTGTTTGACAATACGAGTAATTGTTGCTCCGTCAAGCGATAGTTGTTGTTTTATCTCAGCATGGCTGATCTCTCCTTGCCTTGCCACTAGTGTAAGCAGCCGCATTCTTTGCTGACTCACACCGATGTGATCAGCAAAGGCACGCTTAGATTCAGAACAAACATGTGCAAGTTGTCGAAAAAGAATATCTGCTTCGTTTTTCATAGTGATCCTTTCGAAGGAAAATATTTTTGATATAACGAGTCAATATGGACATTTCATCTAGAAGATAGGGTTACATTGGATGGAGGTAAATTGATTTCGTCTTTATATTTATATCATCAACTGTTGATATAATCAATAGTTGATATTAAAAAATGAACATTTACAGTTTCTATGTTCCTGAGAAGAGAGAGTTTGATTTCAGCCGTCTTTTCATGGTTCTCC
This sequence comes from Shimazuella sp. NTD248, assembly GCF_059510395.1. Classification (NCBI taxonomy): domain Bacteria; kingdom Bacillati; phylum Bacillota; class Bacilli; order Caryophanales; family Thermoactinomycetaceae; genus Shimazuella; species Shimazuella sp. NTD248. The sequence continues at coordinate 17,756 of NZ_JCAJZT010000006.1, read as the reverse complement.
TTAATTGTAATTTAATCTAAGGAATCAAAAAGAAGAGACCCTATACATTCATACAGGTCTCTTCATTCCTTATTTTCCAGTCGAGCAAATACACTATATATGCATATTTTCGCTCATGCAGAGTTATTATTTATTTGGAATGGTTGAATTGTTGAGAATGGTCTCGATTTCATCGGTTGTAAAACCACTAGTTCCATTGGTATTTATATTAGGTGCTAGTGAACGCGTAGTGCTGGATTGTGTTGACGAAGCAGTATCGTTAGAGAAGCGGTTACTTAAAGCGAGAAAGCGTGAATCATTTGTTATTTTGTACAACTGTTTGAGTTGACGAATATGGATATTGTGATACGTAGCACTCGCAGCATTATTATATTTCAGCCCATAATAACTATAGTTGTTAGGAAGGCGGAACCGGTCTCCATATGCAAGAATAGTGGTTAATCCACCTTGAAGGTAAGTTTTTGTGATGGTATTGCCGGTTGCATTATAGTAGTCATACAGACCATAAAGAGTAAAGATAAATCCATTTAACACATGATTGTGTACTTTTGTTTCAGTGGGATATTCTTCAAACCATTCGTATAAATAGCCATCTGAAGTTGTTACCCATGGTTTGTTACCGGGCATGGTGCGTACAAACTTAAGTAGTGCTTTTAGCGTACGATTTGCAGCTGTGTAATACTTGGTTTCGTGTGTTTCTTGGTAAAGTCGAATATATAGAGACAATGCTTGTCCTTGTGCCATAGAAGAATACCAAGGGGCGGTAAGTGTTTCAGTAGAACGACTTAAGACATTAAATTGAAATCGGTATGGAAAATAATATGCACCGTCAGAAGTCTTTATTGCCAGCGTTTCTAAGTGATCTGCAAACTGTTTTGCTTTCGCTAGATATTCTGGTTTTTGTAATTGTTTATAAGCATTCAGATAGTATAATCCATTCCCAGCAGCTCGAACAGGATGATGGTAATAGGAGGTTCCGACTTTTATCAATGGCATTCCATTACTATCTGTAGTCATCGGTGATACTGGTGCTGTTAATTCTTCCACGGGTTTTCCATTTGCAAAGTCATAGTAATATGGATCATCGGTTTGTGCGGTTAAAGAAACAAAGTTAAATGGATAGATATTTACACGGTATGTACTATTATAAGTACCAATAGTTGTGTAAGGCTTCATTACGGGGTTTGGTCTCGTCGTTGCTGCATTTGCTACTGCATATAAAGAAGTACTTAATGTAAAAATGCAAACTAGCGATGAAACAATGAATTTCTTGAACAAATAATTTCCTCCTTATAATTTTATACAATACCATTTCATTATAATAGAATAGGAGAAAGTGTAAATGAATAAAAATATTCAATTTATGAATTAAAAATGGATTAATGAGTAGTTTTATACACTTATAAAAGTGATATTTATTTCTTTTTTAAATGATAGACAATCAGGTAGATATTTTGATTTTAGGAAAAATAAATTTAACTATAAATATTTTATTATTTCTGATGAATAGAATTGTCTGATGGACAAGATTGCTTGTTGCTTCAATGGATAGAAAGGGGAACTAGGGAAGAAATGTATTCCCTTCTTCATCTTGATAGATTTCATACATATCTTGTAAATCATCATTGGAGAACTTTTAATTCATCGGATGTAGGTTGCATGGAGAAATTTGTGATAATTTATAAGCTTTTTAGTAAAAAGGTAATTGAAAAGAAAAAATCGCCCATATGTTGGTGGGCGATTGGAAAAATGGAATGTATTTTATTTAATCTAGTATATGCGAAAATTACAATTTTCTATTGTTTAACTTCCTTCTGGGCCAGGTCCACCCATATACATTTTCATGTTTGTATGCAATGCTGTCACCACCCAAGTTTTTGATCTTTAGCAACCTCTATGATGATATACGTAATTAAAAATAGGACATGGTCAGATTTATAAAACTGATGGTTTTTACCATTCAGTGAATAGTTTTAAGCTAATTCAGGATCAACGGGACCGGATAACGGAAGATGTTTATAAGTAGACAAAGCAATCACCGACCTTATGAAATAGTTTTTCAAATTGAATATATAATTGTGGAAAGACTAAGTCAATCACGGAGAAAATCATTTGTCTTTGTTATAGGATAACCAGAAGAATTTTTTTGAATAGGATTGAAACATATCCAAGTTATTGATTTTCTCATAACAAAAGCATAAATCAGCAGTTAATTCAGTTAATAGAGATTTTGTTGGTTGTAGTTCAGCTAGTTTTTCTGCTTGTAAATATAAATCAATTGCTTCTTCAAATTGATTTTGTCTCATACACCAATTTGCCAAAGAAACAAGAGATTCAGCTAGTTCTCGTTCATCTTTTTGATTTTTACTGATTTCTATCGATTGATCAATAATTTCTTTGGCAAAATCCCAATCGTTTTTCATCATCAGCAAGGTGGCGAAGTGTTTGAATGCAAAAGGAATAAGATGTCTTCCTTTTACTTTTGGTTGTATATCCAGTGCTTTGGAGAAATATTCCTCTGCTATTTTTAATTCTTCTAGCTTTAGATAAATCGTACCGATTTGACTCCATAACATAAATAAGCTGTCTATTTCTTGGTTGGTATCGGCGATTTTTTCCCCGCATCTGGCATATTCTAATGCTTTTTGTGGCATTCCCAGTTTATCTAATGTATTGGTATAAAGGGTATACATCTTAATCTTTAATGAAGTTCGTATTTCATTTTGATCTGGTGTTATTGTGATATATTGATTTAATTCGTCCAATGATTTCAGTGCTTCTTCGTACTTTTCCAAACCGTCTAAGTAAATAATCTTGTTTAAAAGTAAGAGAGGTTTGATATAGGTTCGTTCTCCTGTCTCTAGAAAGCCTTCCAACCCAAATTGTACTTGTTTTAGTGCTTCTCGATAATTCCCTTGCAAGTGTTTAATGACACTTAATCCATTATAACAAAAGGTTTTATGGTTTGTTTTCTCCAGTTCAGGATACTTTTCCATGCTTTCAATGCAATAATGAAAATATTTCTCTGCGTTTTCCCCGTTTTGCAAAACGAAGTATGCCCTTCCTTTTAAATAATGAACAAATGGTCGAAGAATGCCAATATAATCAACTTTTTCTTCTTTATTTAGTTTTGCTAACTTCTGTAGAGCTTCTTTAGGATTTGCAAATACAATCTCTTCAATTATCTCTAATTTATGCTGTAAACGAATAATTCGTTTTTCAGCCTCTTCCACAATCCCAAATAAACTCCCCATACCTACTGCTCTCGCATAAGCAATCCGTTTTTCTTCGCTTACATTTAAAATTCCTCGTTCAATGGAGCTAATAGTGGATGCTCCACAGCCCAGTTCATCTGCAATCTGCTCTAAACTCTTTTTTTGCTTCTTTCGTTCTGCTCGTAAAACTCCGCCGATCTGCACTAAATCCATGTCATCACCTGTCTCTGCAAAAAAATGGATATTCTTTATCGTGATTATGGAAGATGTTGGACAAAAAAGCAAGATATTTTATGGATTGCGATAATAATGTTTACTATTTTAATATTTGTAAATATTTTCTAAATATTTTAGGCTAATAGTATCAAGAAAAAGGGGTGAGCGTATGAACGATTTATCGGCAAACATTCAAGTCGCTTCCTTTCTCAGCAGAGTACAGAAAGACATTCGATTACATCTAGAGAATGGGGAAAAGATTGATATTCCTTTATGGGATGCCAAATTGGTCGATATGGGTAATGGGCATGTGTTTGTGTTTGGCAAGGTGTTGGATCAGGAAGCTCATTGTCCTGCTAAAGAAAACGTGCAAACTAATCCTGTTCCATGGAATCTCTAAAATATTTAGCTTGGCACTTGATATATGCCTGTGATGAAAGGGAGATTTACCAGAAACTATCCTCTCAAGAGATGGATGAGCGAAAAAGCTTTGTTCAATGGATTAATGATTGTTTACAACATGGGAAGCCGATACAAACGGTACTAAAACAAGGACATCTAGAAGAGATAAGTAACTTTTTAATTCAAGCGGATGAGCACGAATGGAGGAAATCCTACTATGATTTTATTTACTATGTCTTAATATTTGGAAGCGAAAAGATAAGGGTAGAATTGGAGAGGCTGGAGGACTAGTTCAACTAGAGATAGATCACTGGCCTTTGATCCCAGCTTATCAAGAAATCGAAGCAGATTGTTATGAACGGGTAGTAGCGACAGTACGGTTGCTAGATTTGAAAGAGGAACAATTAACAGGGGAAAATACGACTAAAATATATAAACGGTATGGAATCGACTTAGATCAGATAAGGGAGTTGAAGTTTCCAATATCATAGACTATTTGTAAGTGAGGAAGAGTTTAAGGAGACGGGTCTCTGGTACTCCTTTATCCCTTTTGGGAATAGAAGTATACTTAAAATACGGGAACTTCCCAAGTCACTGGAGGTAAAAAATGTCCTTCGTTGGACTCAATGTCGAGGAACTGCGTGCCCTGAGAAAGCTTACTTACCACTGGGAAGACGTGACAGAGATTTTCCGTCAGGAAGGACCCTCAAATCTGTTCTGGAATCAGTTGCAGGCGGCGGTGGACGCTGGCGCTCAGCTCTTTCCAATCGGTGACTGGACCTTGTCCTTGACAGACAACCAAGATCGATGTCCTTTCAATGGAATGTCCAGGCAGGAACAAGAGGACATCCTCGCCGAGATCACCACCCTCTGGAAGGAGGCAGTAAACCTGCTGGATGCACAAAGGCTTCGGGAGGTACCGCTCCAAGGAGAGGCATCCCCCTTTCGGTGGGTATTCAAGGTGGGTACAACCCGAGGTCTCATCAAAACGGTGTTCCCTGAATTGAACCATCAGTGACAATCGGCGGCATCAGAGCCCACAGCTCTGATGCCGCCGCCGTTTTCTTCCTTTTTCATTACATTCAACGCTGCATTCCTCCTGCTATAGTATTTTTACTAAAACATAGGAGTGAATACTATGATTTTTCGTGGATTTGTATTAAATGATTTCGATTCCGTTATTCATTTATGGACAAAAACAGGATTACAATTATCTCGTTCGGATACATTGGCAGGAATGAAGAAAAAATTAAAAAGAGACCCGGAGTTGTTTTTTGTATTAGAAGATAATACCCGAATTATTGGAGTAGTGATGGGCAGCTATGATGGAAGAAGAGGTTGGATTAATCATTTAGCTGTTGACCCAGCATATCAAGGAAATAAGATAGGTCAGAAAATAATAGCCGAGCTTGAACTGCGTTTCAAGCAAGCAGGGTGTGAAAAGATTAATCTATTAATTGAATTGGATAATGAAAACGTGCAAGGTTTTTATGAAAAACAAGGATTTCATAGGGATGAATTAATATTTATGGAGAAATGGATATAATTAATGATCAAAGAATATTGAGAGCTATTGTTTCTTCCAATCGGCTAATCTCATATGCCATATAGATCAAATCATTAGAGAACTATATGAATGGTTTCGAGTTAGAATTACATTACAAAACATGAGCTTCCTTTGTAGAGTTATTTGGAGAGATCCTATAACTTTCAACAAGGGAAGCTCATGTTTTTTATTTCAAAGTCTTTTGCTCAAGCGGAGTACTCATTTTAAAGCCGAGTTATCGACCAGTCACTCTGAAAATAAAAATAGTAGATTACAAAAAAAGATAGGAATCTTCATCCTTGTAAGGATATATTTTCTATTTTGTGATATCTTTATATTATGATAATTCAATATTATTAAAACGAAGGGAGATTGTTTTATTGGAAATAAAACAGAAATTAATACCTAGATCTTTAACTGGAACACGTTCAGGTCTGTATTTAAATCCCTCTTACATCACGGTGCATGAAACGGATAATACGGGAAGAGGGGCAGATGCCAGGGCACATGCGAATTTACAGGCACAAGGGAATAGTAGAAAGGCAAGCTGGCATTATACGGTCGATGAAGGGGAGGTTTGGCAGTCTATCCCCGACGATGAAGTCTCTTGGGCTTGTGGAGATGGTAGAAATGGAGCAGGAAATCGGAAGAGTATCAGTGTGGAGATTTGTGTTAACGCTGACGGAAATTTTGAGCAGGCGAAACACAACGCTGCCCGCCTTATTTCATATTTGATGAAAAAACATGGCATTTCTATCTCAAATGTAGTTCAACACAATCATTGGTCAGGCAAAAACTGCCCGCGAAACATAAGAAAGAGCGGGTGGCAGTCATTTTTAAATCTTGTCACCCACTGCTCTGGTTCTAGCGATATTCCCATACCGAACACGGTTAACAAAAGAATGGTGAAGTTAACGTCACCTTATATGCATGGAAATGATATCAAGGTAATTCAAAAGGCTATTGGTATAGAGGCAGACGGAGTATTTGGACCTAAAACGATGAACTTAATAACAAAGTTACAAAAAGAACATGGTTTATCAACGGATGGGATCGTAGGAGAAAAGACTTGGAAGGTAATTTTTTTAAACAGGAGAACATTGAAACTAACGAATCCTCCCATGACAGGTGAAGATGTAAAAGAGGTTCAACAGAAGGTTCATGCACCTATCGATGGGATTTATGATGCCAAGACCATGAATCTCGTTACAAAGCTTCAAAAATCGTATGGTTTAGAAACGGATGGAATTGTAGGAGAGTCAACTTGGGAGGCTATTTTGCTTGGCTGACTGATTAAGAAACATAACCCAAGCGTAAAAGCTTGGGTTATTTACATAGTATGCAGTGGAAGGACAAGCTTTAGAAACTCAGGAAATGATTATACTTCTTTAAAAATAATTTCTTTTTGATCTTTATTTTTATATGCATCCCAAAAAACATCCGCGATACGGTCTGGATCATAATAGGTTCCACGTTTAACATGATCTGCAATCAAAACCTGGCCTACATAGATTCCATATGGAGAAAGTGTATCAGCCAAAGAAAGAGCAAGGGAACGAATTGCCGATTTACCTATCGATAGCGAGGCATACTCTGGATTTGGCTCAAGAGCAATTGCTCCTCCTGTGAAGAAAAGTGCTCCCTGCTTACGTTCGATCATTTCGGGTATCACTTGTTGGGCACTCGTTAATGCACCTACTGTATTCACTTTAAAATCATCCATTAATTGCTGTTCTGTCAAGGAAAGGGCATTACCCTGAACAATATTTGCCACATTGTATACAAAAACATCAGGTATTCCATATGTCGACTTTATATACTTCATGGCTTTTTTCAGTGAATCTGAATCAGCAGCATCGGCGGGAACACCATATGATTCAATATTTTGTTCCTGTAGTTCTTTGATATTACGTTCGAGAGATTCATGGGTTCTGGAAACGAGAACAATCCGAAATCCTTGTGCACCAAATTTCTTTGCAACACCTAAGCTTACTCCTGGTCCTGATCCAATGATGACAAGTAATGGTTTGCTGCTCATTTATCTAATCTCCTTTTTTATCTTCTCCGTACATGGCTTTCAGTTAGTCATCTGTATAATCCTTTTATAAATGTTTATTAATACTAGTATTTTGGTATAATCGTATTTTAGGCCGAATGATTAAAATTGTCAATATACAGAGTTCGTTATTGTATGGGAATTGGTTATACGAAGAAGCGATTGTTCGAGTTATTATCGCATATGTTTTTCCACTTCAAACAGTATTTGTCTGCCTCATTTTAGCCATAGTTAGTTTACATTGTGGAAACAATTTCGATATTTTTTGGAAAAAGGAGTCTCTTACAATAACCTTAAATTGATAAAGCGACAAGGGAACAAATTAGCTTGATCAATTGCAAATAAATGTTGTAAGGGGAAAAGGAAAATGAAAAAAAGTATAAAAACTGCGATGATCACTACATTGGCTATCGGAACTTTACTAACAGGCTTCGGTTATATGAATGGAGTGCAAGCCGCTTCGAGTCATGCAACACAAGTAAGTGCGAAACAAAATCATGCCCAACTGCTAAAACAAACATGGAATCTGGCTAAACAAGGCAAAGTGATAACAAGCGGCGAATTCAAACTGTCCACTCCCCGTAAATCTATTGAATCCAAATGGGGAAAACCAGATAAAAATAAGAATAAAGCGATTTTGAGCTATAGCAAACATCATACGATTTTCTATGTAGATACAGAAGATAAAAAACAACTTGTTGAAATAGTTTCAACTACCGATAAAAGTTACAAATCTGTAACGGTAGCAGAATTGAAAAAAACATGGGGGAAACCTTTTGAAGAAGGTAAAGTGGATAAAAATACGTATTGTGTGAGTTATCTTGCTCCAGCCGGCGGTGAACAATCAAACTATTTGAATTTTTATTTCTCTCTCGATAAACATGGAAAAATGGGAGATGTCAAAGAAGTATCTGTTAATTATTTTACCTAAACATTTCTCAAAATGAAGAACAAATCATTTCAAACGTGAACATACACCCGAAAAAATCAATAAGGATATCCCCTCCTAGTAGAGGTACAGAGGGGATTTTTTGTTATGTTATTTTATTTCGGTACAGACGATACAAAAAGGTTATTCCTCTTCGACAAACGCACGATCAGGTCGTACCATAAACCAAAGTATGATTGCAAGCAAGATCGGGAGGATAGTAACAAGTAATGTTCCTTCCCAGCCGATTTTTTGTGCCAGCCAGCCACAGATTAATGGAGATAGAAATGCAGCGATATTCCCCCATAGATTCATCCAAGCGGACACAGAACCAGCATATTGATTACCCATATCATTTGCTGCTGCCCAAGAGACGACGACTGGAAACCCGAGGGAACCCAGTGAGATGGTTAACCACAGGACGTTCATCCAGTCACTGGCTGCGTGTGCGGCTAAATACATGGTTACTGCAAATACTAGTAACCCAACGATCGCTAACATACCACGGGCAACAAACTTAGATTTTCCTTGTTTGACTAACCGATCGGAGATTGCTCCGCCAGTCATCACGGTGATAAAGATGGCGAGCCAAGGTAAGCTAGCTGCAAATCCCATCTTTTCTAGGGAAAAATTCTGAGCTTCTTGCAAGTAGGTAGGTAACCAAACCAGAAAGAACGTAACGATATATAAGACGACAAAATACTGAAGACCGAGTACCCAAAACCGTATATTAGACAAAAATTGTTTCCATGGTGCTGCTTGTTTTTGTCCCGTTTTCACAGAACGATTTGCTAGAATCCATTGCAATTCTGCTCCATTGACACTTGGGTGCTCTTCAGGTCGATTTCGACCTTTCCAGTACCAAACAAGACCGATAAGTAAACCGATCAAAGCAAATAGATAAAAAACGGCTTCCCAGCCAAGTAGGTTATAAATTGCTACTGTGACAATTGGTGCGATTACAGGACCAAAATAAGACCCAGCAAGTAGTGCACTTGAAGCCCGTCCTTTTTCTTCCTTAGCAAACCAATACGTATTAAATACTGCATTCCCCGGATACATCGGTCCTTCCCCCATACCAAACAAGAACCGTACCAAAGCCATCCACCCATGTGATTTTACTGTTGCCGTTAATGCAGTGAAGAGAGACCAAAATGCGAGAGCGTAAAACACAATCTTCCTTGCTCCAAGCTTTTCAGCTAAGAGACCAGCCGGAATTTGCATCAATGCATATCCCAATGAAAAAAGTGATGCTAGTAAACCGAATTGCACTTTATCCATATGAAGATCGTCCATGATTGGTTTTGCCATAACAGAGATATTTGAGCGATCCATATAAGCTACTAAACCAATGATAAAAAAGAGGAATGCTAACCACCAGCGAACTTTGGTAGGTTGTGACTGATTTCTTGCTGTAGATTCTTGGCTGCTCATACTATTCTCCTCCTAAGAAAGTCGGTATCGGTGTGGTACTCTATCTTGAAATACAGGAATGGCTTGACGAATTTCTGCTACTTTTTCCAATGCTAAATCTGCAAACAGGATCTGTTCTTCTGCTCCTGCTTGAGCTACTATCTCACCCCAAGGATCAAAGATGATAGAGTTTCCATTAAATCGGTCATTTTCATTTTGACCGACGATATTGGCACCAACCACAAACATTTGGTTTTCGATGGACCGTGCCCGAAGGAGAGCAAGCCAGTGGGCCTCACGCTGTATCGGCCATTCAGCAGGAACGAATAAAATAGAAGCACCTTCCACTGCATAAGTACGGATTAATTCTGGAAATCGTAGATCATAGCAAATAATCACACTTGCCAGTGCATCCCCAAGCGGGAAGGTTTGGTAGTCTGTACCTGCTGCAAGATATTTATCTTCAGCCATCAATCCGATCAGGTGTAACTTTGAGTATGCATTAATCTGTTCCCCATGAGGGTCAAATGTCAGGGAGGTATTGAATACTTTGCCTGCTTGCTGCATCGTAAACGATCCGCCTATCAAGTACACACCATGTAATTTAGCTTGTTCGGCTAGGAAAGCAGCGGTGGCCCCATCGATTGGCTCTACATGCTTTGCTAAATTGGAAAAATCGTATCCTGATTTCCACATCTCTGGTAATACGATCAATTCCGCCCCGCCTTTTGCAGCTTCTGCTATCATCGTTGTTGCACGCTGTTCATTTTTTACCTTATCCCCTTGTACAACATTCATCTGGCATATAGCGATTTTCATTGAACATAAGCTCCTATCTAGCGATATTTTCTACGCTGTATTGCAGTTCTATTGTTTTTTCAAGAACAGGATCGTGCATTTGCATCCGAAAAGCAGATCCAAACTGAAAGGAACCACCTAGTATGGGCACAGTTCCACAAAACAGGATGGTAGTTCCTTCGACCGCTTGGCGTTTGTCTGCCCATGTTAGTAAATCTTGTACAGGTAATATCCCTGCAACAGTTCCTTGCTGATAAACTTGCCAATCTCCGTCCATTTTGATCTCACACTTTAGCTCAATTTGATCCCAATGCTGGAGTACTTCTTCTAAATTCCATACCTTTTTTGCCAATGGTTTTGGTGTGGCCTGCTTTGCATATGGGATACTATAGGCTTCTAACTCTCGATCTGTATGATCAGAACCAAGGGAGATCCACTTGTTTTCACCTTGCGATATGACCACAAACTCTACTTCTCCAGAAGTTTTTTCTCCTAAAACTTGAATTTTATCCTCTTGCGTCACTAGTAATTGACTCACTGGGTAAAGCATTGGGACTTCTGGCGGGGCAGCAATTCCTTCCATCGCCAGCTCATCAATATGCTTTTGTACTACTTCTTGATTTCGCCCAGAATAACCAATGCATACAACCTTTTGAGGGTTTGCGAAAACGTTTTCATTTGGTGCTAATTGAAAAACAAGTGGTGTCATGGTGTTTCTTCTCCTTTGATGTGAGGTGAAAGTGCTGTTTTGGTGTTTTCAAGATGATGAAGCAAAGCATTTTCGATACTGCCAGTCTGGAATGAGTCAATAATCGCTTGGTGTTCTTTTATTACCTCTTCATTTCGTGATTCCTGCTGCAATGCACGCATTCCCATGCGCCGCATCAAGTCTAGTGTCTGTTCATATACAGTGATTAAGCGATTATTTTCAGATAAGCTGGCGAGATAATGATGAAAATCACGATCCAAACGAATAAAGACATCATGTTTTGATAACTCTATCGCTTCTTTCATTTCTTCTATGAGAAGTTGCAGTTTAAGCTGATGCTTCGGCGTTAGTTTATCTTTAATTTTTTGGCCGATAAATGTCTCTAATAATACCCGCAGCTCAAACAAATCCTCCATGTCTTTGTGTGTGATTGGGCTAACAAAAGCACCTTTATAAGGTATGGTAAAGACCCAGCCTTCTGCTTCAAGAGCATGCATGGCTTCACGAAAAGGTGTCCGGCTAATACCCAATTCCTCTTTAGCACGCCGCTCTGAAATGATTTCTCCTTCCTTGAAAGTCCCATAAATAATTGCTTCTTTCATAATGTGATACGCCTGCTGCCTCAATGGATTTGGCAATAATGAATGATGATCCATGCGAAACTCCTTTAATATCAAATATATCGTATATCGTATATGATATACGATCCAAAGGCGTTTGTCTATTTTGTGATTAATGATGGAATTATGTGAATTTTAATTACAAAAATCCGCTGTTCATTTAGAGTCTTGTTTGTCTCCAAGTAAGTTTTGCTACCTACACTTCGCATTTTCGTGAAAAGTGATACAATAATGAAAACAACCAGTTTCGATCAGATTCTGGTTTCTGGCATGGATCGATTCCAGTGAGAGAGGCATTCCGCCATGCGTGAGCGTAAGCGTTACTCCGTCCTGGCTGTCGTGGTCACGATCGCCTTCTTCGTCGCCATCGGACTCTACGCCAGCAAGCCTTGGGTACACAGGCCCTCCCTGAACGAGCTGGCCGTCAAGGCTGGCTACACCAATGTCCAGACGGTCGCAAGTGACGACGAGCATTGGTCGAAGGTCACGGCCCGACTGGGACAGTGCCCCGTGATGATCTATCGTCACAAGGATGAGATCGACCCCGACAAGTTCGCGGTTGGGTTCATGACGCACGGCATCGCGGTGAAGGACGACTACATTGTTGCCTTGAGCGACTTCGAGAAAGAGCTCATCAAAGCAGACAAGGCAGTCGAGGCATGGACCGAGCTGGCACGGAAGAACGGCTGGATCAGTCCGGTGATGTGTGACGCCCGGAAACCCTACAACAACGGCAAGTGGTACTAGACCTCCTGGTCGATACATGCAGACCCAGCCCCTGATCAAGGAGGCTGGGTCGCTGCTTTTTATGAGGTTTGGATAAATCGTTGATAGTATAAATGCTCTTAGAAATTAAAAGACAACTGTTCTCTTATATGCGTTGTATTAGAAGAAACCAGCAAAACAGCCCAAGCGTAATATACTTGGGCTGTTTTCATCATATTCATTATGATTTGATTACTAAGTTTGTTTTCTGTTCAGCGATCGTAATGGTAGCTGTCATTCCTGCATTAAACGCTAGGAAGTCACTTTCCACTCCATCACTAAATATCACACCGCTTTGTTCCATTTGAGACTCAATGACCAGCGGTTTATGTTTCGTAATCGAGCCAGTTACCATCTGAGCGGATGTCATCTTGCTCACGAAAGGTTCCCGGACGGCAAACAGGAGAGATTCGTCTTCCCATTTGACCTTTGGTTGAGCAAGTTGCTGGCTTTTCGGTTGATAAGAGCGATAAACACCATTAGCCATATGGATCACAGAACTTATCCATCCAGTAGAACCGGCACCAGTGGAAACGATGATCCCACTGGAAGATTGTGTTTCATTTGGAGTTTGATATCCAAGCCGATAACGAGCAGAGACATGGGTAGAAGCACCGATAAATAAGTCATTAAAAGCACGTAAAGACTGTCCATCGTTAAGTTTGGCTTCTGCCATAGTAATTTTTTTGTATGTTTCTCTGCCATGGAATAAGCTTTCCACAGCAGCATATGCATCAGTTACTTGAAAAGGAAGTAAGATTCCATCAATATGTTCAGGGTCAGGATTGATAGCAATCAATGGCTGGCCGGATAAATATTTTGCCGTATTGACCACTAACCCATCGATACCGATGGTCACAACAATATCTTGGGGAGAAAAAATATAATTTGGTAAAAAAGAGCGATCAATCACTTGCAGTTTATAGTTTTCACGAAGCTGTTCTTTGACGGATTCTACCGCAGAAAGATACGTATTGTGTTCTGCTTCAAAAAGACTGAAATCCTGAGTAGTTTCTCCTGATGGGGAGCGTGAAGCCTGTTTAAGGCTTTGATTGACATAAAATTTGGCTTGAGATCGCGTATTATAGCGTTTGACCAAGCCGTCTAATCGTGTTTCCCTCGTGACGATGACGATTTTTTCGTAATTCATCGTCTCTTCGGTTTTTCTTCCATCAAAGATTCTAGTAAATCAGGAGAAATATTTAGCTGCCCGATCTTAGATGCATTTTTCGCCAGTTCTTTGATTGCCATGCTAACCGCTAAGCGTGGTTCAGCCGTTTGAATCGCTAGTGCTTGGATGAGAGAGGAATCGAGTTCTGTAAGCGGGCGAAGGGTAGCTTCTAAGGCGTAAGCTTGTGCATCCGCTTCTGCTTTGGCATTTTCTGTTTTTGTAACGACGAGCAGCTTTCTTTCTGTTTCTAATTTTACTTGTCCTTGCAGTTTCGCTTCTCTGATCTTTTGTTCCTTCATCTCGATAGCTAGGTTTGCTTCTGCTTTGGTTTCGCGTATTTGCCGTTGTTTTTCTTCCAGCTTGATCTCCGTTTGCAGTTCGTTTTCTTTGATTCGTCTTTCTTGGTCAACGGCTGCATTGCGTCGTTCGTAGATCGCATCATCCGCTTTTTTCAATAAGTCTTCTCTCGCTTCTGCCTCAAGTGCTCGAGCCATTTCTGGAGTAGGTTTAATAGCCGCGATCGCTAATGTTTGGAGTTCTACGCCTAATTTTTCTAAATCGCCAGAGTCAGTTAACAATTTTCTTACAGCAAGACTTACTTCATCTGACACTTGAACAGCTTCTTTTAAGGAGCGTTTTTGAATTTCAGTTCGGGTATGTACTTGTAATAAATTGACGATCCTCTGTTCCAATTTTTCTGGATCATCGGATATGTATTGATTGGAGCGGTCTTTGATCGTGTAGTCCAATAGACTTGCCACCATTTCCGGCTCGATTATGCGGTAAGTGACTTGTCCTTGTACGGTGACGGGTTGGAAGTCAGCGGTGATCTCATTGAAAATAAAAGATGTATCTTTACTGGAAATTGGGACTACGGAAATGGAGGAAGAACGTTTAAAATAGAAGAAAGATAACCCTTTCCCACTCTGTTTTAATATTCCTTTCTGATAATGAAGTACAAATTGTGTTGGGTTGGTCTTGAGATAACGAAAGCCAAACATGCTGTTCACTCCTTAAGTTGTATAAAGGATATTGTAACATATACAATATTCAAAAAAGGAGAAAAAAAGGGAGGAAATCTGCATTGACTTATTTGCTAGAAGCATTGCGTGAGCTAGGCGACAAGAGTTGCATACGGGAGATAAAAGCGGTTTCTGGTGGCAGCATCAATCAGGTGACGTATGTGGAGACGGATATCAACAAGTACATTTTGAAAGCGCATACAAATATGCCGGAAAACTTCTTTATCCAAGAAGCAATGGGATTGTCCGCATTATCTTGCTGTGTGCGAGTTCCTAAAGTATATAGCTATCAGTATGATGAGGAGACGGGTGGAAGTCTTTGGTTAGAGTGGGTTCCTGCTGGAGTGAGGTCTGAAAAAGGGGAAGAAGAACTAGGACGAAAACTCGGATTACTCCATCAAACCACTCATACTACTTTTGGATTTGTGGAAGATAATTACTTGGGAATCTACCCTCAGCGAAATGCATGGTCAGATGATTGGGTCTCTTTCTTTCGGGATAAGCGATTACAAGTGCAAAAAGAAATCGGTCTGGAAAAAGGTTTTCTTTATGCAGATCGGTTGCAAAAGCTCGAAAAGCTAATGGAAAGATTAGAAGATTTCCTCCCAGCAAAACCAGTCTCCTCTTTGTTACATGGTGATTTGTGGAGTGGAAATACATTTATCAGTTCAACAGGAGAGCCTGTTTTCATTGATCCATCTGTGAGTTATGGAGATAGAGAAGTAGATATCGCGATGACAGAGTTATTTGGTGGATTTTCCCCAAGGTTTTATCAAGCCTACGAGGAAATAAATCCCTTAGAAGTAGAATATAGTGATCGGAAAGGAATATATCAGTTATACTATCTACTACTGCATTTAAATTATTATGGAGAATCATCATACGGAAAACAAGTCGATGATATGCTTGACCGTTATGTTTCGTTATAAGAGGGAGTGCCTACAGGTACCGACCTGTAGGCTTTTCTATTTTGAACAGTGAAGGAGAATGGAAGTTGGATGCAACACATACAGCAAAAACGCAAAAAGATGTGGGCAGATTGCTTATTTCCTGTGCCGACCAAACAGGAATAGTTGCCGCAGTTTCTCAATTTTTGTTTCAACAAGGAGCAAATATTATCCACTCCGATCAGCATGCGACAGAGCAGGAAAATGGTATCTTTTTTATGCGCATTGCTTTTCAGTTGGATGAATTAGAAGAGAAGCAAGTTTATTTACGTGAACAATTTCAACCAATTGCGGATAAATTTGCAATGGAATGGAAAATTTCTCTGGCTTCTCATAAGAAGAAAATCGCATTATTCGTCTCCAAATATGACCATTGCCTGCAAGAAATATTGTGGAGATGGCGAATGGGAGAATTAGACGCAGATATAAAAGTAGTGATCAGCAATCATCCTGATTGTAGACCATTGGTGGAACCATATGGACTGCCTTATTATCATATCCCTGTGACAAGGGAAACTCGCGAAGAAGCAGCGATTGAACAATTGGAAATTTTACATAGAGAAGAAGTAGATACGGTCATTTTAGCTCGATATATGCAGATAATCCCCAAAAGCATGATCGATGTGTATTCGAATCAGATCATTAACATTCACCACTCTTTTTTACCAGCATTTGTCGGCGCAAATCCATATGAGCGAGCGTTTGACCGCGGTGTCAAGCTCATTGGTGCTACTGCCCACTATGTGACAGAAGAGTTAGATGAAGGCCCGATTATCGAACAAGATGTCCAGCGTGTCAGCCATCGCCAAAGACCAGAGGAATTAATTCGTATTGGAAGTGAAGTAGAGCGAATTGTACTCGCTCGTGCTGTTTCTTGGCATGTGAATGACCAAGTGTTGGTGCATGGGAATAAGACGATTGTATTTCCTGGGTAGAAATTTCATTTACTAATTGTCAATAAAACAAAAAGTGTCTCATTAGATATCATCTCATTGATTTTAATATTGAAATAAGAAGGAATAGCAAATAAAATTTAAACAAGGACAATGTCGTCCCTTCCTCACCAAGGAGTCGTTTTGCGTAAGAATGTCAGGCGCAGTGGCAACTACCGGCTGCGGGTGATGCGGCGTATCGCACAGAAGCGTAACGCAGGGAAGCGTCGAATCCATGCGATCTATGTGCGGAATCAGAGAGGAACGCAGGTTCGCTCTGTTCCCGGACGGTACACGCTCTACCTGTCGGTCGGAAGTAAGTAACCTCCTGACCTCCTGATGGGGTAAGACCGTCTGGATCTGTTGAGAGACAAGATTCGGGCGGTCGATCGCTCTTTATTCATATAATCTTTGTTTTGTAAGAGACGTCCAACTTAGATTGGGCGTTTTTTTTATAAAAGGTTGAAATTTCTCTCCATAATTACTTATATCCATTTTTTATGCATTTTCTACTAATAACATTTCCAGTAAAGTGATGATAGTGAGATCGGATCAACCTCGGAGCTTGCATTATGACGAAACAGGTTATGACCGTTAACATCAGGGGTCAGAAGGTCACGTTGATGGACGATCATACTGTGCGTGTCGGCGACCCGGCTAACCCTGCCAATACGGTCAGCCCGCGACAGGCGGAGTCGTACAAGAAGCAGATGGCGAAGATCATCGATAAGTGAGGACTGAGGTGGACGATCTTTCCTGATATCTGCTCTTGTTGCTAGATGTCAGGACGCCTCATCTTGCTATGACATGGAGATGAGGCCTCTCCATATTTTTAACATGAATGTAATGGAATAGAGAATATGATAAGACACTTGATCTTTATAGGGGATCAAGTGTTTTTTTAACGCTTAACATTTAATGCTAGATAATAATTTAACATCAACATTTCTTTTATTCATACCGTTTGACCATATGGTCAATAGGTGTTATAGTGGTGAAAACGACCATCTGGTCAA